>OZ260079.1:5496513-5801875 GCA_965284365.1 Phragmitibacter sp.
CTCGTGGTGCTGGCTGCCTCCTGTCAAAGTTTCTCCAGCGGCCGTATGAGTATCAGCAGCGAATCTTGGGGCTCCACCCAGTCGGGTGAGCGCGTCTCTCTCTACACCCTGACCAATGCCAGCGGCATGACGGTCAAGATCACCAACTACGGCGGCACCATCACGAACATCCTCGTGCCGGACAAGGCCGGGCAACTGGCCGATGTGGTGCTGGGTTTCGATAATCTGGCCGGTTACGAGGGCAAAAATCCCTTTTTTGGCTGCATTGTCGGGCGTTATGCGAATCGCATTGGCAAAGGGAAATTCACCCTGAATGGCAAGGAATATCAGTTGGCCCTCAACAACGGGCCGAATTCGCTCCACGGCGGTAAAGTCGGCTTTGATAAAAAGGTCTGGAAAGCGGAGACATTCCAGCGCTCTTCCGGCCCCAGTCTGGTGCTCACCTATACCAGCCCCGACGGCGAGGAAGGCTACCCGGGCAATCTGTCCTGCAAAGTGGTCTACAAACTCACCGCGGACAACAGCCTAGAGATCGAATACTCCGCCACGACAGATCAGCCCACCGTCGTAAACCTGACAAATCACAGTTACTTCAACCTCGATGGTGAGGGTTCCGGCAGCATCCTCAATCACGAAGCGACCATCTTCGCGGACCAATACACGCCTACGGATTCCACACAGATTCCGACGGGAGCCCGAGAGTCTGTGCACGGCACACCGCTGGATTTCACTCGCTCTTTCAAGATCGGCGCGCGCATCGGCTCCGGCTTCCAGGCCCTCGTCTACGGCAAAGGCTATGACCACAACTACATTATCAATGGCGGAGGTGGCCTGAACCGCGCCGCCCGTGTGAAAGGTGCCAAGTCCGGCCGCGTGCTGGAGGTCTCGACCACGGCGCCGGGGGTGCAGTTTTATACGGGCAATCACCTCAACGTCACGGGCAAGAACAACCACCCTTACATCTCACGCAGCGGCTTCTGCCTGGAGACCCAACATTTCCCCGACAGCCCCAACAAACCAGAATTTCCTTCCACTACGCTCATGCCGGGCGATAGTTACCAGCACACCTGTATCTACAAGTTCTCCGCTGAATAAGTCCAGTTCCCTCCGTGTCCGAAAACCTGTCATCCCCCCCCAACACCCCCACCGCAACCGCGGAGACGTTGCAAGTCGAAAGGGATTTCGCCGGCCGCCAGTACATTGGCCAGCGGAAGAAGCAGGAGGATTATTATGCCTTCAGCGATATCTCGAAGAAATCTGACGCGGCCCTTAGTCGCATGCTGATTGGCTTGGGCGATGGCCTGGGCGCACATATCGGTGGCAACCTGGCGAGCTACTTCATCGTCACGGAATTCATCAAAGCCTACAAGCGCAGCACACTGGATGCCGCCTGGCGTCTGCGGGTAGCTCTGGAGACGGCCAATGAACATCTCTACAAGCTCTCCCATCGCGTGGCCTGGGACCGGCCTCCCATGGGCAGTACGTTCGTCGGCGTCACTGTCGACATGGAGACGATGAACTGCCATTGGATCAGCGTTGGCGACTCTCCTTTGTTCATTTTCCGAGAAGGACAGCTTCTCCGCATCAATGCGGACCATTCTCTGGCCCCACTCATCGACGATCGCGTCAGGGCCGGCGAGATCACTAAGGAGGAAGGCGCCGTTCACCCGGACCGCCACGTCCTGCAGTCGGCCTGCATGGGATTGCCGCTCACCATGGTGGATGTCCGCATGGAACCGTATCCGCTGCAAAAGGGGGATATCATCGTCGCGGCCAGCGACGGCATTCTCTCCCTGGATCACAAGCATCTGGAGCAACTCATCCAGTTTGGCCGCAATGCCACCGCAGGCAAGCTGGCCGACGCCCTCATCTTTGCCATTCGCTGCGCGGATCTCCCCCGCCAAGACAATGCGACGGTGGCGATCCTGAAAATGCCACCCATCGAAAGCAAGGATAACGGCAAAGAGACAAAGCTGCCGACCCTAGGCAAGCGCAAGAAGTCGGCACCCAAAGATTCGTGAACAAATCCGCGGAGGTGCTGAGCGGCGTTTATGCATGACCCTGTTTCGCTTCCTCTTATGCCGCATTCAGTCAGCATTCATTGGTTCCGCCGCGATCTTCGTCTTACAGACAACACCGCCCTCCAGAAAGCGCACAGCGAATCAGTTCAGGTAATCCCTGTATACATCCTGAGCGATTGGAAGGAGCATCATGAATGGACGGGTCCGAACCGCCAGTTTTTCTTGTGCGGCTGTCTGGCAAGCCTCGCTGCGAATCTGGAAGCGATTGATTCCAAGCTCATCATTCGCAGTGGCGATGCGCTGAAGGAGCTGGAAAAGCTGCTCAAAGAGACCAAAGCTGAGGCGATTTACACGAACGCGGACATCGATCCTTTTGGCAAAGAGGTTGAGAAGAAACTCGCCAAGCTATGCGAAAAGCTGAAGGTCGTGTTTCATGTATGCAAGGATGCAGTGCTCCATGCTCCCGAGGAGGCACTTAAGGACGATGGCACGCCGTATCGAGTGTTCACGCCGTATAGCAAACGCTGGCTGAATCTGGAGAAGTCCCCGCCGCTGGGTAAAGTTCGCACGCTCGGCCCGAAGCCGGACTTTCCTTCCCAAGATCCCCCTACTCTCGCCCACTGGAAGCTCTCGGAGCCTGCGGCCAAAATTCCCACACCTGGAGAGCGCGCTGCGCGTGAACGGATGAAGGATTTCGTCAGTGGACAGCGCATCCAGAACTACAAGGATGGGCGCAATATTCCCTCGCGCCATGACACCTCTGGACTCAGTCCCGATTTGAGGTATGGCCTCATCAGCATTCGGGAGCTTTATCTACTTTGCCAACAAGCAGAAGCAGCGACGACCTCTCCCAAAGCGAGAGAAAGCATACAGACCTACATCAAGGAACTGGCCTGGCGCGAGTTTTATGTGGCCGTGCTGCACTATTGGCCGGAGGTTCTTGAGACGGATTTCAATCCGGAGTTCCGCCAAGTGCGCTGGGATTCTGCGGATAAGGATTTCGAAGCGTGGCAACAGGGTAAAACTGGCTTCCCCATCGTGGACGCGGGTATGCGACAACTCCTCGCCACCGGCTGGATGCACAATCGTTTGCGCATGATCACGGCCATGTTTCTCACGAAGGATCTTCATTGTCATTGGATGCTGGGTGAGAAATTCTTTATGCAACAACTCGTCGACGGAGAGATCGCCAGTAACAACGGCGGCTGGCAATGGAGCGCCGGCACCGGGGCAGATGCCGCGCCCTATTTCCGGATTCAAAATCCCTGGCTTCAGAGCAAGCGCTTCGATCCTGAGGGAGAATATATCAAGATGTGGGTGCCTGAATTGAAGGATGTCCCCGCTGAGAAGTTGCATGAGCCACCTGGTGATGGTGGTCCACTCGCAAAGGGATATCCGCTACCGATTGTGGATCACCATGAGGAGAGGGATAAGACGCTGGTGAGGTTTAAGGAGGGGAAGAAGAGTTCACGATAGTTCTCTTACGTTCGGCTCGCTATTCTCCAATACTATGAAAGCTATACACCACTTCGGGCTAGTAATCATCTACCTTGTCACAGCCGTGCCAGGCCTTGCAGAAGAAGTCCCCTACCGTGAGCCCGTTTGGGTTTCAACCATCAAAGTGTATTTCATGCCATTGGCCTCTGACACATTCGTGCCCATGACAACCGAAGGTATCATTGGAAGCATCAATCCCGTCTCTGGAGATCCAAGTTGCATCAACGAGACCCATATTCATGGTCTAGACAAATTTGTATTAGACACAGTCGGCAAACTTAGAGAGCTGAAAAGAAATGACCAAAAAAGCGGTATCGATGTGAGAGCCGTTTTTTGCTTTACTCGCTCCGACAATTTTACGATTTATCTAGCGATGGATGGCCGTGGCCAATTTGAATGGGCCAACATAAAAGCTGACCTTCCTGATAAACCTTCCCTCGAGATACTTATGAAAATGCTTCCAGCTGGGGAGCTTGAGTCGGTATCTTTGATAAAGGCAAAAGAGTAGCAAAAGGAAGAACGCGCAAGGCAAACTACACCCGCCTGAGCACTAGCCCAATCCCCAAACACGCCAGCGCCAGCCAGGAGAACCACTGGTTAATCGGCGTCGCTTGTTGGGCAGGCGCCAGCCCCTCCACTATCTTTCCTTTGTCCATCGCGGGCAGCGCTGCCAGGAGCGGCGCGGGTTTGCCATCCAGACGATATTCCGCCGGGTAAGGCGCATGAAAATGCTTCACCTCCAGCTTGTCATGCTCGCGATCGTGCAAGCGCAAGCTCAGATGCTTTCTTGATCCCATCGGCACTCGGGCTTCATAGCGGCCCAGTCCGGTCTCGCGCATGGTCACCGGTTGGGTGTTGCCATTTTCATCCAACACCTGTGCCTGCCAGGGAATACGGCTCACCGGGCTGCGATCATCGCCCGTGCGTTCCACGCGCATGATCCATTCATCTCCGCGCACTTCGCCGCGAGCTTCCAGTCCAGCCACATCCGACTTCCGCAAGGCTCCGCGCAACACCTGTGCCCAGAAGCGCCCGCAGCCATCCCAAGCCAGCCATTCCCCACCCCACACTTCTGTGAGGTCGGATGTATAAGCGACCCCGATGCCAAGACCAAACCGACCCACGGCTAGCATGGGATCGCCATTCTCCGCCGCGAGCAACACTTGAGAGGCTGGCTTCGGCTCGGTCATGACATAACCCAGAGCCACGGGCAAACCATCCGCCTGATACCCTGACAGCATGGGATGCTCCATGACCTCAATCGGTTGAAATAGGCCCTCCTGCACCGCTGACTTCGATGCCTGAGTGGTCTCTTTGGTGAAGATCTGCGGAAGCGACTGAGGGTCGTTGCTTTCGTAATAGCGTCCCTTCCCAACCTCAGCGATCTGCTGCAAAAGATCACGCGCTGCACCATCTCCCAAGCCCACGGTGGAGACGGTCATGCCGCCATCGACCATCTGCTGCGTCAGCCCCATGTGATCTGCCTCTTGCGTCTGCCCATCGGTCATGCAGATGACATGCTTCACTTTTGCGGAGGTTCGGTCCAGCATGTCTTTCGCCACGACCATGGCGGGGTACATAAAGGTTCCTCCGCTCGCATCCAGCGAGTCAATCGCCGCCTGAATGCTGCCCTGCTGAGAGGCTGAGGTCATCTCACAAATGACCTGTGCATCGCCATCAAACCCCACCACTGCGATCTGATCCTGTGGGCCGAGGAGTTCCGCCGCACTCTTGGCCGCCTGGCGCGCCAGTTCGATGGGTAGACCGGACATCGAGCCGGATTTATCGATGACCAACACCATGGCCAGCGAGGGCTTCTCCTTCTCTTTCTCAAAACGTGACACCAACGGCAGGACTTCCTCCACCGGTGTCTTATAATATCCACCGAGACCGAAACTGTTGTCCGAACCTAACATGATGAGGCCGCCACCAAAGTCCGCCACATACGCCCGCAGCAGCCCCATCTGGCGCGCAGTCATGTCCGTGGCTGCCATGTACGCCAGCATCACCGCATCAAAGGCCAGAAGTTCCTCCATATCAGACGGCAGGCCACGCTTACCGCGCAGATCCACCTCGAAGTCCTGCCCCTTCAGCGCACGGACAAAGGGACGCATCTTCTTTTCATCCTCATGCAGGATCAGCAGCCGAGGCTTGCCCTTCACCGTGATGGTCGTGGTGGCTTGGTTGTTGATGGGGAAATGATCCTGCTCCGGTGTCAGTTCTGCCGTCCACACACTGGGCCCCGGTGTCGTCATCTCCGCGTCAAACCAGACGCGTGCTTCTTCACCGGCTTTAAGGCTCACGGGTTTCTCCTGCACGGCCACGCCTTTGTTCAGCAGTCGCACCTTGGCATTCATGGGCCGGTTCGCGACGGCTCGCGCGGTCAGGCGCAGGACTTCGCCGTGAAAGGCAAAAGCCGAATTCGTCTCGAGCGCAGCCAGGGACGCCTCCGGTTGGTCCAGACTTTTCAGGGGCACGAAGCGCAGATCCACTCCCTCGCTCTTCATCTGTGCCACGGCCTTGGCCGAATCTTCCGCGACATCCGTCTCCGCACCATCGCTGAACAACACGATGCGTTGCGCCTTGCCTGCCGGGAAAGCCAGACGCGCCGCCAGCAAACCTTGACCCAAACGTGACTTCGAGCGGTAGGTGTCATCCGCCACGCCTTTGCTCCAGTCGTCGAGCATTTTACGGAAGTCAGCGATGGGCTTCTCCCGCAAGCCGTCTGACAGGGCGAAGAGCGAGTAGCTGTCGCCCTGTCTCAGCTCCTTGATGGCGGTATCCACCTGATCCAGCGCCGACTTAGCCGAGGAGAGATCTACCGACTGGGAGACATCGACCAGGAAGATGACATGCGCATCCTGACTCTTCCGCGAAAGGAAGGGCTGACAAAGTACCAGGACCAACAAAATGATGCCCAAGACCCGGAATATGAGCGAAGCCCACTTCAAGCCTGTGGGACGATCCACCAGCGAGCGATAAAAGCCCACCCCCACGGCTGCCAGCACGAGCAGCCAAAGCAAAGGGGTGAAGGTGGTGAAGTCCATATGATCCGACGATGGGTAGATGCCGGGCTATCCGACCTTCCGCCGGTGATAAAGTAACGACTCGGCTGCGAGGACGACGACCGCGAAAACGAGCAGCCAATATGAAGGCGACTGCCCGCTGGCCACCGGCGTGGCGGTCTCTTTCAGTTGGGCTGCTCTCGGCAACGATTCCTCCGGGCTTACCAGCGAACATCCCAATACCGTGGCTCTGCCATCCGTGGCCGCGCCGCCCTTCTCCATCGTTACGGTGTAAAATCCCGACTGGACGAGTGGCCCAGTGGCCGGGCCCACAAAGTCGCGCGGCGCGCCACCTTCCCTCGCGATCTGGGCCAGTTCTCCTGTGGCAAGCCCTGGCGCCTCCTGACTCTGCCCGCAAGGAACTGTGGCGGGTGGCGCTGTATTCCGATGTGTAAGATGCGCCGCTGCATTGTGCACCAGCACCGGAAACCAGGCGGACAGATAAAACTGCGCTGCGAGCGGGTCCATGTTCACCACACACACGGATTGCTCGCCACGATTCATCAGATGGATCAGCGGCGTCCCTGTTTCATCCTGCACGAGCACCAGCGAACCCGCAGGAGCCGTGATCTTCCGCGCGCCCGTGAAAGCCATCGTCTCCGCATCCACAAAGCGGAGCAGCGGGTGGTCCTTCATCATGACTTGTGGCACCACAGCGGCCAATTCCTCGCCCGGCGCGGTCCAGAAAGGTGAATCGCCTTGTGGCTGAAAGACCACGGCGTGACCCTGCAACGGCGTCTGCCCCCTGGCCAGGAAAAGCTTCGCGGAATTCGCGTCAGCGGTCAACGTCAGTTCCTTACCACTGCGCTCAAATGCGCCCACCACATGCTGCAGGAAGTAGGGATCATCTGCCAGGATGCCGACTGGCACGGGTTCGCGTGCGGGCACGCTCAGGTAAACGGTATTGTCCGTGGCGAGGGCATCTTCCAGGCTGAGCGAGGCCGTCCATCGTCCGGCTGGCGCATCATCCAATAAAAGCGTCACCGCTGGATTCTCCCCGTTGGCCAGGGTCAATGGGATGACCTTGATCAACTGACTGCTGTCTTCATGCCTCAGCAGCACATCGGCTTTGGTTCCATCCGGAAATGATGACACGGGCACTAGGAACAATCCCATGCGATTAACTCCACCTGGCACCGGTCTGAGATCCGCGCGTGCCAGGCCTGCATTGGGCCGGTCGTCACCTACCAGCAGCAATTCCACTTGCGGCATTTCCACGGCCGCATCCAGGCATCCATCCGTGATGAGGATGACGCGCGTATTTTCCATCCATTCAGTGCCGGGTTGAAGCGATTTAATGGCGTTCACGCGCGACGGCAGTTCCGTTGGCTGAATGCCGTCCACGGCATCGAGAAGGCTTTTGCGGTGCCGCGTCACATGGGCGCGCATCTCGGTATGATCGGAAAAGGATGCAACCGCCGCACGCTGGGAGCCGTTGAGCGCCGCAATCAAATCCCGTGCCCGCTTCTTGGCCGAAGCCAGCCGGGAGTTACCTTTGCTATCCAGTGCGGACATGGACGCAGAATGATCGACCACAATGAGCAGGTCTTTGCGTTCATCCCCGGCGAAGTCTGGCTCGGCCAGGGCAAAGGCGATAGCGGCGAACGCCAGCATCATCAGTAACAGGGACCAGTGATCACGTAACTTTTTGAAGAGCGCGGAAGCCTTTTTCTCCGTGAAGATCTTTTGCCACAGAAAGTAAGCCGTCGCCGGACGTTTGCGCGGTCGCACCTTAAGAAAATAGATTGCCGCGAGCGGAGCCAGCGCGGCGAGTGTCCACAAAAATGAAGGGGCGAGGAACTGCATGGCTCAGCCGACGAGGCCTCCCCGCCGCAAGAGATCCTGGATCACTTCATCAAAGGGCTTATCCGTCGTCGTGGAAGCCAGGCCGATGCCGCGCTTTGCACAGACAGACTTCAGTTGGGCATTCCACTCTGCTACCGCGTCTTCATACATCTTCGCCTCGCGAGGCGTGATGGTCACCCGCTGGCTGGCGCCGGTCTCCACACATTCAAGGGTGCAGTCCCCTTTGAACTCACAACGCCGATCCTGTTCGTCCTGCGCTTGCAAGCAGAAGACCTCATGCTTGTGCCATTGCAAGCGGCTCAGGCCTTCCTCGAAGCCAGTGGGAAAGAAGAAGTCAGAGATCACGCAGACCAATCCCTTGCGGCGATGCCGCGCTTCGAACTCCCGCGCGCAGGCCGTGAAGTTCGTGTCCACGCCGAACCCTCCGGCTGACTCCAGCGACTTCAGAAACGGCAGCACCTGATTTCTTCCGCGCACGGGATCAAAGATGGGTCGGAGTTTGTCCGCCAGGCCATACACGGCCAGCCGGTCCAGCGTATTCAAGGCGATATACCCCAGCGCTGCGGCGAGCTGCTTGGTATACAACTGCTTGCTCGCCATGGAGGGGCTGCAATCCACTAACAAGTATATGGTGGCATCTTCCTCCAGTTCGAAGAGCTTGATGAGAAGTGATTCGAATTTCGCATACACGCGCCAGTCAATGGAGCGATAGTCATCCCCCAATGAATACTGGGCATAATCCGCAAAAGTGATGCCTGCGCCTTTCTTCGAAGTGCGGCGGTCGGCCTGCAGCGAGCCGCCCAGGATCTTCCGCGCCAGGAGGTACAGCGACTCCAGGCGGCGCATGAAAGCGGGATCCGTCAGCATCTCGGTGCAGAGTGGAAATGAATCACTCGCCCAGTTGCTTCAGCACATCGGCGATCACCTCGTCCGTCTTGATGCCCTCCGCCTCCCCTTCAAAAGAAAGCAGGATGCGATGACGTAGGGCAGGCACTGCGGCTCGGGCGATATCTTCCTTCGCCACGTGGTAGCGTCCATCGAGCAGCGCGCTCGTTCTCGCTGCGGCGAGTATGGTCTGCGCACCACGCGGTGACGATCCATGCCGGACATACTTCTTCACCATGGCCGTGGCTCGTGCATCCACCGGATGGGTGGCGCGCACCACGCGCACCAGATGATCCTGCACGCTCTTTTCAATAGGCACCTCGCGAACAAGTTGTCCCATGCTGAGAATGTCATCGCCCGTGGCCACGGGTTCGATCTGCGGCAACTCTTTGCCGCCCGTGCGATTCAGGATCTCCACGAAGTCATCATGGTCTGGCACCGGCACATAGAGCTTGAAGAAGAATCGGTCCAACTGCGCTTCCGGCAACGGATAGGTACCGTCTTGCTCAATGGGATTTTGCGTGGCCAGTACGAAGAACGGCATGCTGAGCTTGTGCGTCGCGCCCGCCACCGTCACCGTCTTCTCCTGCATGGTTTCCAACAGAGCGGACTGCGTCTTGGGCGTGGCACGATTGATTTCATCCGCCAACAAGATCTGGCAGAAGACCGGTCCAGGCTGAAATTCGAAGACTTTGCGTCCCTCTTTCTCTACCAGGATCTGTGTCCCCACGATATCCGCCGGCAACAAATCCGGCGTGAATTGAATGCGCTGAAACTTCAGATGCAAGGCTCGCGCCAGCGTATGGACCAGCGCGGTTTTGCCTAAGCCCGGCACGCCTTCCAGCAGAACGTGACCGCCACAGACCACCGAGATCAGCACCTGATCGATGATGTCCTTCTGACCCACCATGAACCGGGAAACTTCTTTCCTCAGTTTGTCAAAAGTCTCCCGGAAGTGTGTGATCGACGCCTCGGTGTTGGCGGTGGTTTGGGCGGCAGCAGCGGGAGAATCGAGAACAGACGCGGACATGTGATGGGATGAATGGGAAAATGAGTTTTGACCGTGACGATAGAGAACCAACCAGCAGCGTGGATAGGCGAGGGATCGAAGTTACTTCGCCTTGGCATCTTCGCCCACTTGCTGGATGCCTTTGAAGTATTCCTTCACGCCATCCTTGACCTCGGCGGGCACATCTTCGCGTTGCACAAAGGACTCCAGTTGCCGCTGCCAGCTCCGTTCCTGCGCCTTGATCATACGTGTGGCCGTGCCGGTGCCGCTATCTGCTGCTTCGATGCTGGTTTGGGAAGGCCCCTGTCCTTTCACCCCCTGGAGCTGATCGCGATTGCCGTTGTCCTGGGTTAGCTCCGTCTCACTTCGGCGGGAATCCACACTGGCTGAGCCAATGCCTTTGCCTTGACCGGTGGCCATACACTGGCCGAGTGACTGACATTGTTTGTTAGCTAAGTAGCCTTGGCACTGGGAGCAGGCCTTGCAAAAGGACATCATTTTTTTCATCGCCTCACGCTGACTCGAACAACGCGAGAGGCTGTTGCAAAGCTTGTTGAGCTGCGCATTGGCCTGGCTCTGGCACTGGCTGGCGTTTTGTTTGTCGGAATTGGGCGATTGCAGAGCCTTTTCATACATCTGCATGGCCTGATCGAGCCCTTCCATAGCGTCCTGCATCTGTGATCCGCTCTTGTCCCCCTGCGAGCCTTGAGCGCCCGCCTGTTGCCCGGACTTCCCCTGCTGCGCCTGGGCTTGATTCTGCTCGGAGTTGGACTGCTTCCCCTGCCCTTGTCCCTGCTGGCCGCTCCGTTGCTGATGGCTCTTCGCCGCCGCCGCGAGACGCTGTGCTGCCGCTTTGAGCCGCGCCATTTCCTTGCGCGCTTCATCCGGCTTCTGCACATCCGCGCGGAGTTCCATCTTCTTCAGATCGGCCGCCGCCTCCTTGTAGTTCTTTTCTTCCAGTTTCTTGCCGGTGGCTTTGAGCTCGGCCTCCTGCTGGAGCTCCTGTGCAGCTTTGGACAGCAGCTGCTCCTGGCCACGCTGGCTAAGCTTCTGCGCGGCTTCCTGCATGCGGCGCTCCAGTTCGGCATATTGCCGCAACGCTTCCTTTTGATCTTTGGTCTGCTCCAGTTGCTTTACCCATTGGCGCCACTCATCCGGCTTCAGCAGTTCCTGCTCATCATCAGGCGTATGTTTGATCAGTTCTTCGATTTGCTCCTTCAGCTCTTTATTGATCTCCGCAGTCTTCGAGTGCGTTTCTTCCTCCAGCACCAGCCGCTGCACGACCACATCGCTCGGCTTGCGGAATCCCATCCACACGGCAGCGCCTAAAACGATCACCGCAATGGCCAGCATGCGTCTGGGCCATGTGACGGGAATTTGCTTCACGTCCAGCTTGCCCAACTTATCCGCCGTCTGTTGCGTTTGCAGGGCATAGAAATCGCCGGCGCGATGCTCTTGGGTAAATCCAAGGTGCGAAACCAAGGCGTCCTTTAATCCGAACGCCCGGTCCGCTGTGCTCGCCGCAATCTTGCGGGATGGTTTCCAGAACAAAAGCACGGCCAACGATCCGATGATCCAAACACCCGCCGCTACGACATAACTCACTCCCCGCACCGCATACCCTGGAATGATCCACCACAAGGCCCACACCGCCAACAATGAAGCCACGGCCAGCAGCCCTATGGAAAACACCGCCACCGCCCGTGCCCATCCCAGGCGAGACCGCACCGCATCGATAAATTCCTGAATCACGCTCGAACCATGCATAGGCTTTATACGCAGACTTGGGTTACTTAGATAAACGGCGATCCGTCCCCCGCCATTAGAACGTCCTTTAACAACTCCATGGGTTTACCAAGTTTGTCCGCAAATGGCAAGACGGAAAGGCGTTGAGCAGAGGAGTGCTTCAATCCCACAAGAGTCGCCTTTTTAGCGCCTTTAGCGTCTTTATGTCTTCGCGTAAAAAAATGCCACCCTCTCTAACACCACGACATCGCCTACGTCGGATCCCCCCAACAATAAAAGAACCCGGCCATTTCTGACCGGGTTCCTCAAACTTGCTGCTAGATGAAAGCTGACCTGATTCGCTTACGCGAAGATGTCGGACACCACCTTGCCCTTCATGTCGCCCACACGGAATGGACGACCGGAAGGAGACATCACGGTTTCATCCACGGGCAGGCCCATGGCCGCACCGATGGTTGCGATGAAGTCCTGCACATTGACCTGCTTATCGGAAACTTCCTTGCCGTCCTTGTCGGACGAACCGTAGACGTAGCCACCCTTCACGCCGCCGCCGGCGAAGACGGTGGAGTACACTTTCGGATAGTGGTCACGACCGCTGTTTTCGTTGATCTCAGGCGTGCGGCCGAACTCGGAACCGAGCACCACAAGCGTGGAATCAAGAAGACCGGTGCGCTTAAGGTCGGTGAGCAGAGCGGCGAAAGCCTTGTCCATGCCGACACCGACGCGATCCATTGCTTCGTCAATGTAGTTGTGCATGTCCCAACCGCCGGTGCGCACTTCGATGAAGCGCACGCCAGACTGAACCAGGCGGCGGGCCAGCAGGCAGCCCTGACCGAAACCACGGCCATACAATTCACGCGTAGCGGCATCTTCCTTCGACAGGTCGAATGCTTCCAAGTCGGAACTGGTCAGCAGGTTCATCGTTTCATCGTAGAACTCTGTGTAGGCCTTAACTTCGCTGCTCTTGTACTTGTCACGAAAAGCGGAGTCGAACTCATTCACAAGGTCGATGCGCTTCTTGAACATGTCTTCGCCCACGGAGGACTTGGAATTTTGCAGACCAGTCTCTGCATTGCTGATAGGCACAGGAGCCAGCGCTGGCGCGAAGAACCCCGCGTTCGCCGAACCTGCACCGATCACCACGCTGGAAGGAAGCGTCTTGTGGGAGCGGCCCTTAAAGTGCTGCGCCCAGGAACCCAGAGTTGGGTGAACGATCGTGCCACGAGGATCATAACCCGTGTGCATGATGTAGGTGCCTGCTTCATGCACGCCGGTCTTGGAGGACATGGAGCGCACCACGCAAATCTTATCACCATGCTTGGCCATGTTCGTCATGTAACCACCGAGCTGCATGTCTGCACCGGTGGCGCTGATCGGATCCTTATAGCCCTTCGTGGAACCCGTTTTCGGGTCGAAGGTGTCGATATGGCTCATGCCGCCCTGCATGTAGAGGTAGATGACGGCCTTAGCCTTGCCACCTTTGCCGGCAGGAGGAGCGGCTTCCGCGCCGAATGTATTGCGGCCCATGCCGGCGAGAACGCTGACGCCAAGAGCGGTTTGAGCGGTCTTCAGCATGAACTCACGGCGGGAGGCCGGATCGAGCTTGAGGTATGGATTCTTCATGAGTCTAAAAGAAGGTAATGAGTGAGAGTATCAGTGAGTGATGTGTAAGATGGATTACTGGATGAAGCTGAATTCACGGGTGTTGATCAGCGCCCAGATCATGTTCGAATAACCGGCTTCCCCATGGGAGCTCAGTTCACGCTTCGCGATGTCTTTCTCCAGCAGAGTCGGACGGCGCGCCAAGATGCTCAGGAACATGGCTTCCACCTTCTCAGAGGGGGACTTCACCGCGTTCATGTTGCGGAAGATCAGGGAATCCGGATTCGTCAGCATTTCCTGAGCTTTGCCATTCATGAGCGTCAGCACCTGAGGCACGCTGCCTTCCTTCGAACCACCGTCCATGAGCAGACGTTCGGACTGACCGAAGTCACGCAGGAAGTGGCCTTCCGGTGCGGGCTGCTCCAGTTCAGAGGCACGCATGAGCTTCATACCGCCGTAAGTGGCAATCATGCCTTCTTCCATCATGGCAGCGCCGCCCTTCTTGTCATCCTTGCCCTTGGACTTACTGTCCATCATGCTGTCGGATTCCATCATCGCGAGGCCGCCGGAAGCGAGCTTGGCGCGTTGCTTTTCACCGATGGTTTGCACCGCCGCCACTTTTTGCAGCACGGTTTGCGCATCCAGCTTCGGATTGGTCAGGTCCATGTCCACGGAGCGGCCATAGAGGTCGGCTTCGGTGTTCTTGGCGCTGTCAGGGTTGCCCATGAGCAGCGTCATGTAGGAATCCCAAGCCTGCTCAGCCGTCATGCGGCGCAGCACAGGGCCCTGGAAGTAGTAAGGCATGCCCATGGCCAGTTCTTCGGTCGTGGCCTGGCGCTGATACGCGTTCGTGTTGAACACGATGCGCATAAACTCCTTGAGGTCGAACTTCACACGAACCATTTCGGCGGTCAGGTGCTTCAGCAAATCAGGATTGTAAGACTCATCCGGGCTGTCGATGTTACGCACGGTCGGGGTCAGAGCGACACCGAAAGCACGAGCCCACATCCGGTTGGCGATGGTCATCGCGAAACGAGGATTGGCAGGATGCACCGCCCATTTGGCAAAGCCTTGACGGAGGTTTTCCGCGTCCTTCACACCGCCTTCGGACTTCTTGCCCTTCTTCATGCCGCCTTCGATTTCCTGGTAAGCAGGATTACGGTGATCGGTTTCAGACCAGGTGATCAGCTTAGGGGCCACAGCCTCGCCAGGGGAACCGTCCTTGTATTTATAGTCGTGAGGCAGCTTCATGCTGTTCGTGTCGAGGTCGCTAACCACGTAGCGGTTCGCGCCGACCACATTTTGCAGAAGGTTGCGGTAACGTTGAGGATCCACACCGTTCTTCTCCATGATAGCAACGGCGTCATCCACCAGCTTCCTGGAAGGGTCGCCTGCCATGCCCTGGCTGGTTTCACCGCGCTTGGCTTTCACCTGACGGGTGTTCAGGCGGGTGGTGGTCGCGCCGAAGTAAGCGGCCATTTCATAAAACTGACGTTGGGTCCAGTCAGCGAAAGGATGGTCATGGCACTGTGCACAGGCCACGTCCGTGCCGAGGAAAACCGTCAGAGTGTTCGCCAGGTTGTCCAAGGGCATGCCCGAGTCACGCAGCAGGTAACCGGCGGCGCCGTTGTGCCACACTTTGCCGTCTGCAGTGAGCATGTCATACACCATCTTGTCCCAGGTGACGTTCGCTTTGACCTGCTCCTTCAGCCATTGGATGTAAGGAAGTCCGCGTACGAAATCAGCACCGTCAAAGCGGTCCTTGATGCGCAGCATTTCGGCGAAGTAATTGTACGTGTTACTGGTGTAACCATCGGAATCCAGCAGCTTGTCGATCAGCTTGGCGCGTGCCGACTTGTCGGTGTTCGCGGCTTTGAGGAATTCAGTCACTTCCGCGTAGTTCGGAATACGGCCAGCGATGTCCACGTAGACGCGGCGTACGAACTGCTCATCACTCATGAGCGGGTTTGGCTTCAGCGGCACGAAAGGAGGAGGCGTCTTGCCACCCTTCATCATTTCTTCGGCTTCTTTTTTGTAAGCCTCAGCCAGCTTCGGATTGGCCTTGATGATCCCCGATTCCACGATCTGGTCGATCTTCTGTGCAGCCTGTTTCGCGGAAGCATTCGTCGGCACGGACGTCATGGCATTGGCGTTTTCTGCGGGAGGCAGAGTCTTCGCGGCAGCCTGGTCTTCAGGAGACAACCGAGCCAGAGGCAATGGATACACCTGACCATTGGCCAGTTGGATGTAGACGATGTCGCCTTCCAATTTGATGAAGGACGCTTCGACCTTACGGCCTTGGCTGTCCGTCCACACGCGGGAAGCCGCGCTGGCCTGGAGCACGCCCAACGTGATGATACACACGCCGAGCAACAGATGTTTGGTTTTCATGGATGAGTGGTGAATTAGCGGGATATAGCAGGGTACAGTTTACTGATTTCCTGTGCGAGAAACGGGCGAAATGTAATCCTATTAGGCAAAATTTGCCATTTTTTGCCAAAAAATCGAAAGAGTTGCCAAATCTGGGCAGCCCCCAGGTGATTAATACGCTGCGGCCGGCTCTGGGAGCGGCCTCTTCATGGCCTCCAGTCGATACCCAAATCCCGGCCCCTGCTGCGTGGAAAGATCCACTTCCCCGCCCCGGCGCACATAGATTCCGGGGTGCACCACTTCCTCTTTCTCAGAGGCAGCAGGGTAAAATTGCATGGCATTGCACTCCACGCCTTGAATGGTACCCGCGTGTGCCGCCAGTTGGACGTGTGGCAGCATCGCCAACATCGGATTGGTAAGGTCCTGCACCATTAGCGGCATGCCATGACTTTTGGCCCAACTCAAACTGAGCAGCGCGCCCGTCTGTGTTTTGCAGGTCTTCAGAGCCACGCCACTCCACCCCAGGCTCCGTCCGAGTTTAACGAATTCCCAGTCATGGGCACTCTCATCTAAAAAGAGCGGTTTCCGGGCAGACACGCTGCGAACATCCATGAGATCGTGTTCGAGCTCATATGCAAAAGGCTGTTCCACATAGAGGGTTCGGGCATAAACCTCAGGTTCATCCCGCAGCAACCGGTCAAGGATCTCATTCACATACGCGGGCTCTTTAACGGTGCAGTTGAAATCTGTGCTCAGCCAGCGCACGCCGCGTGGAAAGCCGAGGCCTGCCACCCGCAGGATGCGCTCATAGTCCCAGTCTAGGTCATTCCCGCGCAGTTTGATCTTCAGGCATTTCAGCCCGTCCTGCACGATCCAGTCATCCAGTTTCACTGGGTGGCCGTCATTCGGCTCACTGCCGGAAAGGTCATCCGCTGTCAGCGCATCCACTCCGCCCACCAGATGCCACACCGGCATGCGCTGCAATCCGGGCCTCACCAGGTAATCTTCCACCCAGCGCCCTTCAAAGTTTACTCCACTCCCCTCCTCCGGCTCCACAAAGGACGACAGATCCCGGCTACAGAAGTCCTTCCCATAGCAGTCGTAGATGTCTTTCCCGAGCAGATTCCCATAAGCATCATGCACGGCAATATCAAAAGCACTCAGACAGACCAGCGCTCCGAGATACGGCATTCCATCCCCTACCTCAGCCGCGTTGGCCTTCGCCAGTTCCTCCATCAGCACGGCTTTTTGAAAATCGTAACCGATCTCAAGTGGATGACCAATGCCACCAAAGGCCACCAGCTTCTCCGCCAGGATCACGGAAAACACCTGCATGCGCCGGGCCCGCTCTGCCACCGCCAGCTTTGCCGGCCAAACCCAAGATACGCTCAGTGGGGTCTCTCCCCACCCTTCGGCACGATTCCCCTGCCGATCCTCCACCGTCACACACGTCCGCAGACAAACCACACCTGTGGTGGTCTCTGGGCCAAATTTCAGGGGAACCCGCAGGGTGACGGGCAGCAGATAAACGCGAGCGGCTTTGACTTGGATATCGGTGGGAAGCGGCATGGGAGAAATGAGAGAAAGCAGGGATGCGACGGAACCTAAAAAACGTGATTCTGAATCCAGGATCATCAGAAACCAATCAAATCCCTCAGCTAATTTTCGAGATTGATGCAACCAGATGATCTCTTTTCCCGAATAGTTTGCGCACCTAATCCATAAATCATCCATCGGTAGTCTAGGCACAAATAAGGGTATTTCTTATTAACGATGAGGGAACGAAATCGTTTACAATTGTTCCAAGGGCCTTCACGATCTTCATTGATATTGTAAAGCCGTTGTAATGCCTGACTGCCAGAGATTTATATGGATGAATGGACAGATCCTTCCGTTGCCAAATGCAGGGGTCTCTCCTTTTGATGCCGGATATTTGTTAGGCGATGGAGTCTTTGAAACTCTCCGGACCTACGGTGGCCGGCCTTTTGCCATGACCCGACACTGGCGGCGGCTGAAAACGGCGTGCGACATTCTGGGAATTTCAGCGCCCAGCCGGGAGGTTTTTTCACACGCCATGACGGAGACTCTTCTGGCGAATGACTGCGGCGAGGCCCGCGTGCGATTTACCGTCACACGAGGCTCGCAGGTCCCTCAGGCTGAGGCACAAGAGCCGACCATGACCGTCACGCTTTCGCCGCTATCGACGTTCAGTTTGATGGAGACTATTGTCACCGTGCCTTGGCCGCGCAATGAGCGGTCAGCGCTGCGCGGCATCAAGAGCCTTTCCTATGGCGAAAATATTCTGGCGATGCGTCACGCGAAAGCGCGGAATGCAGGTGAAGCCCTTTTCGGCAACACCCGCAGCGATCTGTGTGAAGGCACGGCTTCGAATGTTTTCATCATACAGAACGGGTGTATTGCCACCCCTAGTCTGAATTCAGGCTGCCTGCCCGGCGTCACTCGCGAACTCGTCATTGAGTGCGCCAAACTGAACGGCATACGCGTAGATGAAACAGAATTGCCCATGGATTGTCTGAATGATGCAGAGGAAGCTTTTCTCACTTCCTCCACGCGTCAGGTCCAGCCAATCACACGCGTCAATGGCAAAACTATTTCCCAGTCCGTCGGCCCGGTCGGTCGGCGAGTGGCTGAACTCTTCAAAGAACTCGTAAGTGAAAACGCTGATCCATGATCAGCGTCCATAATATGAGTTTTTCGAGGTGTACCACACGTGATTGGACAACCAACAACGAAACCTCAGTGACATAACACAAGTATCCACCAACCAAATTAACAAACGGAAACAAAAATATATGGCCAAAGATCCACAGAATAGAAACATCACCCGCATCGACAATGCTGGCGGGCCTGATAAACGCCCCGTGCGCGGCTTTGAAGTCCGCATCTATCGTCGGGGTCAGCGTTTCAACCAGTTCTTCTCCGACTCCGCTCATGGCGGCAAAAAGAGTGCTCTGGAAGAAGCTCGCACCGTGCGCGACAAAATGGAAAAGAAGTTGAAGCCCTATACCCGTCGTGAACTCGCGGAAAAAATCTCCGCCCGTAACACCTCAGGTCATCGTGGCGTTCGTCTTCGCAAAACCATCGTCTCCAAAAACGACAAGCGATACATCTACGAACACGTCGAAGCCTCCTGGAGTCCCGAACCCGGCAAAGTGGTGAAGAAATCCTTCTCCGTCGAAAAGTTGGGTCTCGATAAAGCTTGGGAACTTGCGATCGACTGCCGTAAGAAAGCCGTCTCCAAGATTAGAGGTTAACACCTTTTACCCTGCATGACCGGCGCTCGCGCCGGTCTTGCTCCCTCACTTTAAGTCTAGGGACTCGCTCTTTCGTAGAACACAAACCTCAAATACAAATCCCAACCGCCACCAGCATCACCTTTCTTTTTTGAGAGTCTGGTTACGGCATTAGGGTCACTCGCGCTAGAGATGCGGCCTCAGCCAGTGTAAGGAAAGCACATTGCGATGCTTCCGATTCTTGACGGCCAGAGGTATGTCTCTTTGCGCAGATAGCTCTGCATGCGATTTTGCGGACATTGCTTTTGAAGAGCGCGCGCTTATCTTACCGCACTGCTCTTCATGAGATTTATCCCGTTCATCGTGGCTGCGATTCTGTGTGTCGTGGGCACAGGCTGCGATCAGGACATGATTCCCGGCGCAGATGTGGAAGTGAAGCTCAAGCGCTTGCACACTTCCAAAGTGAGCACACCGCGGGACATCGCACCTTATGATGATGCTCTCTCCTGGCAGGAATATCAGGTCCTCGACGTCGAACATGGCAAGCTCGATTCGAATGTCATCCGCGTAGCTCATTGGACCGTCACCAGCGGCAAAGCCGTTCCGATCAGCACGAAAGAGAATGAGACGATCACGCTGAGCCTCAGAAAGTTCAATAAAGACCTCGGGCTCGATGGCGTGCCGATGAATGATGACCTCGACCTCGTAAAGGATCATCCCCGGTTTCTGGCCATGATGCCTCCGGAAGATAAGGCCGACCAGCCCCAGGCTCTCCGCCATGACTACAATGGGCATTTTTCCGAGCAAATGAAGCTCTACTGGAAGCTCCGCCCGCAGTTGCGTGTTGTCGTCATGGGAAACTCTCATGCTACCAAAGGCATCAGCCCGCGGGATCTTCTCGGCGCTGAAAATCAAACCACACCGGAAGCCCTGAATCTCGCACCCCCGGGATCCAACAATGACATGCAGTGCCTCATCGTGGACGACTACCTCATGGGGCTGCCCAAGCTGGAAACCGTCATCTGGGTGATCAGCGGCCGGAACTTCAACTCCGACCGCGAGGACCGCCGCAAATTCAAAGAGTTCCTGGCGAGTCCCGGCTATGAGCATGACCAGTTGGAGAAGGCAAAACTGTGGCCTGTCCTTTCGGACAATAAGCTCGTTACCACCACCGACCTCGCCTCATTGCATCTGCAGGAATCCGACTCCTGGGGCTGGTCCAAACGAGGCATGGGCAGCACGCCACCTCTAGAACCACGCGACAAGTTTCTGGAATACCTCGCGAGCAAAACAGAACCCGTGGGCTTCGATTGGTGTGAAAACTCCTGGGATCGCTTTTCCGCTACCGTTAAAAAGCTTAACCAAAAAGGCATCACCGTCTTCGTCCTCACCACCCCCATGCACCCCGGCATGGCCTCCGTCCCTCCCGCCGACCCCAACGGCACCACAGATGAAGGTTTTAAAAGCCTGGTGACCCACGGCCGCAAGCTGGATCAGCAGCAGCCCCTTACCGCCTTCCACGACTTCAACGAACTCGAAAAACACGAGTTCAAATCCGAAGAATTTTTCGACCTCGACCACCTCAACAAAAAGGGCGCCCACCACCTCTCCTCTAAAATCAAAACTTGGATTGCTCAAACAAACCTCCACGGTCAACGCAGGCCGTGATCTCTAGAATGCAAAGCTAGTTTTATTCGGCTTACCTATAAAAAAGCCGTCCCGCACAATCGGCAGAACAGCCTTGTCATGGTCGCCAAATCAATGAGCGGCGCAGACAGATCGCCCTCACTGGTTAATTATTTGGAGGCGCCGTCGTGCGGCCCGTCACGGGCGGAGTCGAAGGCATGGCTCCTGACCCAGCAGAGCCCGCATTCATCTTTTGCTCATCGGTCTTGGGTTTCATACCTGCCCCGGTGTGCATACCAGTGCCAGACGTTTGGCTATCGGAGCCATAGTCTTTCTTCATCGTATCACAGGAAGAGAGGGAAAAGGAGAAGCTCAGCGCCATTGCGGCGATCAGGATTGTAGTCAGTTTCATAATTAATTGATAGGTTGTTAGTTCTTTTCGTTTCGTAGGGTGAGGGCTCGAGGAAATAGATGCAGCGACTGACGTTTAAAAACCCGGTTACCAACTCGCGAGGTGGCTCACTGCACAGGTTTCTCCATATCGCCTCACCCCTCACATCGCCACGTCACCCCTACGCGCTCTCAAATCCCACGAGACCGATCCTCACCTAAGGGAAAGTGCTTGGGATCCTGATCCCCGCTGATTCCCAGCCTCGCAAAAAGCATCGGCTCCATGAGTCATAAACCTCGCACGACAGCGCGTCTCTCAGCACCTTCCCCCAAGAAACCCCCTCGACAAATCCACCGCCTCGTGCGAAAACGCGCCCATGAAAGTCTCGCTTCTCTCATTATTCGCAGTTTTCACCCTCAGTGCCGCGGCCTTTGCCGAGGAAGGATGGGTCTCCATGTTCAACGGCAAAGACCTCACCGGCTGGAAGGCTAATTCCGCCACCGAGGAAA
The DNA here is from genome assembly GCA_965284365.1 of Phragmitibacter sp. Classification (GTDB taxonomy): domain Bacteria; phylum Verrucomicrobiota; class Verrucomicrobiia; order Verrucomicrobiales; family Verrucomicrobiaceae; genus Phragmitibacter. The sequence continues at coordinate 5,518,295 of OZ260079.1, forward strand.
AACCCGACGAAAAGGCCAATGCCTTCTCCGTTGAAAACGGCGAACTCAAAGTGGCCGGCGGTCGCGCCCACCTCTTCTATGTCGGTGAAGATGGCAAAGCCTCCTTCAAGAACTTTGAATTCAAAGCCAAGGTGAAGACCACCCCCGGCGCCAACTCCGGCCTCTATTTCCACACGCAATTCGAAGAAAAAGGCTGGCCTTCCAAAGGCTACGAGTGCCAGGTGAATGCCACCCACACCGACAAGAAGAAGACTGGCGGTCTCTATGCCGTGAAGGACGTCATGGACAATGCCCCTAACGTTGACAACGAGTGGTTCGACTACTCCATCAAGGTCGTGGGCAAGCACGTCACTATCAAGATCAACGACAAAGTGACCGTGGACTGGGAAGAACCCGCCGATTGGGATCCATCCAAGACTCTGAAGAACATGGACGGCCGCAAGATCAGCGAAGGCACCATCGCCATCCAGGGCCACGACCCCAAGAGCATCGTATTCTACAAGGACCTTTTCATCAAAGCCCTCCCCTAAAGTAAGGCAAGGCTAGGGATAGCAAAGCAGCCGGGCCAGGCCCTTCCGCTTTATTCCTTATCCTTGGCATTGCATTTGAGGCAGGATTTCCCATCTTTACCCCGGTAGATGCCCCCCTGCCCCGTTTGCATGTGAATGCGGATTGGGCAGTGGCGATGGTGCAGACGGCGTTCAGTTCCCTCGGGCACGCGCCGTCTTTGCCATCTCCCGTTCCAGCTCCTCTCATTCTCTTTCTTTTCATGGCCGATCCCCACGCAAGCGTCACTGAAGTCCGCACCTATTTTGTGCGGGGACGCAATGCTCTGTTGGCCCGCGGCGACTTTGAGCCCCTGTACATCGACTACTACCTGCATCTGGCGGACTACGGCCTGCGCTATGAAGGCCAGAGCGATCAGATGTTTAAGGAAGTGCTAGCCGCGCTCACGCTCCACCTCGCCTCCCGACCTCAGGATGAAGGCTGCGGTTGGACCCTGAACTTTCACAAGCCTCACGTGAACTTCTTCGTCACGGGCACCAGCCGCCCCGGCCATGTCGCTGGACGTGTCTTCACGGAAGACGTGCGCGATTTCGGGAAGAACCTCTTCATCTCCCAGGCCACTCGCAACGGCAAGACCGAACGCCAAAGCATTGTAGAGTTCAATGGCACCGACATCTTCCGCACCGTTGAGACCTATTACAAGCAGAGCGAGCAGCGCCTCGCCCGTCTCTTCCGCCATGCCGGGGAAGACTTCGTCATGGTCACCGCGCAGCCTGACTGCGATGAAGAATGGCTCGCCTCCCTCTCCGATAACGATATCCGCGATCTGGATAAGAAGGAAACGCTCAGCCTTCTGGAGCGCCGCTCCTATATCTGGCAGTGCGGATGCTCGGTGGAGCGCCTCTACCCCCTCCTGGGCAAGCTCAGCTCCGATGATTTGAACGACGCCTTTGGGGAAGACGAGATCATCACCATGACATGTCCCCGCTGCGGTGCCCGCTACCGCGCTGCCCGCGAACAATTTGAAGCCTGGCAGGAAAAGCAGTAATGCTATGCACCTAGATAAATAAAGCCCGGTCTGCGGCGTTTATCCATCCCATGACGAGTCGCGCCCTTGGTGCCGACCTCCTGACAAACTTTTTGCCATCCCCTCCGGAACTGCCACAATCGTGGCTCATCCTTCGCTACCTCCATGTCCGACGAATCCGAGTCCAAACCTCCGCTCGACCTCTCCAGCCTACAGCTTGTGCCCAAGTGGGTAGCTGACTTTGGCAAGTCCACTCCGTTTAAATCCTTTGAAGAGGGTGAAGGAGATTCACGCCGCGGTGGAGGTGGCCGTGGTCAGGGTCAAGGTCAGGGCGGCTTCGGCCGTCGCGATGACCGCCGTGGTCCGCCTCCTGCGGGGCGAGGTGGTTTTGGCGAACGCCGTAGCGGCGGTGGTGGCGGACAAGGCCAGGGTCAAGGACAAGGCCAGGATCGCCCGCGTGGTCCCCGTCCCGGTCCTGGTGGCCCGGGCAGTGGTGGTGGCTTCGCTGGTAAAGGCGGACAAGGTGCAGGCGCAGGCAGTTTTTCCCGTGACCAACGCGAAGGCGGCGGCGGCAGGCCTCCCTTCCGTGGGGGTGATCGTGATCGCGGTGGAGATCGTGGCCGCAGCGGTGGCGGACGTTTTGAGCGTGGTCAAGGCCAAGGCCATGGGCAAGGGCATTTCCATGATGCGCCTCCCAACATTCCCGGTCTAAATTCACAGGTCGAGCCCGAGTCGAAGGCGACCGAGGCCATGGGCGCGATGATCCGCAATGCCGGCAAGGCTTATAGTGTTTTCGATGCCGCGAAGCTCGTGCTCGCCAGTGGCGACCGTTTTCATGTGAAGTTCACGGTGGATAAGAACGGCCCGCAAAAGCTCTATTCGATCCCCGCCAATGGCTCCCTCTGGCTCAGCCGTGAGGAGGCACTCTCCCAGTTCATGCATAGCGATGGCATGAATGAGTTCTACCGCATGGAGCAGACGGAACTGGAGGAGCCCAAGGGCAACTTCACCAGCGTGGCCGTCTGCGGTCTGAGCGGCGAATTGCTCGGGCCTGCCAGCCATCACAGCTTCCAGACAAATGCCCACCGCATCCACCGCGAGCGGTATGGCAATATGAGCTTCGAGGACTACCGTCGTCGCATTCGCACCGACCAGACGCCCGAGGGCGTGGCGAAGTGGAAGGAATCTCAGAAGCACGGTCAGGAGTGGGTCTATATCACACACGCCGTCGAGGAAGGCTCCCCGACCGAGGCTGAGTCTGAGGCACAAGCTCAGGCCCCCCGCTTCAAGTCCCGTGCCGACATGGAAGCCCATTTCCGCAAGACCCACAGCGAAGGCCTGATTTACGAAACGCATGAACGCATCGTCCCGGGGAACATTCCCAAGGACCTGCTCAATCCCGGCCTGTATGCACATCTGCGCCGCGCCGTGGATGAAGCCCGCAAGCACCTATTGCAGACCGCGCAATTGCTCTGCGTTGGCTTTGAGCATCATGGCCTGAAGATTTTCAAGCGTCGTGGCGGCAAACTCTGGGTCAGCCGCACCCGTCCGCGTGCCCTCAATACCAGCATGGTCCTCTCCGACCGCGCCTCGCGCATCGTGTCCGTGGTAAAGGCCCAGCCGGGTATTCTTACTAAAGACCTGATCGAGGCCATCGCACCGTCCGAACCGGACGCACCCAAGGCCGCTACAAAGGCCGCAGCAGCTCCTGCAGCGAAGACCGACCAATATGCAGCTGCTACCGCTGCCGCTGCAGCCTACTCTTCCACCTCCGCACATAACGAAGCAGAGAACACCTCGGAGCCGAACGCTGTCATCGCATCGTCCATTGAGTCCCGCATCCGCGCTGAAGAGCAAGCCGAAGCGGAAGCAAAAACGAAAGCAGACAAAACGGAAATTGGAGCCGTGGCTGCGACAGAAACAGAATCAGAGTCTCCTGAGTCTGATTCCGCATCTCCCACATCCGAGCAGCCAGTCGCTGAGCCCGTTGATGAGCAAGCTGAAGCAGGGGCTGAGGCTGAAGAGCCAGCCGCTGCGCAGGAAGAAACGCCTGAGGTTGCGCCAGCACCGGAACCAGCCCCTTCTCTCTTTGCTGTCAAAACCCCGCCCATGCCTGCCGCCCCTTCGCCGGCACCCCATGAACTTTCGACTGCTCAACTGCAGGTCTTGAAAGATCTCCATTGGCTCAACAGCGAAGGTTACCTCATCGAATACGCCGACGGCGTCGTGTTCCCCGGCATCACCGATCCCCCACCCGCCAAGCCAAAAGCGAAGAAGGAACCTTCACCACGCGCGGAAGGAACCGCCGAAGCTGGAGCTTCTACCGAGACCGCCTCCGATGCCGAAAACGAATTAGGCCCCGAAGACGCCACGGAAGAAACCATCCAAGAATCCGACTCCAGCGTTTCCTCCGAAGGCCGTTCATCATCTGCCGAACCAGAATCGGAAGAAGAAGATGCTTCACACGAGGCGGAAGAAAGCTCACCAGACACCGCAGAAGAACCTACTTCTACGGCAAAGTCCGAATCCCTCTCGTCCGTTGAAGACGACACAGACTTGGACTCCCTCCTGCCTCCAACTGACGACGAAGATGAAACTCCTACACCCGTAGAAGAGGGAGCCCCCGACCAGCCCGAAGCCGCATCTACGACAACTTCCCCTGCAACCGCCGACGAAGAAGCGGAAGAGGAAGAAAGCACCCTCGGCCCCGAAGACGCCACCGATACCGTCATCCTCGAAGAAGACTCTACCGTCACCACTTCAGACACCGACGCCGGCCATCGCCCTCCTGCCAGCACCCCGCCACAAGATACCGATTCCGACTCGTCGAAGGCTTGAACCCCACGGCAATTTGCCGACAATCGCGAGATCATGAAAGGCAGTTCCGACGGCGAATCTTGGAATATGGAATGGTTCGCCGTCCGCTGCCTCTTCTCTCATCCAAGCCGCGCCATCGAGGCTGAGGGTAATCTCTATGAAGAGCGCATCACGCTTTGGATGACCACCGGATTTCGAGCGGCATTTGAGTTAGCCGAAGCGGAGGCCAATCAATACGCCCAAGAAAGCACCTGCGTCTTCATTGAAGCGACCGACGCCTTTAAGCTAGCTGAAAAAGCGATCCAAGGCTCCGAAGTCTGGTCGAAAATTCGGTCGAGCCACATGGACCCCCATCTATACGTGAACACCTTTTGCAACACGAACCAGGATCGCGTGAGCGAACTGGGAGATGATGAAGATTAAGCAGGTCACTGACCTTTCGGAAGGCGGCGCAGCCGCAAGCGCGGAGCCGTGGTGCCGGGTGTCTCACACGGCTTCACCGTCGCACCACCCCCGCCTCCCCCTCATATTCCGGCGCCATCCGTCTCCTCGCGTCATTCCACCCCACAACTTCACCACACACACCCTTTGTGCCTTAGTGCCTTTGTGTGAGGAAAAGCATTACACCACACCCGCCCCACACCTCTTCTAGCCCCCGACCTCCTCATCCTCCACCACCAGCTCCTCCTCCTTTCCTTTGCCAAAATCCCCACCCTGCCTAGCTTGACTCATGGTCACGCCTTCCGTCAAAAGCCTGTTGCAAGCCTCCGGTCCGCAAACCGACATCACGGTGCAAGGATGGGTCCGCACCCGGCGCGATGCCAAAGCCTGCACCTTCATCGAATTGAACGACGGCTCCTGCCTCAAAGGCCTCCAGGTCGTCGCCGATAGCGCTCTGCCCTGTGCTTCCATCTACCCTGAGATCACCACCGGCTCCTCGGTTCGGGTCACAGGCGATCTCGTGAAATCTCCCGGGGCCGGTCAATCCTACGAGGTCCTCGCCAAAGACGTTTCCATCGTCGGGCACGCGGACAGCACCTACCCCCTCCAGAAGAAAGGCCACACGCCAGAATTCCTACGCACCATCGCGCACCTTCGCCCTCGCACGAACCTGCTCGGCAGCGTCTTCCGAGTGCGCAGCCGCATGGCCTTTGCCATGCATCAGTTCTTTCAGGAGCACGGCTTCTTTTACATCCACACCCCCATCATCACTGCGAGCGATTGCGAAGGCGCGGGTGAAATGTTTCGCGTCACGACTCTCCCCGACGGCAAGCCTTCCAAACCGGAAGACGACTTCTTTGGCAAGCCGGCCTACCTCACCGTGAGCGGGCAACTGCAAGGCGAAGCCTTTGCCTGTGCCCTCGGCAAGATCTACACCTTCGGCCCCACTTTCCGCGCGGAGAATTCCAACACCACGCGCCATGCCGCCGAGTTCTGGATGATCGAGCCGGAGATGGCTTTCTATGATCTGGCAGCCGACATGGACCTCGCCGAAGCGAACATTAAATACCTCCTCAAAGCCCTTTTTGAGACCTGCCCGGAGGAACTTGAGTTCTTCAACAAGTTCGTGGACAAGGAACTCATCGCGCGGCTGCAATACACCTTGGACAAACCCTTCCAGCGCGTCACTTACACGGATGCCGTGGACATTCTGCTGAAGTCCGGAAAGAAGTTCGAATACCCCGTCGAGTGGGGACAAAACCTCCAGTCCGAGCACGAGCGTTTCCTGGCGGAAGAGCACTTCAAGAGCCCCCTCACCGTCTTCAATTATCCGAAGTCGTTAAAACCTTTCTACATGCGGGCGAATGACGACGGCAAAACCGTCACCGCCATGGACGTGCTCGTGCCAGGCATCGGCGAGATCATCGGCGGCAGCCAGCGTGAAGAACGTCTGGACGTGCTGGAAGAGAACATGCGGAATCACAACCTCGATCCCGAGTCCTATCGCTGGTACTCCGACCTGCGCCGCTACGGCTCCGTCCCCCACGCAGGCTACGGCATGGGATTTGAGCGATTCCTCATGTTCGCCACCGGCGTATCCAATATCCGCGACGTCATCCCCTTCGCCCGCACCCCTGGTCACGCAGACTTTTGACGTCGCCGCAGTACTCTCTTTTTAAGGAGCGGCGGTTTTCAACCGCCGAAGGCCACACCCATGATGGAGACTAACTCCAACTATCCGCCTCCACCCGAATTCCCTCCTCTTCCCCTTTCGTATGAAACTCCGGGTTCTCTCGTTCCTGACTCTGCTCCTCACCGTCGCAGCGCTGCGAGCAGCCGAAGAAGTAGAAGACAAAAACCCGCTAGAGATTGAACTCGTCAGTGAAGTGACGAGCATCCAGCCAGGCAAACCGTTCTACGCCGCTCTCCATCTCAAGCATCCGGAAGGCTACCACACCTATTGGAAGGAACCGGGCATCGTCGGTGTGCCCACCGGCATCAAATGGAAACTGCCCAAAGGCTGGAAAGCTGACGCCATTGAGTGGCCCGAGCCGGAGCTCATCTACATGTTCCAGATCAAGGCCCAAGGTTATCATGGTGAGCGTGTCCTGCCCATCAAACTGACGCCACCGAACGATCTCACCGCAGGCACGAACGTCACCCTGAGCGGACTGGCCACCTGGATGTGCTGCGGTCGCGACTGCAATCCGGGTTATGAGGAACTGACCATGACGGTGCCCGTGAAAGCGGAAGCTCCTGCTGCCGACAAACGCTGGCAGAAGCTTTTTGCCGAGGCTCGTGCCGCTAAGCCAGCGGAATTAGAAGGCTGGGCAGTGAAGGCGAAAATGGAAGGTAAAGTTGGCGTGACCCTTCAACTCAAGCCTGTGTCAGAGACGGCCCGAATTCAAGCGGCGAAGATTAAAGACATCATCTTCTACACCGAGGATGGTTTCATCCACTCTGACAAGGATCAGCCACTTACTCGAAATGAGGATGGCTCCATCACCATGACCCTCGCAATCTCCGATTCTGGTCCTTCCACTCCCCCTACCAAGCTTCTCGGACAGGTGCAGACGGATCAAGGCTGGCTGGCAAAAGGCGCCCCCCGCACGTTCCGCATTGCGCCAGCAATCGAACCGTGACGCTTGACGACTCTGTCTGTCCAGCCCATCTCCTGTCTGGAGTAACTGATTAAGTATGATCCGCTTTCCCCGCACCATGCCGTCTCACCGCACCGCCTGGCCCTGCATCGCCGCCCTCCCTATTCTTTGCCTCTCGCTCATGTTTACTGAACTTTCCGCCGAGATCCCGGCGCCACCCGTTGCCAAAAAGGTTCCTTTCACCCACCGCGAGCATGGCGTGGAACGGCCGGACGACTTCGCCTGGTTGCGGAAGAAAAAGGAACCGGCGGTGAAGCAATACGTCAAAGCGGAGAATGCCTACACCGAAGCGGTCATGGCTCCGCTTAAACCACTGCAGGACACTCTCTACAAGGAAATGCGCGCCCGCATGGTGGATGAGGACATCAGCGTCCCGGTGCGCAGAGGCAAGTATCTCTTTTTCTCGAAGTACCCCGCCGGGGCGGACTACGAATGCTTCTACCGGAAGGAAAATGAAAAGGCTCCAGATGAACTGATTTTGGACGAGAATGTCCGCGCCAAGGGCAAGCCGAACTATCAAACTGGCGGTGGCTCCGTCAGCCTGGATGACCGCCTCTATGCCTGGAAGGAAAATGACGATGGCACGGATATCTACACCCTCCGCGTGCTGGAGATTGCCACCGGCAAACTGCTGCCGGATGAAGTGGGAAACACGGCCAATGACAGCCCTGCGGTATGGGCCAATGACAATAAAACGCTTTTCTATACCGAAGCGGATGACACGCAACGATCCTGGCGCGTGAAGCGGCATACCCTGGGCGAACCCGCCACGCAGGATGTAGTGGTGTATGAAGAGGCGGATGCCCGCTTCTCCGTTGATGTCTCCCCAACCAAGAGCCGCAAATATATTGTCATCGAGGCCGCCACCATGGATACCTCCGAGACATGGCTCATCCCCTCGGACCAGCCTCACGCAAAACCGGAAGTGATCGTCAAGCGCCGCGACGGTATTGAATACGACGTCACCCATCATGACACCGGTTGGTACATCACCAGCAATGAAGACGGCGCCACCAATGGCAAACTCTGGCTCGCGCCTGAGGATAAGCCCGGCCGTGAGAACTGGAAGGAAGTCTGGCCCTATGATGAAACCCTCTCCTTGGAGGGGGTAGACTCCTTTGCAGACTATTTGGTGGTATCCGTGCGCAAACAGGGAGAACCCGGACTCTTCATCGTGGATCCAAAGTCACATGAGCGCCGCTGGATGATCGCCCCGGAGAAAGGCGCGGCTTTGGAGGCTGAGTACACACCGGACTATCACGCCACGGCTTACCGTGTGTCCTATGAATCCTTCCTGACGCCTTACACGGTGGCCGACATGGATCTGAAGACTGGCGCCTTCACCGTTCTCAAACGCAAGGAAGTGCCTTCGGGGTTCGATCCCACGAAGTATCAAACCGTCTTCACGGAAGCCACGGCCAAGGACGGCACAAAGATCCCCATTTGGATGGCGTTGCCGAAAGATCATCCCAAAGATGGCTCTGGCGGTCTGCTGTTGGATGGCTACGGCGCGTATGGCATGGCCTCCGACCCATCGTTCGATACGGACATCTTTAGCCTCCTGGATCGCGGCGTCGGCTTCGCCATCGCCCAAATTCGCGGCGGCGGTGAGTTCGGCCGAACCTGGTATGAAGCGGGCAAACTGCAACGCAAGGTGACCACCTTCACAGACTACATCGCGTGCGCGGAACATCTCATCAAGGAAGGCTATACCTCCCCAGCCCAGCTTTGCGGATATGGTGGCAGCGCCGGCGGTCTGGTGGTCGGTTACGCCGTCAATGAACGTCCCGATCTCTTCCGCGCCTTCATCGCGGATGTGCCCTTTGTCGATGCCCTTAACACCATGCTTGATGCCAGCATCCCGCTCACTACGGGTGAGTATGATGAGTGGGGCAATCCCGAGGCCGACGAAGAGGTCTTCAAGCGGATGCGCACGTATGCGCCATATGAAAATGTAAAACCGCAGGCCTATCCTTCCATCCTCGTCCTGGCAGGCTGGAATGATCCCCGGGTGCCCTATTGGGAACCCGCCAAATGGGTGGCGAAAATGCGCAGCCTGAAGACCGATAAAAACCTCCTCCTTCTCAAGACCAACTTCGACGCCGGCCACGGCGGAACCTCCGGCCGCTACGGCTTCCTCAAGGACATCGCCTTCGAATACGCCTACCTTCTAAAAGAATTAGGCCGCGCCGGGAAGTGAAGTCAGGGGACGGATCACGTCACGGAGCTTGCGAGCCTTTACTATTCTCACACCAAGCCAGGAAGTCACAAAGAGTGGTCCAAGGCCAATCCGAGCTTAGTTAGTCCTCTATATTTGTTAGGCGAAAAAGCCTGGCAAACCCACGACAATCTGGAGTGCGGTAGCTTGGCTACCGCTTTGTGGTTGGGGGAGCTTGCTCCGACGGGCGCGGAGCGGCACCACCCCGGCCCCAAATCTTCCCCCACGCCCCAACCGCCCTCCTCATCCGTTGCCAACCCCTCCTCCTCTGGCAACTTCAGTCTACGCGTTTAACTACCACCCTCTTCGCGTCTTCGCGGTAAAAATCAAACGCGAATCCCCTCACCAAATCCTATCCCCACCATTCCTGACTATATAGTCAGGAATAAGGCATATTCCTTCACGCCTCAGCGGCACTTCACGCCTTTCTTGCCCACTTCAACACGCCAACCGCACTTAGCCTCCCTCCCTCTACTCCTTCAGTCGGTAGACCTTGTACGTAAAAAGCTCCTCTAGCCCTCGCACGGTATTCACCAACTCAAATTCCCCCGAGGACTTCACACGCATCGTCATTTCCGGTCTGCGCTGAATCGTCACTTGCTCCCCGCACGCATAAACATACAGGGGCTTCTTCTCACTGCGCGCTCTCGCGATCAACGCATCCAGATCAGAATCCTTCGCTAAGACGGTCACCCGCGGATCATAGCTCTGCGTCTGGCGGTCACTGATGCCCCACGAACCCGTCAGTGCCTCAGGAGCCTGGTCACGAATGTAAGCCACCGTTTGCCGCATGGGCTGCCGATCATGAGTCTTTTGCCGGACATTGGCATCCCAACAGACGACCGCATAAGCAAAGACACAAGGCAGCATGAGCGCCACAGAAACCTTCGGCCAACGACGCCCCGTGAGCAGATGAATCCCCAGCGGCACCGCCAGCGACATAACCAGAATCAGATGCACGAGATACCAGACCACCATGGGATGATCCTGCGCCTGATTGTGCACAAAGGATAAGACAGCAGCGATGGTCAAAGCCCACAGGATGAGACGGCCCGCTGGGCCACGCCGCCAGGCCTCGATGATGCCCAGCAGAATGAGCACCGGCACCACGACAAGAGAGAAAGTTTTCAACACCCACGGCAAGCCAGCGCTGAGCATGACCCAGCCCGTACCAAAATGCTGATCCACAAAGGGATTATCATGGGACACGCCCACATAAAGACTGGCCAGCAGGTCACGCAGCCATTCGTAGTCCATCCCGAGGCGCAAGGCATCGGGTCGGTTCAGGTAATTCTGAATCTGAGTGACGCTGGGCAGCATCCATTGAACAACCGGGATGGCCGCCAGAAGGTTGAATCCTATGAGCGTGCCAATGCGCCGCCACTCACTACGGCGCAGCAGTTCCACGCAGGCCATCGCATTGACGGAGATCGCCACATAGATCGATCCCGCAAAGCTGAGGATGTAACAGGACTCTCCTCCAGCAAATAGGAGCCACCAGCGCAGCTTTCCTTCCCGCAACGCACGCAGCAGTCCATAGAGATGCAGCGTCATGAAGAACATCATCTCCCCATAGCCCTTGCCGTCGGTGGAATAACGGATGTGCCATGGGCTAACGGCCAGCCACAAGGCCGCCATCACACCCACCACCGGAATGCCCAGTTCAATCCCCAGCAGCACCATCATGACCAAGGTCAGCATGCCGGCAATAAAGGACGGCGTGCGTACCGCCGCCTCACTGAACGCCTCCCGTGGCTCACCGTTGATGCCGCGCCAAATGGACAGCGAGGCGCGCATCAGGAAGGAATCAATGAGGTGATTGTTCCCGTTGGTGTTCTCAAACAGGGTGTCATCCCAAGGCGCAGGTTTGAAATACCAGGATTCTTCACCGGGCTTGCTCTTTTTTTCATCCTTCTCCCAGGCGCCATGCGCATAGCGCCGCATGGCGTATTCCTCATCATTCCACAGACTCTGCGTCATGCGCGGCAGCCGCTCACAAAGTCCGAAGCCGAATGCCAGGAGCGTGCCGCCGATCAAAAGACAGCGGTGCAGCTTCACCCTCACCACTGAGTTCCAGGCGTCGAGTGACAAATTTTTTACCGGCAGCCACCAGGCATGGGTGGCCAGGAGAAAGGTCACGATGCCGATATTGATCAAGGCTCCCCACCAAAGGCCGATGATGCCATACTCGCGCACGTCCAGTTCGAGGCCCCGATCCAGCCGTTTCCGCACCACCCGGCCCCAGGGCTTCTCAGCCTCGATTAGAAAGATGATTCCGACGATCAGCAGCACCGCCAAAAATGCCAGCACCACCAGCGCACCCGCTCCATGCTTCTCCCGGACGCGATTCACCCAGGCGCGGATGGAAGAGGACGAACGGAAAAATGCAGACATGGGAGGAAAGTTTGACGCTGCGGCAGCCTGTTCTATGCTCAGCGCGTATCCATTAAGCAACCCAATTTCCAAATACCAACCGCAACAACATGAGTGACAATTACAACTGGGCCGCCCGCTTCGGGGAACTTTTCGTGGACTGCTGTGAAGCTTACGAGGACGGCGATAAGGATTACGAGAGCTGGTTTGAAGAAGAGGATTTGGCGTTTTTGACGTCCGTGGGCTACCACCCGCGTGAGTTTTTTGACTTTGTGGAAGATTGCGTTGCTGCGGAAGGCGAGGAACCCACCCCGGAAACCGCCCTGCTGGTCGCGGCCGTGCGCCGCGATTATCTCTTGGTCGAGCAAAAAGGTGTCACCAGCAAAAAGACGGTCCCCATGTCTGCCCTGCCAGCGAAGTCAGCCGCGCTTGAAGAAATTACCTGGCTGCCCCGCATTATCGCGAAAGCAGAAGCCAAGCTGCGTGGCGAACTGGACGACGACACCATGTATGGCTGTGGCGGCGACCGCGCTTTCCTCAGCGAAAACCACATTCATCCCGCTGATTTTCTTCGGTTCATCTGGTCTGCCAAAGGCGACAAAGATGCGATCGTGAAGTTTGTGAAGTCCGGCGGAAAGTACGCCTAAGCACGTCTCCTACTGGAGTTCACCCTTTAAAGGTTGAAAAGAACGATCCCGGTGGAGTGAATGCTCCACTGGGATTTTTTGTGCCTATTTTCTCCAGAAGTCCATTGCTTCCTGCGAGACAGCCATTTCGATTACGGGGAGTGTGTAGGTCCTGATGAATGACTTTTCCTCTTCGCTCGCGGGCCGTGCGTATAACACAGAATCTGTGTCTAGTTTGTCATCGGAAATGAAAAAGTCATACGCCGCAGACATGGCCAAATTCCAGGTGGCGAAGAGAGGTTCGCCCCAGAACTTTGCATCTAATTCCGCAACGATCGCCGACGCCAAATTGGGCGGGATCGTTGCGAAACTGTAAAGCCGCCAGCGAGTGCTGGGATCAAAAGCAACAAGGCACACGAGATACCAGTGGCTACCTGAGTCCGCGACGCCAGCGATCCATCCGTCGTAGTATTCGATGCCGCGGATCTGGCTCAGGTGAATTTGGGTGTCGCTCATAGAATGACGGCTCCTCCGGGATTTTTGCATCTATAGCATCTGATATAGGCCGCGCGCATAAAGCTTTAGGTTACCGGAAAGTCGCTGCCGAACCGCTGCGTTTGCTTTTCTCTCTTGTATTCCAGTCACGGTTCCTTGTATCAAATGTTCATCATGAAACTGCGCTTCGCTCACCTGCCCCTTCTCGCATTATCCCTGGCTTTTTCTTTTGCCTCTGCCGAAGAGGCTGGCAAGCCGAAGGAAGAAGGCTTTGTCTCTCTCTTTAATGGCGCCAATCTGGAAGGCTGGGAGCAGCACAGTGGCAAGGCGGAATATCGCGTGCAAGACGGTGCCATTATTGGAAAAACGGTATCAAACACGGGCAATTCCTTCCTCTGCACGACAAAGACCTATGGGGACTTCATTCTGGAACTTGAGTTCAAGGTACCCCAGGGCATGAACTCGGGCATTCAGTTCCGCAGCCTGCGCTATGACAAGGACACGGAAGTTGAGATCGACGGCAAGAAGCGCAAATTCCCCGCCGACCGCGTGCACGGTTATCAGTTCGAGATCGACCCCAGCAAGCGCGCCTGGACTGGTGGCGTCTATGATGAAGCCCGCCGCGGCTGGCTCTTTGACCTGAAGAACAAGCCGGAAGCCGGCGCTGCCTTCAAGCAAGACGACTGGAACAAGGCCCGCATCGAGTGCAAAGGCGACAGCATCAAAACTTGGATTAATGGCGTGCCTGCCGCAGAACTGACCGATGGCCTGACCAAAGAAGGCCTCATCGCCCTGCAAGTGCACGGCATCGGCAAGAAGGATGAGCCAGGCAAAGAGATCGCCTGGCGGAATATCTGGATCAAAGAGCTGAAGTAGTCTTTTAAGCGATGGCGGTGATCTTCGCGAAGATCACCGCCTGGATTCCTGCTTTTCCTGAGCGGGTTACAGCGTAGATTACTGGATGCCGGAATGGTGGAGGCGGTTTAGTCCAGTCTTATTGCGCGGAGGTGTGTTGTTCTTCTTGATAGGGACAACGCCGATGGCATGGGCGGCACCCACGAAGGCGGAGGTTGGTTCGTCATTGGATCAGGCAGTCTTGCCCGTTTTGGAGCGGAGTTGCTTTGAGTGCCATGATGATGAGATGAAGAAGGGCGATGTGAGCCTGGAACGATTGCGGCAGACGGGAGATCTCGGCCGGCATGACATCAAGCTCTGGGCGAAGGTACGCGAGCAACTCAAGGCGGGCACCATGCCGCCGAAAAAAAAGGATCCTTTGCCGGATCCAGATAAGCAGGCCGTGCTGCAATGGATCGGGCAGAATGAAGAAGCGATTCTGGCCATGGAACCTTCCGATCCAGGGCCTGCACGCGCACGGCGTTTAAGCCGTGAGGAATACAGCAATACGCTGCGCGATTTGCTGGGCATCTTTTCCAGGCCGGGTGAGAAGTTCCCGGCGGACGGTTCAGGCGGCGAAGGGTTTACGAACAACGCAGACACACTGACCTTTTCGCCGTTGCTCATTGAGAAGTATCTCAGTGCGGCAGATGAGGCGATCGAAGAGACCTGGAACAACGCACCGCTGAAGCAGAAGCTGCTGCTGCCCGTGACCAGCGACAAGCTTCCTGCAGCCGAAGGCGCACTGCTGGCGCTGAAGCCATTCCTGAAGCGGGCCTACCGCCGGCAGCCAACACAACAAGATCTGGACGCACTGATCGCGGTCTTCAACGGGGCGCTGCAGCGAGGCGCAGATTGGGACGGCGGCATGCGGGTCATGTTCAAGGCGGCTTTGGTATCACCGAAATTCCTTTTCATCGACGACTACAAACCCGGAGCGACAGAGGCAGATGCCGCCAGCAACAAGCCGCGGCAACTGGAGCCATATCTTCTCGCTTCCCGGCTGTCCTACTTCCTCTGGTCCTCCATGCCGGATGACACACTGCTGATGCTGGCGGGCGACAATATGCTGCAGAACGATTATGTGCTGGAGCAGCAGGTAAAGCGCATGCTGGCGAATGACAAGGCGAAGGCCTTTATCAAGAACTTCACCGGCCAGTGGTTCCGCTTTGAAGAGCTGTTCAACTCCGTGGATCCGGATCGCCGCAAGTTCCCGGAGTTCAATGACTCACTCCGGCAGCACATGTATGATGAGGTGTTTCAGTTCTGTAATAACATCTTCCGCCAAAACGGCAGTGTATTGGATCTGTTGGACAGTGATTACAGCTATCTGAACGAGCCACTGGCAAAGCTCTATGGCGTTCCCAATGTGCAGGGCGGTGATCTCCGTGAAGTGAAGTTCGCAGACAAAAAACGTGGGGGGCTCACCGGCATGGCGGCGATCCTCGCGACGACCTCCTATCCGCAACGCACCAGTCCGGTGCTGCGTGGAAAGTGGATCCTCGAACAGGTGCTGGGCACACCCGCTCCCCCACCCCCGCCGAATGTAGGTCAACTGCCCGAGGATGATCGCACGCTGAAATCAGAGACACTCCGCCAGCGGCTGGAGGCGCACCGGAACAAGCCAGCCTGTGCAGGATGCCATGCACGGCTGGATCCACCCGGATTTGCGTTGGAAAATTTTGATCCCATCGGCAAATGGCGCGACGCTGAAAACGGGAAGCCACTGGATACCACAGGCGAGATGACCGGTGGCCGGAAGTTCAACACCCCGCAGGAATTCCGGGAGCGGCTCATGGAAGACAAGGATTTGTTCCTGCGGGTGGTGAGCACGCGCTTGTTAGGCTATGCTCTTGGGCGCGGTGTGGAGATCGAGGATCAGCCAACGGTCTTGCGGCTGGAGGAAGTGCTCAGGAAGAACGGCTACAAGAGCGAGGCGCTGATCGTCGCGGTGGTCAAGAGTTATCCGTTCCGTTGGAGACGGTGACGTGGGTGCTGCGCCGTTAGTCGTCTATTGCGTAGACACTTTTACGGCAGCAACGTATTGCCTTGCCCGATTCGAATGCGAGGCATCCAGTTCGCGCAGTTTACTGTTGTATGCCTGGAAGATGATCTTCTGATCCTCCTTTGCCATCCAGCTATGGGCACGTCTGGCGACCCGCAACGCAGCAGGATCACCTTGCAGATGCTTTTCCAGTAAGAGCGTAGGATTGCGCCAAAGGAGTTCTGAACAGGCTACGCAGTAAGTGGCGGCATTCACACCGTCCAAATGTCCATCGTCATAGCCGCTAAACTTTACCCAGGCAGAGGGGCTACCCTGCTCTATTTCTTGAATCTTTGTCTGCAATGCTGCCGACCAGCTATCATTCGACCATTTCTCAAGAGTGACGGTATGCCGCTCCGTGACGGGACTTTTGCATGACACCAAAACAGCGCATGCCGTGATGAAGATCGCGATTGGCATCAAAGACGTCATCAGTTCTTCAAGGCTTATTGAACCACTCCATTTGGCACTCCCGGAAACCTTAGCAGCCGCAGAGGTTTGCCTTGTTTGTCTTCGGCGCCCCAAGTGGTCTTGAATTGGCCTTTTGTCTCGGCGGGGCCGTAGAGAGCTTCGAAGCCAGGGAGAAAGCGGTCATCTTCTTCCATGAGAAGAAGCCACCGCACACCTTGTCGGGGCATCTCCTCTACCCTGGCGACTTCAACGGTATCAGCGGGCAGATAGAAGGGATAGGGGTTCTGGCCGAAGTGGAAGATGTAGAGCGGGGCATCCTTGGGCTCGAGGGCTTCATTGATGGCTGTCCCCAGAGGACGGATGTTCTCCTTCTTCGACATGATCGGATGAGCGATCAAAACGAAGGTGACCATGAAGGCCGCAATGATGGTGCAGGCGCGCAGGACGAAGCGGCTAGACTCTATCTGAGCCCCAGACTTCTTTAGACGAATGCTGGGATAAGCGCGCGTAAAGATCCAGCCTGTCAGTAAAGCCACCGGTCCGAGCAGCGGCGCCACGTAGCGTGCGCTGGAACTCGGGATGAGGATCATGAGGGCAAAGCTCGCGGTGATGCCCCAGCAGAGACCAGCGAAAATTCTGCGCTCTGGTTCCGCAGGAAAGGCGGTTTGCCGCGCGGATCGTTTCCAACATAGAGGAACCAACAGCACCCAGGGGAGGAACATGACAAGAGCCCGTGGACCACGTTGAATCCAGTCAGACAGGCTGCTTTTCTCCTCACCCGTGACACGGCTGGCGACCTGCTGTTTCCAGGCGTCCAACACCGCTTCCTGCGGGATGCCACGAAGCCGGCCATAGGCCTCCATAAACGGAATCGCCCATGCCAGAGTGATGCCGAAGCAGATGGCCAGCCCGAGCAGGTGTGGCAGAGAAACAAGTTCACGCCAACGACGTGTGATCCAACAAGCGCCGACCACCGGCAGGTAGAAAAAGAGCAGATGCGCGGGGCCCTTGGTGATGAAAGCCAAGCCAAGGAAAAGACCGGCAGTCCCCCAGCCCATCCAGCGGTTCATCTTCCCCGTGAAGCCCGCGAGCCAGAAGACGAACGCCAGCGCGGTAAAGGCGATGTAATAGACCTCCAGTTCAGCAATGCGTGACTTTTCCAGAACGCCAACGCTTGTCATGAACATGAGGGATCCGACGAAGGCGGCATTGTTCCCCATGAAGCGGCGGCTCACGGCGTAAACGCCGAGGATAGCGGAAAGGATGAGTAGGACGGAAGGCAGTCGCGCGGTCCATTCGTTCTGGATGCCGGTGAGTTTGAAACTGGCGGCGCTGACCCAGTTGATCAGCGGAGGCTTGGCGACGTAAGGCATGCCACCGGATCGAGGCACCAGCCAGTCCCCGTTTTGCAGCATGTTGCGGCCCAGCAACGTGCGGCGCCATTCCTCCCCTTTGATCTCCAAGTCGCCCAAGCCAGGGAGATAGATGATGGCCCAGAGAACGGTAAGGATGAGGAGGGAGCGAGGGGCAGTCATGCTTGAGGGTTAGGATGCTTCCTGATGTCACGGCTGGGACAGCCGCACGCCTTTTATTCGCCCCGGCCATGCGTGGGGGCAAGAGGCTCTGCGACATAGACATGAAAAAGGAGGCACGGAGGCCTCCTTTTTCAGCTTGGGGTTTTGGGGGGATTTTAAAGGGAGCGAAGCGCGAGGTAATGACCCGCGCTTCGATGAGGGGCATTAGCCTTGGTCGTCTTGCGGGGCGTCTTTTTCCTTGAGGACGGCCTTGCGGCTCATCTTCACGCGGCCCTTGTCGTCCACGCCGACGCACTTGGCGGTGACCACGTCACCGACCTTCACGACGTCTTCCACGTGGTTCACACGGAAGTCAGCCAGTTCGCTGATGTGGATGAGGCCATCCTTCTTGCCACCGAGTGACATGAAGGCGCCGAAGTTCGTGGTGCTGACCACGCGGCCCGTATAGTTCTTGCCGACTTCGACTTCGCCGACGGTGTTGTTGACCAGTTCCAGAGCGCGCTCCAGGGCTTCCTTGGAGGAAGCATAGATGAGCACGGTGCCGTCATCATTGATGCTGATGTCAGCGCCGGACTCGGCCTGGATGGCCTTGATGTTCTTCCCGCCAGGTCCGATGAGCTCACCGATCTTGTCTGGGTTGATCTTGGTCTTCTCAATACGAGGTGCGTATTGGCTGAGAGGCTTAGGTGCGCTGATGGCTTCGTTCATCACTCCGAGGATCACACCACGAGCGTCCTTCGCTTTCGCGATGGCTTCGTTCAGGATGGAGAGCGGCAGGCCGGGAAGCTTAAGGTCGAGCTGGAAACCGGTAACGCCGACTTCGGTGCCGCAAAGCTTGAAGTCCATGTCGCCAAAGTGATCTTCGCTGCCAATGATGTCGAGCATCGTGAGGTAACGGCTCATCTGGTCATTCGCATCGAACTCGGAGACGAGGCCAACGCTGATACCAGCGACCGGGCGCTTGAGCGGCACACCGGCATCGAGCAGAGCCATGACGCCGGAGCAAACCGAGGCCATGCTGGTGGAACCATTGGACTCCATGACTTCGCTGCTGACGCGCATGGCGTAAGGGAAGTCTTCCGCTGAAGGAACGACGGGAGCGACGGAGCGCTCAGCGAGGGCGCCGTGACCGATTTCGCGGCGGTTCTGACCACCGAAGCGGCCGGTTTCACCCACGCTGAAAGGAGGGAAGTTATAATGCAGGATGAAACGCTTCGTGTCTGGGCCACCGGTGTAGGTGTCCAGATCCTGAGCTTCGTCCAGAGGAGCGAGGGTGGCGAGCGCCACGGCCTGTGTTTCACCACGGGCGAAGAGCGCGGAACCATGGGAGCGTGGGATGAGACCCACTTCACCCGTCAACTGGCGAAGCTGGTCAAGGCCACGGCCATCGCAGCGGCTCTGCTTGTCCAGAATGCTGATGCGGAAGGCTTTCTTTTGCAGGTAGTCAAACGCTTGGCTGATTTCGAAATTCGTCGCGTCAGGGAAGCCGGACTTGATGGCGGTTTCCACTTCATCACGCAGAGCGCCGACGGCCTTGCTGCGCTCCACCTTGCTAGGACGATAAAGAGCGTCTTCGATGCGGCTGCCAGCGATCTGGTAAGCGACTTCCAAAAGCTCGTCTCTCACCAACATGAGAGGAACGACGCGCTTTGGCTTGGCAGCGAGAGCAGCGAGCTGCTCCTGAGCGGCGACAAGGATTTGGACGTTTTCCTGGGCGAAGGAAAGAGCGGCGATGAAGTCGGCTTCGGGAAGTTCCTCAGCGGCGCCTTCGATCATGATGACTTGGGTCTTGCTGCCGACGTAGACGAGGTCGAGGTCGCTCTTGTCACGCAGAGCGTGCGTAGGATTGAGAACGAACTGGCCATTGACCCGGCCCACGCGGACTGCGCCGACAGGACCAGCGAAAGGAATGTCAGACACGCAAAGGGCGGCGGAGGCGCCATTGATGGCGAGGATGTCCGCGTCATTTTCACCGTCCGCGCTGAGGAGGAGGGCGACGATCTGGGTGTCGAAATAATAACCCTTGGGGAAAAGCGGACGCAGAGGGCGGTCCGTCATACGGCAGGTGAGGATTTCCTTTTCGGTAGGACGGCCTTCACGCTTGAAGTAACCGCCAGGGAACTGACCGGCTGCGGCGGCCTTTTCCTTGTACTCAACGGAGAGCGGGAAAAAGTCCTGACCTTCCTTGACCTTGGTCGCGGAAACGGCGGTCACGATGACCAGGGTATCGCCCATGCGGACGGTCACAGCGCCGTCGGCGAGTTTGGCGAGTTTGCCTGTTTCGATAGTGATGTCTCCACCGGGGAGAGAGGCTGTAATGTTATGAATAGCCATATAAAAAACGATTGATTAAATTAAATGAGATTAGACTGAGTTTTGTTGCTTGAGTCGGAACGGACCGGGGCGGGGATTGGGTTTTGCCCGGACCATTCGGCAGCCTGCAACGCGGCTGTGGGATTCCATTTTGCGAGATGATGCGATGCGTCGTGCTTGATCTATAAAACAAGCAAAGCAGGCCGGAACCGGCCTGCGCAAAAGCATGAAGGCGAGACAATGAGCCTCGCCTTCTGGCAAAATGGAACTAGCGGCGCAGTTTGAGCGCCTTCAGGATGCTGGTGTAGCGGGGTTCCTCGGTGTTTTTCAAGTAGTCGAGGAGCTTGCGGCGACGTGCCACCATTTGCAAAAGGCCGCGACGTGAGGAGTGATCCTTGGTGTTCGCGCCGAGATGCTGAGTGAGGTGGTTGATGCGGTCAGTAAGACGGGCGATCTGCACGTCTGCGCTGCCGGTGTCCTTCTCATGAAGCTGAAAGGACTTGGGTTCGGTTGTAGCTGTTTGGCTCATGTTTTGATTTGGTCTCCGCCAACCTGGCGGCAATAGGTTCCAATGTTTGGAGCCGGGACAGAAGCACGCGCGAGAGCCTTTCGCAACTAGAAAGTCATATTTGTTAAGCGGAGTTTATGAACTTTTTCGTAGGTAAAACGCGCTTCGAGACGAAATGATGCGCGGCGGGCGCAGGAGGCGCCGGCTTCGCGCGCTGTCTCACACATCTTTCTGACTATGTCTCTCCTGGATCGACTTATGGCCGTTGGCTCCATTCGCAAAGCGATCTGGAGCCTGTGGTATCCCTACCTGACGCGCAGGTTGCGCGGGAAAGACGTGCTTTTCCTCAACTATGCGTATGCGCCTGACGCCGCTTCGGGGCAACAGGCGATGGAGCCGCTGGCGCTTTTGCCTGAGGATGAACCGGATCGCGGCTGCATCCAGCTCTACCATCAGGTCGCCACGCTAAGCCCTGTCGAGGGAAAGGACGTTCTGGAGGTGAGTTGCGGTCATGGCGGCGGGGCCTCCTGGATCACCCGCAACCTGCGTCCCGCAAGCTACACCGGGCTGGATCTGAATCTGGAAGGGATTGCCTACTGTCAGAGGCGGCACCCACTGCCGAGTCTAACCTTCCGTCAGGGCGATGCCCAACGTCTCCCCTTCCCCGACGGCTCATTCGATGTAGCACTGAATGTGGAGGCCTCGCATTGCTACCCTGATTTCCAGGGCTTTCTGCGGGAGGTGGCGAGAGTCTTGCGGCCGGGAGGCCATTTCCATTACACGGACTTTCGGTTTGCCGACCTCATTCCTTCTTGGGAGGCGGACATCGCCGCTGTCGCAGACAGGCTGAAGGTTGTGCAAAATCGGGACATCGGCAGGAACGTGCTAAACGGCATGGAGATGAATGCCGAGCGCAACCTGGCTTTAGTGCGGGATCATTTGCCGCGGTTTCTTCAGAGGTTCGGGCGCGATTTCGCCGGGGTGCCGGGATCGATCGTGCACAAGGCGCTTCAGGATGGGAGCATGTCCTACCGGATGTGGTGTTTTGAGAAGGTGTAGTGAGGCGACAGACTGCCGCGCTGCGTCACTTCCCATCCTGCCAGAAAGTTTTCGGGAAACTCCCCGCCCCAGTCAGTGCGTCATTGCGCATTGGGATGGTATCCGATTAGATGAATTATCACTCACCCGATGTCGGCTTTTTCACGTATCTCCCACTGGATTGCCAGCCTGAAGGCCAGGTGGCAGGCACGTGGGAAGGTCGGTGATAAGCCGAAAGTACGGTCGCGTTTTTTGCAGGACTGGTGGAAGGAATGTTGCGTGTTGCTGGCGCTCGCTCTGGTCCTGGCAGCGCCTTGGATCCTGAAACCGAAAGAGAGCAGTGCGCCCTCGCGCTTTGACCGTCGGCTGGTGATCCTGACGCCGAACCATGAAAGGATTCGTTATGAGTTTGGGCTGGCCTTTGCGCGGCATTGGAAGAAGACCACGGGAGAGGTGCTGTATGTGGACTGGCGGGTAGCCGGAACTTCTGAACTGGCATTGCTGATCCGCTCCGAGTATGCGGCCGCCTTCCGTCGGCATTGGACGAATGATCTATTCCGCGAGTGGAATCAGGATGTGGCATCGTCTTTTGGAAACAGCCGGGTATCTGTGCCCAAGGCGGTTGAAGGAGTGGCGACTTCAGATGCTTCACTGACTCTGCCAGAACTGGCGCGGAAAACCTTTTTAAACAGCCAGGTGGGCATGGGTGCCGATCTGTTTTTTGGGGGTGGTGTGCCGGACTTTGAGGCTCAGGCGAAAGCGGGCATCCTGGTGGCTTCAGGGCCTGATGGCAAACACGGCGCACACGAGGTGGTGACGAAACATCCAGAGTGGTTCACCGAGGCAGTGATTCCCGCGACAGTGAGCGGAGAGATGTTTTATGATCCGGAGCATCGCTGGCTGGGAACCTGTATGGCTTCGCTGGGAATATGCTACAACAAGGATGTGCTGCTAAGACTGGGCGCCTCCGGCGAACCAAGCGAGTGGGAGGATCTGACGGAGCCGGGATTGGTGGGGCAGATAGCCCTAAGTGATCCGAACAAGAGCGCCACAGTCACGAAATCGCTGGAGCAGATCATCCAGCAGCAGATGCAACTGGCGATCACGGAATTGCAGAAGAATCCGGCGAATTTCAAGTCGGAGAAGGATCTGATGCGGACCGGTATCTCGAAGGGTTGGGAAAATGGGCTGCGCATCATCCAGCGCATTTGTGCGAATGCGCGGTACTTCACGGATGCAGCCACGAAGATCCCGCAGGAAGTGTGTCAGGGCGATGCCGCAGCAGGCATGTGCATCGACTTCTACGGGAAGAGTTTCGAAGAGCAGGTGCGTGGCAGTGATGGACGCTCGAGGATGGGATTTGTGGCGCCGATCGGTGGCACCGGGGTATCAGTCGATGCCGTCGCCATGATGCGGGGCGCTCCCGAACCCGCGTGCGCCACCGCCTTCATGGAGTTCGTCTTGTCCGATGAGGGACAAAAGCTGTGGAACTTCAAGCCGGGCACCCCGGGCGGTCCGGAGACGGTCGCGCTTCGGCGGCTGCCAGTACGGAAGGATTTCTACACGAATGAGAATCGACGCTGGATGGCCGATGCCCAGGCGCAGCCCTATGAAGACGCGAAGAGCTTCACTTACCATCCTGAGTGGACGTCGGCGCTCTTCAACGTCGTGCGGATGCTCACGAAGGTGATGTGCATTGAAGTGCATGATGAACAACAGCGGGCGTGGCGCATGCTACAGGAGACAAACTTCCCGCCGAGAGCGACACAGGTGTTCGGTGATCTGAAACTGATCAACTATCGGGCTGCACAGGAACTGGCGCTGGAACTGGGTAAAAAGGATAAGGAACTGGAGATGAAGAAAACCCGCGAGATGGCGGCGAAGTTCCGGGGCCAGTACGAAAAAGCGTATAAGCTGGCGAGAGAAGGCCGCTGAGCCACACTGAAGGAACAGATTAACGAAGCAAGCAAGCCACAAGCATGAGCCGCACGTTTTCCTATGCAGTCTTTGCCGTGATGGCGCTGTTCTTTGCGTGCTTCTTTGTGATGCCGATCTTCAGCAGCCTGCAGGTGGCTTTCGTGTCCACACGGGGCGGCTTCACTTTTGATTACATATGGGAGGTCTTTGAGAACCCCGTTTACCGCGAAGGTTTGTGGAACTCGCTCATCATGGCGGTCTTCACGACATTGGGGTGCCTGGTGGTGTCTCTACCACTAGCGTATATCTTTTCGCGCTATCGTTTTCCCGGAAAGACGCTGCTGAATTCTCTTATCCTTATCCCGATGATCCTGCCACCTTTTGTGGGAGCGATCGGGGTGCGGGCGATGATGGGGCAGGCAGGCGCGATCGACAGTCTCCTCATATCCTTGGGGCTCATGGATCCGGCGCATCCCAAGGACTGGATGGGCGATGGACAGATGGTCGGCATCATCATCATGAATGTGCTGCACCTGTATCCCATTCTTTATTTGAATGTGGTGGCAGCGCTTTCGAATCTGGATCCGGCGATGGAAGAAGCCGCGGCGAATCTCGGCTGCGGTCCATGGCGGCGCTTCTGGAAGATCACGCTGCCGATGATCATGCCGGGCGTATTTGCGGGCGGAACCATCGTGTTCATCTGGGGCTTCACGGAACTGGGCGTGCCACTCGTCTTTGACTATGCACGCGTTACGAGCGTGCAGATTTTTTATTCGATCAAGGACCTCAGTGGCAATCCCTTTCCCTATGCATTGGTTGTCGTGCTGCTGGTCTGCACCACACTCATGTATGCGCTCAGCAAGTTTCTGTTTGGGCAAAGCAATAGCGCAGGTGGCGGGCGCGCGACGACTGGACGCGAGGACATTCAACTGCCCATGTGGAAGGCTCTGCTCTGCACGCTGGCGTTTGTAGGATGTCTCGCACTCGCGGTGATTCCGCATTTGGGAGTCATCCTGCTATCGGTTTCGACAGACTGGTATCGCACCGTGCTGCCGGAGAGTTTTACGTTGGATCATTATCGCGGTGCATTGAGCCATGAGATCACGCTGACGGCGATCTCCAACAGTCTGAAATATGCCTCTCTCGCGACGATCATCGATTTGATCCTGGGCATCGGCGTGGCGTATGTGAATGTGCGTACGAAGATTTGGGGCCGGCAGATTCTGGATGCCATGGCCATGCTGCCGCTGGCTGTGCCGGGACTGGTGATGGCCTTCGGTTATCTGGCCATGGCACGACCCGGTGAGCCTTTCCATTGGCTCATGCTGGGAGAAGATCCCATGCTGCTGCTGGTCATCGCCTATGCCGTGCGGCGGCTGCCCTATGTGGTGCGCTCCGCGAGTGCCGGATTCCAGCAAGTAAGTCCGTCTTTGGAAGAAGCCGCGCAGAATCTGGGATGTCCGCCATTGAAAGCGATGGCGAAGATCACCCTGCCGCTCATCGCACCAAATCTGATCGCAGGTGGGTTGTTGGCGTTTTCATTCGCGATGCTGGAAGTATCCGACTCCATGATCCTCGCGCAACAGTCCGCGCATTTCCCGATCACAAAAGCAATCTACTCGCTCATCAGTTCCTTGGGCGATGGACCGTATCTGGCGTCAGCCTTGGGCGTCTGGGCCATGGTATTCCTGGCCATCACGCTGTTGGGTGCCGCGTTCTTGCTGGGGAAGAAGCTGGGGGCGCTGTTTCGGGCGTAGAGGGAATAAAGGGGCGCTTCTCTGATTGCCAGTGATCAGGCGGCCAATGACTACAGTTAGTGTCTATTGCTTTGTTCGGATCTGAGCGCTTCCAAAAACTGAGCCGGAGAGTACACAGGCATCAGGGCAGATCTAAAGTCGGTAAGGTTTCGCGTGACTATACAATCGACCCCAGACTGAAGTGCGGATTCGTGCAAGACAGCATCCTCAAAGTCGGAAAAGCGTCGAGACAATGAAGAGACAAGCACAGCTCGGTTTACGGGTGCAATATCGAAGATACTCAGTAGGGCAGCTATCTTCGAGAGACTTTGTTCCGTGCCGAGGTGACGCCTGGCTACATAGTAAATGGTCGTAACGGCTGATGCGCAAATCAATCCACGGCAGCGAGCCGTTTCCACCGCAGCAAGGACGGCCGTAGAATCATCAACAAAAAGCTGCCGTGCGAGCATGACATCAAGCACGATATTGGTATCAATCAATGCGATCACGAGTACTTCTTTTCGAGGTAGTCCACATAGGCCTCCTTGTCCGCATCAGCATCGGGAATGCATCCCAGCAGGGACTGAGTAATGGGTGGCACCGAGTCACCCGACTTGCTGTTGTGCTTGACGGATAGCACCCGAAAAAAGTCACTGACCAGCTTCGATACCGAAACCTGCCTGCCCGCAGCTTCCTCTTTTGCAGCAGCAATCAAATTCTCATCGACATGAAGAGTTAGCTTACTCATGACGTGTAAAATATGGGAAAAGACACGTCATTCAAGCAAAATTCCTTTTCACTCGATAACCTGTTGAGGCTGGGATGAGAACTCTTGTTAAGTAGCAGCTTCGCCGCCCCGACCCTCTCCCCCACCCTTACCTTTGCCGACAAAGCGTCCCAAAACGCACCCAACGATCGCACAAACGGCGCAGACGATGAACACGGGAGTAAGAAAACTGAAGAACCGCTCGGCGTCCCAATTGCCGCCGAGGTAGCCAATCGAGTTAACAACATCGAGCGGATACGTCGCGAAATCACGTTTGGCGCGTAGCTTTTCCGGCTGGGCCAGGTAGCTGAGTGGCACGCCCACGAAAGCGCCGGCGATGAGTCCCCAGCGCATGCCTTGGTGTCGTATTCGCTCAATGAGCCAGGCGAGCAGGAACGGTATACCGACCAGGAAGATGGCGTCGAGGTACTCGTGATTGGGAAAAGTCAGCCCCATGAGGTCATCGATACTTCGGTGCATGGCGATGAGAGAGACCCCCATGAGGAACCCAAGCAGGCGATTGCCGATGGCAAAGATGCAGACCGTCTCTAACAGTACCCCGCTGCTGAAAAGAAAACGGGAGGTCCAGGGTCGCTCCATGTACCATTTGGCGCGGGTTTCGTTGGCTTGGAACTCAGGCTCGAATTTGTTCAGGTAGCTCTGACGCTGGGTTTTCACCATGTCCATGGCCACGTAGTTGGAATTCCAGAACCACATCCAGCTTGAGTTATCCATCTTCGTGACAACGGAGACGAAATAACAGCCCGTGATGGCGACCTGGCTCTGCACAAGGAGCCAGCTCCGGAAGCGGGCATCCGGCGGCAGGAAGAAGGTGCGGGTGCGGATGGCAGCGTAAATCGCCGTGATCGCCTGCATGATCAAAGTCACGCTGACAATCTGGTTCCCGTGGTGGGTATAGCCTTGGGAATTGAAAAGGGTGAACGGCAGAATGTGCAGGATCGCCAAGGCTGGCAGGATCACTGGCAGCGCAAAGCCGGACACATAGACCACCGTAACAGCCACGGCGATCCAGCGGTAAATCTCGTAGTTCTGCGGATTCGCCAGCCAAGTCAGGGTAAAGTCTGAGTTGATGTGCTCCTTGATGAATTTCAGGAGCCCCACGGGGTGAGGTTCCGTGTGAAAATCCACCCCCATGCGCAGGGCGTAAAGAACGACTGCGCCGAAGAGAAGACGGGAAAGAAGCCCCTCGATGACGCTGACGGCGGGAAGCTTCACCCAGCCGGAAACGAGGAAGCGGAGAAAGCGGGAAATCATGATTTACTCTTGGGCAAAGATTTCGGAGGTTTCCACGATTTGCCCGTTTTCATAACTGATCTCGGTGCGGCGGAGCTGCAGTTTATCCGGCATGGTTTGCTTCCGCTCAGCCGCCTCCTCGCGGAGGTAGTGGAACATTTCCATGCCGATGGCTTGCACTTCAGCGGGTGGCAGCTTCTTTGCATCCACCCCGAGTTTTTTGCCGCGATCATCCGCCTTCTTCCGGTAGATCTTGCCGATTTTCGGCGCAGTCACCCCCGTCTTAGTGGCGATCGGGATAGGATTCCCCTGGCCATCGGTGACGCTAAAATAGGGCCGCGTGTCGCTGGGATCCGAATACATTGGGTAATGCGAGAACGGATAGTTCTCCTCCAAGGACCGGGAAACCACACAAAAAAGCAGCAATGCCGTCAGCGGTGTATGAAGGGCGAAACGTAAGAATTGGTGGGGCCAGGAAGAGCCAGAGGTCATGAAGTGGAAACTCTTTACATGAACAAGATAGCTATGCGTAACCCGCAGGGCGCATAAAACAAGTGCGGTTCTTTCGAGAAAGAACGCATTTTCTGTTCAGAATTAAATAGTTTCGCTAGTAATAGTTAGTCAAATAAGGTATAATTTTCATAAATCGGAGTATTTTACGTATGAAACGGTTTTTTCAGCTTGGTCAGCCGCGGATGCAGCGGTCCGGTTGCATTGGCCAAAGCATGACCGGCAGTCCCACCCGTAATGTGTGGGAGTTCGGCAAGGCCCATTCATCTTCAAATGTCCGCCGCCTTTTCCGTGGACTCGCCACGGTGGCTGGGCTGAGCGCGCTTTACGCCAGTGGCGCTACCACCGAACCCGCTCCTTCGACCTCCCCTGCCCTTCCCTTTGTGCACGAAATGCCTGCTCCGGAACCGCGCCGCCTGCGTCAGCCGGTGCATGAATACTTCACCGTGAGCAGTCCTCAGACGGAGGGCCGTCAGGCGGCAGCCGCCCGGGTAAATCCTTTCGTGACCTACACCCATCTGGGTACCGACTTTGGCTTTATCGGCCCGGCTCAGGACGAAATCGGCTGGGAAGTCGGTTCCGTCAGCGTGAAAATGGGTCCTGGCCAGTGGGGCGGCATGTGGCACGCACTCGGTGGCCTGGGCATGGAAGCCCAGCACACCCTAGACTTCGATGCCTGCTACGCTAGCTATATCGCGAAGTCCTACCAGCCTCGCATTGTCGGCGTGGAATTTCGTGCCAAAGGCAAAGGCACCTTCAAGATTGAGATCAAGTCCGCGAAGCAGACCACGCTCTGGGCGAAGACCCTGACGGTGGATTCACCGGACATTCGCACGGTGACTGCGGATCTGGACCGTGCATCGATCAGCGGCGCCAAATTCTTGAACTGGGTGGCTGAGCCGGGAACGGACGCGTCGCTCGACTCACTTTCGTTCATCGTGCAGGCCCCAGCCATTGCCTATGACGAATACGTTTTCCTGGCGAGCTATGCAAAGCTGGCCCGCTGCTACAGTGCGGAGACAGGCTTGGTGAAAGACCGGGCGCACGTGCGTGCGGGTTACTTTGATAATATTCCCTCCTCCGGCATGTTTGCGCTGGCATCGGCAGCAGCGGCCCGTGCGGGCATGATTCAGCCTGAGATGGCGCGGGACATGATCCGCCACATCCATGCGAGCGTGAGCCGCATCGATACGGCAGACGGTCTGTTGCCCCACTTTGTTAAACAAAACAAAGAGGGTGTGTATGTCATCCTGCCAGGCACAGAATACAGCACGGTGGACACCAGCATTTATTACCATGGCATGCTACTGGCGGCGGCGATGATGCAGGATGCAGACACCTCCCGTGAGCTTGCGCAACGCGTCAGCCAGATTTCCCTGGGCAAGATGCTCACCGAAGATGGCTATGTCCGTCATGGCGTGCGTTCCGATAAGACCACTCCCCTGCCCGGCGTCTGGCGAGACTGGGGTGGCGAATCCGCGCTGGTGCTGGCTATGGCGGCCATGACCTCCCATCCCATTGCTGGCAAGATGCACAAGTCCGGCTATGCGTATGACGGCACGGGCTTTATCCCGGAGATTCAGAGTCTCTTCTATTCTGACTTCAACAGCAGCCGTCTGGATGCCATTTCCGAGCAGAACTGGTGGGCAGCCCGTCAGACCATGCTGATTCGCCAGAAGGAATATTTTCCGCAAAACTGGCCGGATAGCCGTGTGGCCAAGCTGGGCCTGTATGGCCTGTCCGCCGGTGAAGGCCGCCTCGGTGTCGGTTACATGGTCAGCGGTGTGGATCTGCCACAGCAACGTTATTTGCACCCGCACTATGTTTTGATGTCCGGTGCGCTGGAGTCCCGTGTGGACGATGTGTATGACATCCTGCGCCGCATGGAACAGGAGCAGTTCTTCCCTCCCTGGGGCATGGTGGAAAACGTGAACAAGGATGGCGACGAATACCTAGCCATGCAGGGATCCCTCAATGCCGCCTTTGAAACCTTGGGTGCCTATCACCTGTTGGCGAAACATCGTGGCACGCCCAATGCCATCTATGAGACCGCCAATCGTGAACCGCTCATGCGGAAAGGCGCCGCGTTGTTCTACCCTTCACTGCCTACCGCTGTTGCGGACAGCAGAGTGAGCAATCCATTGACTTCGCGATAAGCGATCTTCCCGTCCTCGGTGATGAGGGCGTAACAATCCACCGGGAGTTTGTGAGAGGCTTTATCCGATGCTGTAGCTACCCGCAACGGCTGATGCGTCTGCGGGCACCGGAGGAGCGGGATGAGAGATTCGTCGAGCACGTTTGGAGAAGGGAACGGCGCCAATCAATGCATCAGTCCGGTGGCCGATGGTAGCGAATAGAGCCAAAAATCGAGAGCAAGCATGCCTCCCGCGATTAGCACAAGCCCAAGACTCTTATAGCCAGCGTGGCGCACTAGCCTGTAGGCCGTGTAAAAGCAACAGGCCGCTGTCAGCCATCCCACCAAAAAGATCACGCAATGAGTTAGACGCTCGAAACGAAGATTCATGTATGCAAACATCTGTAACAGACTGGCAAGCAGACCAAGCAGTCCGATGGCAACTGCGAAGAGCCAGCATAGTGCAGTGGCAATCCACTCACCGGAAACAAAGTGAGCGATGCTGTCATTAGATGGCCTCATTGCCGCTCGATGTCTTTTAGGGGTTTACCAAAACAAATCAATAAGTCGGCACGCTGGGATCAATCTCATTGCTCCAGGCATTAATGCCGCCGGCGACGTTCCAGGAATCCGCGAAGCCATTCTGCCGCAGGAAATCCACAGCACGGCCGCTGCGGCCACCGCTTTTACAATGAACGGCGATCTTCTTGTCTGCGGGTAACTCGCTGAGACGCTCAGGCAATTCACCCAGAGGGATCAAGGTTGAACCCGGAATGCGGGCGGTTTCGAACTCATCAGGCTCGCGCACGTCGAGCAGGAAGAAGTCGTCCCCATTCTTGAACATGGTATCCAGTTCCTGAACGGTGATGGCGGGAGTGTCGTCGGCAGGCATTTCGCAGGCAGTGGCAGAGGGTTCGTTGATGAGCGTCGTGATGGTGGGACGCTCGCCACAGAGAATGCATTGCGCATCCCGGCGCAAATGGAACGTGCGGAATTTCATGCCGAGCGTGTCCACATGCAGCAGACGGCCGAGCAAGGGCTCGCCGATACCCGTCAGCAGCTTGATGGCTTCCGTGGCTTGGAGGGTTCCGACAAGACCTGGCAGAATGCCCAGCACTCCGCCCTCCGCACAGGAAGGCACCAGTCCGGGCTCGGGCGCATGCGGCGCCATACAGCGATAGCAAGGTCCTCCAAGATGTGGTGCAAACACACTGCACTGACCTTCGAAGCGGAGGATGGAGCCATACACGTTTGGCTTCTTGAGAAAGAAGCAAACGTCATTGCTGAGATAGCGCGTGAGGAAATTGTCCGTGCCATCCACGACAAGGTCATAGCCACTCACAATGCGTTCAGCGTTTTCGAGCACGAAGCGCTCCGCGTGAGAAATGACCGTAACGTGAGGATTAATGTCCGCTAATCGGTCGCGAGCAGAGTCGAGCTTCCGGCGCCCGATATCTTTGGTGCCATGCAGAAGCTGGCGATGGAGGTTCGATTCCTCCACGACATCATTGTCAACAATGCCGATGGTGCCCACGCCAGCAGCAGCGAGTTGCATGGCGACAGGCGATCCGAGCCCCCCTGCCCCAATGCAAAGAACCTTGGCGGCTTTGAGCTTCTTCTGACCTTCCTGCCCGAATCCCGGCAGACTGAAATGCCGCGCGTAACGCCGCCGTTCAGAGGAGTCGAAAGAAATGTCAGAAGTTGTCAAAGGAGGAAGCATGGAACCTGAGCTAATGCTTACGCTTCAGACGGAGACTTCAGGAAGCGTGGCTGATTCTTTTCAGGGGAACCGACTCATTTCCCCGTCTCCAGCGGCCGGTAAATCGACCCCAGCAGCCCAATACCAACGCCACCTGCAGCCATCACCAACTCAGGTGGGAAATACACAATGGGAATGAGCGTCCCATGGGGCACTTCCACGCCGAAGTCGAAAACTGCATATTCAACCGTGGGGTGATCCACGAGCGTGCGGAGCCAGGGAGTATTGCGGATGAAGGCGATGATGTCCGCTATCTGGCGATCCATATCGCTGAAGTCAGCATGACTGGCGACGAGGGAGAAGCCACTCCAGTGCGCGGATTCGCCGGAGCGTTTCTTCTCACCGCGTTTCCAAATGTCATGGGCAGCAATGTCATGAGTTGCCAGGAATGCATCCACCTCGAAGGCATCTCCACCGGCTCTCAACATGCAGGACATCGTGTTTCTTTAAGATTCGTTCGGGGTGGAGGTTTGGTGCGTAGTAATGTGATTTGATAGAGAGATGCGCCTAATGAGGCAAGCCATTCTTTTGGGAGCAGGTAGACAAGAACCCGGAGAGGATCCGATGCATCAGCCGATGCTGCACTCTATGAAGGAAGTTTCACTACTGCCACGTCGGAGCAAGCATCAGCAAAATAGGGGGTGTTAATCACCTTTACGGCAGGCCTCGCTACACCTCAAAGCTCCGTCCAGCCGGAGCACTCCAAGACGCTTCGCGCTCGCGATTGACAAAGTCGAAGGCGGAACCGTTTGGAGTGCTGTGGCTCGAAACAGCTTTGGCGACTGACTGTGCGAGCGCGAAAGATGTCTCACTCCCACTGACTTTGCTAACGACGCTCGATTAAGAGACTTGAAGTCAAAAAGTGTGGGTAGCTGTCAGAGCGAATCTTCCATATCCACACCGAAGGCGCGGGATAAGAGACATTGATCACCTAACTTTGTGCAACAGCCAACCGACGAGTGACCGCTGTGGTGGCGCGAGTGTCACGCCTACCTCACTTCAAACCAACGTCGGCAGCTCCGGCTGGCGCATGTGCTTTTTGATGCTGGCCAGCACGGTCTCGATTTCGAGGTCCTGACGTTTGCGATTCTTAAACACACTGACTTTGGTGTAACCCGCGTCAGTAAGGTGATTCAGACCCGCGATGAAGTTTTCTGCAACGCGCATC
The DNA here is from genome assembly GCA_965284365.1 of Phragmitibacter sp. GTDB lineage: Bacteria > Verrucomicrobiota > Verrucomicrobiia > Verrucomicrobiales > Verrucomicrobiaceae > Phragmitibacter. Next base: position 5,551,446 of record OZ260079.1, read on the forward strand.
GGCCTATGCGAGTCCGAGCCCAGCACCACGGGGATGCCACGCTCGGCCATGAGCTTCAGCATCTGAGGGCCAGGATTCATCTCCGAGTAGGATTTGTACAGACCGGAGGTATTCAACTCCATGGCGACACCTGTCTTCGCAACACGATCAAGCGAGGCGGCAATGGTATCCTCCCATACTTCAAAGTCCCAAAGGTTGGGCAGATAGTTCTTGATCAGATCCGGGTGGGAAAGGCAGTCGAAGTAACCGGTCTCAGCCGACGCAGCGAGATTCTCGAAATAGGAGCGGCGGAAAGCGTCTGCGCCATCGAATTCGTAACGCTGGCGATACTCGGGACCCTGCCAGTGGACGGAGCCGAGGATGTAATGGAAATCGGCACGCTGGTGCAGGCTCTCGATCCAGGGTTCCATGCCAGGAAAATAGTCGCTCTCAAGTCCCAGGCGGACCTCAAGCTCGCCTTCGTGGCGCTTGCGGCAGCGCTCAATCATGGCGGTGTAGTGATCGAACTCCCATTCGCTCATGCGCACATGAGGCCAAAAGCCGCGCGGCATGGGGCTGTGGCAGGTGATGACGATGGCCTGAAGGCCGTTCACCAGCGCGCGGGCAGCGTATTCTTCCGGCTCGCCATACGCGTGTTTGCACAGCGGGGTGTGCATGTGGGAGTCTACAAAGATCCGTTCACTCATTCTTGTTTGTTATCAGGAGGATAACACAGATTACGTCCGGCGGCAACCGGTGGGTCAGAATGGAGGTATTTGAAAGGAGCGCGGCTGTCCCAGCCGTGGCTCATTGTGCCTGAACTGGCGACAGTAGTGAGAAAATAACTTATGGTACATCCAGCTGCGAAGGGCACGGCTAAGAAAGCCGCGCTCCCTTACTGAGCCGGCGTTTCCGCCGCCGTCGCGCGAATGCCGACATGTTGCAAAAGAATGCGGCGCACCTCGGCGATCGCCTCAGGATTCTGATTGGTCCAGTGCCCGCTATTGACGATAACCTCGCTCTGCGCCCCGTCGATGTGGCTGCTCCAGTAAGGCACAAGCCCGTCGTGGCTCTTTTCAATCGGTCCCTTTTTGCCCTTATTACCCATGATGGAGTGGTATGGGATGCTGGGGACCGGAGGGATGGCGTTGATCGTTTTCAGGAAGCGGTTGTCCGGATTCAGGACGTCGATGCCATTCGGCATGGCTTCCATCTGGCGGCCAGCGTCGGCGTGTTTTACCAGGCTGATCGCCTTCATGGTGGTATCCGCGTCGCCCAAGAGCGTATTGCTATTGCCGACAAGCTTGCGGCCGAGATCGGCGAAGAAGCCGACTGCCTTGTCGCTGCCTCCGAGAGAGGCGGAGGCGAAAATGACTCGGCCCACGTCAGGCCGATGCTCAAAAATGAGAGCGCCTTCGATGACCTTCTTCGCCTCGGGAGGCAGAGGAATCTTGTCTGGAGGCGCTGGCAGGTAGGCGTCCCAGATCTTCATCCCGCTATCGGTGATGAGTTCACGGGCGATCATACCGCCTGTGCTATGACCGATAACGACCCACTTTTTGTGTCCCGGATTGGCAGCGGACATCTTGTCCATGTCCGCACGGAGCTTGTCCGCCATGATGGGATATGGGAATCCAGTAGGGAAGCTGAAGAACCAAAACTGATAGTGCTTCCGGATCTCGGCGTCGCCTCGGAGAGTTTCGATCATGGGTGCCCAGGTGGCCTGTGAGTCGCCGAGGCCGTGAATGCACAGGATGGGGATCTTCTTTGGGTCGTATGGCTGGAGCCGGGCGAGTCGGGCGGTCCCCTTGAACTCATCCGCCTTGAACATGCGCTGAAGTTCGGACTTCCGCGGTTTCAGCTCTGCCAGTGCGAGGGCGATCGGCGCGGTGTAATCGGCTGCCAGCGGATAGCTGCGGCCAAATGCCTGCACATTCTCAGTGGAGAGCGGATCGTAATATGCCGCAACGCAGTTCTGCCCCTGGAAGTCGACCACGATGGTCATGCCGTAATAAACATTCCGCCCCATGATGAAGGGGTCGAACTTCGTGAAGTCCATCTCGGGATGGCTGGAGGCGATCATGGGGGCGCCAAGGCCGGCCTTGGTGGTGCGATTCTGCACAAGCTTCCCTTTAAACTCAAAGCGGTCTGCCGGCAGCACGCGGAAGTACGAGGGATTGTGCGAAGGTTCCTTGTCCGTCTTCAGCGAGAATATCCAGTCGCCGTTGTAGCCAGGGCACTTGATGGGCTTCACCCACGGCTGCATCTTGTTGTCGAAGACGATTTCAAAGATGCGGGAGACGGCGAAGTTGTATTCCTGCAGCGCTTCCTGATTGGCAGGATTGGCCTTCAGTTTGATGGAGGAAAGATGCGCCGCATTCAGCATGCGGCCGATGCGCTGCTCAGGTGTCTGCGATTTGTCATCGGCGGCCCGCTGCAGGAGCGTGGAGACGAGGGAGTCGGTCTTGAGCTTCGTCTTCTTTTGACGAGCCGTGGAATAGGTGTTGCAACCGATCAGGCCGACTGCCATGAGGCTGCATGCAACGAGACGGAGGAATGGGGCCGCTGGCATAAGTAAAGTCAGACCCAGTACATGCTTTCCCGGGCATCCGTCAAGCGAACGAATCGCATCTTAACTTACCCGCGTCAGTTTGTCTGCTGGAGCAAAACTGTGCGCGGCTGAAACCCAAACCGTCGATAAAAAGCCAGGCCCTCCTCATTGGCGAAAGCCACGCAGACCAGCTTGGACTGTGCTCCAGTGCTGTCCAACCATCTCAGGGCGTTCTTCATCAGCGCACTGCCGATGCCTCCGCCCCGATAAGATTCCTTCACAAACATGGAGTCGATCTCTCCCCTGCCCTGCCCGGTCAGAGTGGTGACGCAGTAGCCAATCGTTTCCGTACCCTTGGCGGAAGGAACACAAGCCAGTTCCACCCGGCATCTCCCCCCAGAGGCAGATCTTGCCAGGATTTCCTGCCGCCGTGCCTCGAATCGAAGCGGCGCCTTCGCATCAAGAAAAGGCGACAACCAAGGGAGATGATGCGCCCTCAGTTCCTCCCAAAGCGGGGCGATCACGGGAAGGAACTCGGGACCGCCGATGCGATAGTGAATGGGAGGGGCGGCTGTGGAGGCCATGACGTAGCTCGCGTGGAAAACGCGTGGCAGTACCCTCTGTAACGTCGTGGGGACGTGACACCTTAGGACGGAATGCCCAAAGCCTACGATTTTTTGCCGTAGACTTCCACGTCGTAGATGTGACCGGACCCAACATGGGAGCGCAACTCCAGGTCTACCGCAGACATGAGCGCCGCGAGATCTTTCCGATCGCGGTAATCAAAGCGGCGGCCAAAGATTTCCAGCAGCATGGTGGCGGAATTTCGCCGGTAGGTGTTCACCACAAGACTGCCTCCATTGGAAAGAGAGTCATGCAACGCTTTCACCAAGTCCAACGCTGAAAACGGATCAGGCGACACTTCCTCCCCGTAATGATGCTCGGTGGTAGTGTAGGTGTGGCCGTGGAAGTACTCGAGCACGCCGATCGCGGTAATGATGTCAAACGGTTCGACACCTTGCGCTTCCTGATGGTCAAAGATGTCTTCAGGACGGGCAACGATGTGGCCCGCGTCTGGCTGCAGAATGGAGCGGTTCTTCGTTGTCTCCAGCTTATCCATCAAGATGTTGGACTTCGCGATGCCCGAAGGGTCGCGGTCCGTGATGATGGCGGTGATGCGGCTGGGTTCATAGCCATCCCGCACCAGACGATCATACACCAGGATGAAGCTAAGCCCGGTGCCTGCGGCGACAGCTTTCATACGAACGCTATGCCCAGCATCAAGACGAGCCTTCGCCAGTTCATAAGTGGTGAGCGTTTCCCAGAGCAGACGCATGCGCACATCTTTGCCTTGCAAGGAGTCCAGAAGGAGCCGATCCCATTTTTGGCCGTTCGCCCGAATCTTCGGACACAACATCATATACTGACTATTCATGGGGTCGCCACCTTCGACGAGAGAGCGATCCTTGGTGGCATTGCCCATGAGCATCTGTGCGTAAGGGTGTCCGGAGCGATCCAGCAGACGATTGCTATACGTCACCCGCTCCGTGCCATCCGTTTGAGCTGGCTTATGCGACTTGGTAGTCAGCTTCATGATCCGGTAAGAAAGACGCGCGAGAACCTTTCTTACTGTGCTGGCAGGCTGCAACGACGGAGCACCAAAGACCGTATTGCTGATGCTGGAGAAGATCTCCCGGGTTACCTCTTCCTGGCCTGGCGTATACATGGCCGCCACGGCTTCCATTGGTCTCAGGATACTCATAGCGTTGCTCGTCGATGGATGGCTAAAGGAATTCGCGATGGATTGTCACACCACGTGGATTGAGTGAATGGAAATAAGCGGAAGAACTGACCGCTAGCTGGAAATCGCCACACTGGGTGACATGCGGGAACTGCGCCAGGCGGGGTAAAGTCCGCTGACTAGGCCAACCACAACAGCAATCGCTACGGAAATGATCAGGAGGCGCGGACTCAAGTCCGGCTCCAGCAGGCCACGAATGGCAGGACTTGCTTCGAGGGCCAACAAACCGAGAGCGCCCAGAGCGACACCAAGGATGCCGCCGCAAAGACCAAGGAGGGCGGATTCACAAAGCACCATCAGCATGACACGGCGTTTCTTCCAACCCACGGCGAGGAGGATGCCCAACTCATGCGTGCGTTCAAACACCGTCATGAGCATGGTGTTCATGACGCCCAGAATACCGACCGTGATGGCCAAGAGCGAAGTGCTCCAGCTCATGGCGCGGGCCACCTGGAAACCCTGACTGGTGCTGACCACTTCACTGGCGACCGTGGCACGGCCTTCGGGAAAGATGCGCTTAATCTCCGTAGCGGTTTCACTGATCTTGTCCTTCGGAGTGTTCTTCGGGAAACGGATATCGATGAAGTTCACTTTTCCTTCATTCACCGTCGCGCGCTGCATGACGGGAAGAGAAAGGATGATGGCGCCATTCTCCACAACGGCGCCGCCGTTCACGATGCCGACGACGTTCAGTTCCTCACTGTCGAGTTGCACGGTATCCCCTACCTTCTTTTTTAAGACTTCCGCGGCAAGCGTGCCGAGGACCACAGCAGGCTCCTCGCCGTCCTTGGGCATACGGCCTTCCACGACTTGCAAATTCTGCCAGGTGAACCCGCCCCATTCGCGGCCAGACACCATCATCATGGGCGCATCTTCCACGCTGATCATCTGCATAAGCACGGAACTGGTCTCTTTCACGTTAGGGACCGCCGCGATCTTGTCCTCCAGTGTCGCATCAAAGACCTTGGGCATGATGCCGCCGCTCATATTGCTCACGACCATGTCGATGCCGAGCACATCGAGCTGCTTGCCGATGCTCTTTTCATAACCCCAGGCCATGCCCACCAAAGCCACGACCGCGGCAATACCGATGGAGATGCCGGCGAGCGTCAGGCCGGTGCGCACGGGACGACGCATGAGGCCGCGAATGATAACGGTGAAAAAAGTCATGAGAGAGACGGTGTCTGAAAAAAACTGAACTAACGGCGGTGATTAAGCAGTAGGGGTGAAGACCGCGCCATCCTTCATGCGAATGGTGCGCGAAGCGATCTCCGCGATACTGAGATCATGCGTGACCATGACCAGCGTGACCTGACGTTCCTTGTGCAGGGTCATGAGCAGTTGCAGCACCTGCTCAGAATTTTCGCTGTCCAGATTTCCCGTGGGTTCATCTGCGAGGATCACGGACGGCGCATTGGCCAGACCACGGGCGATCGCCACACGCTGGCGTTCCCCGCCGGATAGCTCTGAAGGAAAGTGACCGAGCCGATGACCGAGACCAACAGAATTCAGCAGTTCCGCCGCGCGCTCTTTTCGCTGAGGTCGGGAAAGTTCACCCTCAAACATGGGGATCTGCACATTCTCCAGAACCGTGAATGTGGGCAGCAAATGGAACGCCTGGAACACAAAACCAATGTCGCGCGAACGGTAGGTCGAAGGGTCAGGCATGTCTGCAATGGAACGCCCCCGGAAGGTCAACGTGCCTTCGGTCGGAAGGGCCAGGGAGCCTAGTAACTGGAGCAGCGTGCTTTTGCCGCAGCCGCTCGGGCCGGTAATGGCGACGAACTCGCCCTCGTGGATTTGCAGATCTACCCCGCGCAAAGCGACGACCTTCCCGTCGTCATAATGCTTTTTCAATCCAATGGCTTCATAGACACAAGGCTTCGCAGCGGGCGTCGTCGGGTCAGGCATCGCGGACGCTACACGGTCACCATTGGACGGTCTAGATGATTGTTCGGAGGGATGGAGCAGGTCGTTTTTCACCATGAGAATGCTAAGACACGAAGGAAAGATGGAGGGCCGCTGTGAGTGCTGTCGTATTCCGAAACCGCGCTTTGACAGGTCTCCTTTTGATTCGCGGCGGAGCGTTTTGTTCAGTGTATTGACTTGTCTTTTGTCATTAGGGATACTGAAGTCATGGAACAGCAGGTCACTTCCCCAGCGTATGACGAGTCAACCGCGCCGGTGCGGCACAATGAGCCTCAGCAACAATTTGAGGTCATCGCCAATGGAATGATGGGAGTCCTGACCTACGCGCCGCGGGGAGAGGGCGTGGTGGTGTTTGACCACACGTTTGTCCCCGATAAGTGGCGCGGCAAAGGAGTCGCCGGGCGGCTCGCAGCGGCAGCATTCGATGAGGCGCGCAAGCGTGGCTGGAAGGTGGTGCCGCATTGCTCCTACATTTCAGACTATGTCCGGCGGAAGCGGGAGTACGCGGACCTGATCCACGAGTGAATCTCTGCACGGCGCCGCACCCCTATTAATACAGGCGCTTGGCCTTGAGGATACCGCTGGCGATCGCATTAGCCAGTTTCTGCCGATGAGCGCTCGTGCCACAGCGGCTGGCCTCAGAAGAGTTACTGATGAATCCGCATTCGATAAGAATGGCGGGGCCACTCGTACGCTTTAGCACCGCAAAACCGGCGCTAGTGGTCCCACGGTTATTCCCCTTCACATTGGCAGAAAGCGAGCGCTGCACCGTGGAAGCGATTTTCTTCCCCGTGGCACTGCGGTAAAAGGTCTCGTACCCGCTGCAACCCCGGACGCGGCTGGCATTGAAGTGAATGCTGACCAGGAGCGCATTGCGGTAGCGGTTCGCCACGGCGGCACGGCCATCCAGCGAGACATAGCGGTCGGACCGGCGGGTCATGGTCGTGGTAACGCCATTCAGCTTCAGAATGGTTTCCACCCGTTTCGCCACATCGAGCGTGAGATTCTTTTCCACGAGACGATTCCAGCGGGCGCCGGGGTCACGGCCTCCGTGACCGGCATCGACGACGACCGCACTAAAGGCGAAGGCCGTGCTGGTGACCGAGAGAATCGCGGCAAAGATCGAGGCGTAAAGCCAAGTCCCGATGTGGCACTTGAGCAGCGAAAATCGCGCATAATCTCTCATAATAGGAGAAATTATGGTAATTTAAATATTTGTAAAGATTAAATTTTCAGCTCTCTGAGTAAAGCCACGTTCAGGGAATCCGCAGCTTCTTGCCGATGCCGATGTTGTCGGAAGCCAGACCATTGGCAGACTTGAGCTTCGCCACGGTGGTGCCGTTCCGGCGCGCAATCGCAGAGAGCGTGTCCCCTTTCTTGACGGTGTATCCGCCACCACCACCGCCGCTCTTCGACTTGCCCTTGCTAGAAGAAGAGGCAGTGCGGGACTTTGTTGAAGACTTTTTGTAAGCGACGGCTTTGGATTTGCGATTGGAATCGCGGCTTTCCACAGCGGCACCCCGGCCCGCACGGCGCTCCCCTTCGGCGGCCCATTCCGTGACATAGCTGCCGTCTGCATTAAAGGGGTATTCGTAATTTGCCAGCGAACTGGGAGGGGTGGTCGTGGACCCCGCGAGATTGATTTTGGGAAGTTCCGTGGGGATGCCCCGAATGCCGTGAGAAGATTTGCAGGCACTCAGGCCCAGCATCAGGGCCATGCCCACGGAAGCCAGAAAAGGAGCGCGCAGCCGCTGCCAGAAATCAGTCATTGCGAATGCTAGCACGAGAGTCAGAACGCGCCAGTGCGGATGTGGGGGATGTGGGTGCTCAGGCATAAGCAACGGAAGCAACGTTGCGTCCAATAGGGCGGGCCTTCAGCCCTTTAAATTCAAACCTATTCCCATTCCTGGGGCGATGCCCCAGGCTACAATAAACCGGGCCTTTGGCCCTCCGTGGCTCGGCGTTGTGGCGTGATGCAATCAGAACACAGGTCAGACATCACGCTCAGAACATGAGTTATCCATGTCTGAAGCCGAACCATTAGCCTCCCTCCCCTTGTAGTGAGGCAATCTAGCGTTTTCTATTGCTTTGCTGAATTTGAAGTGCCAACGGCACGATTTATTGTAGCCTGGGGCATCGCCCCAGGAAAAATGCATTGCAACGTGTGAGGGCTGAAGGCCCGACCTATACCGGGATTCCATCCACCATGCCGCAATCACTCGATAACGTTCTCATTCACTTGGTGTTCAGCACCAAAGATCGTTATACCTACCTCAAACCTCCCATTCGTCCCGAGGCCTATGCATACCTTGCTGAGGTCGTGCGAAACACGGGTTGTCTTTGCAAGCGGGTCGGAGGCATACCAGACCATGTTCACCTCGCCATTCAATTGTCGCGGACGATAACGATCGCAGATCTTGTCGAGGAAATTAAGACTTCATCATCCAAATGGCTAAAGACCAAGGGGCCTGAGTTCGGGAGATTTTCGTGGCAAAAAGGTTACGGTGCCTTCTCTGTCAGTCCAACTGACACCGATGCCCTCATCAAATACATCGATGACCAGGAGGAACATCATCGTACGCGCACCTTTCAGGAGGAGTATCGCATGTTCCTGAAGAAGTATGGGATAGAATACGACGAACGTTATGTGTGGGATTGAGCAAGTCAGGTCAGCGTAACCTGAACGTGCCTATAAATCGGGTCTTCAGCCTCATGGCTTAACTTAAATCGATACCTGGGGCCGCTTGCCCTTCGGACACAGGGCATTGCGGAGTTTGCTTTTCCTCCGTCAAATACCCCCCTCAATTCAAAGCATGCAACGACTCCGGAATGAATATCCCGTTGCTGCGGATGAGCGTCTTGTCGAACCAGATTTCGCCGCCGCCATACTCAGTCCGCTGGATGCAAACCAAGTCCCAATGGACAGAGCTACGATTGCCATTGTCGGCGACGCCTTCATAGGCCTGGCCAGGAGTGAAGTGGAAGGAACCGGCGATCTTCTCGTCGAATAAGATGTCGCGCATGGGCTCGCGGATCTCGCGATTAAAGCCAATCGCGAATTCGCCGATGTGGCGAGCCCCTTCGTCGCTGTCGAGGATCTTGTTGAGAGCCTTGGTGTTGTTGGCAGTCGCGTTGACAATGCGGCCTTTTTCGAACTCGAGTCGGACATTATCAAAAGCCACGCCTTGATAAACCGTCGGGGCATTGAAGGTCACAAAACCCTCCACGCTATTCTTCACAGGCGCAGAGAAGACTTCGCCATCAGGGATGTTATGAGAGCCGCCGCAGGTGATGCCTTTGAGTCCCTTGAGGCTGAAAGTCAGTTCGGTGCCGGGGCCTTTGATGTGGACCTGATTGGCCTTGTCGAAGAACTTCTTCAAGTTGTTCATGGCCGGAATAAGGGCCTTATAGTCGAGCAGGCACACACGGAAGAAAAAGTCTTCAAAGGCCTCGGTGCTCATGCCGGCCTGTTGGGCCATGGCGGTGGTGGGCCAGCGCAGGACGCACCAGCGGGTATTGTTGACGCGCTCATTGATCACCGGGCGCATCTTTTCCATGACGAGCTGCATCTTCGCGGCAGGCACGTCGGACATTTCCGTGATGTTGTGGCTGCCTCGCACCGCGATGTAGGCGTCCATTTCCTTCATGAGATCGAGGTTGTTTTTCGCCAGCATGTCATAGCCTTCCGGCGTGGCATGGCACATGAGCTCGCGCGTCACAATGGCATCGTGCAGCTTCACCACTGGAATCGCCTTCGCTTCCGCCACCGCACGGATCAGCGCGAGGACGATGGAGTTCGGCACGTCATAACAATCCAGCAACACCCGATCCCCTTTCTTGATCTTGGTGGAATAATTGATGAGCTGGCTCGCGAGTTGATCGATGCGTTTGTCGTGCATGGCAAAGGGATGGGATGGAAAGTCCTGGTGACTGTGATAGCGCAGAGCGGCGCGGCTGCAACTGAACTGCGGGCAATTGTTGTGTTGAGGGGAACGTAAATCTCTTAAGTTCAGCGAGTCTTCGGATCGAGCGCATCGCGGAGACCGTCGCTCAGGAAATTGAGGGCGAGCAGAGTGAGACTAAAGAAAGTGCCGGGAATAATCAGCAGCCACGGGGCCGTCTCCATCTGCGTGGCGCCATCAGAAATGAGGGAGCCCCACGACGCGGCGGGCGGTTGAATGCCCAGGCCGAGAAAGCTGAGCACGGCTTCCAGTAGCATGACGCCCGGCACCGTGAGACTGGCGTAAGCGATGACCGGGCCGATGACATTCGGCAGCATGTGGCGGAACAAAATGCGCGGACCACGCGCGCCATAACTGCGGGCCGCCGTGACAAAATCCTGATTTTTCAACGACAAGACCTGACCGCGCACCACACGGGACATCGTCAGCCACTCCACCGCGCCGATCGCGGCGAACATGAGGATGAAGCTGGCATTGAAGCCGATGTCATCCGCCGCCTGAGCCAGCCACGGGATATGACTCATCACACCGCGCAGGGAGGCTTCCAGTTCCAGCAGCCAGGGATGTTTCCCCAAAACCGCGGACAGGATGATGACGAAATTCATAAACGGAAAGGCATAGAGAATGTCCACCACGCGCATCATAGCGGCATCCGTCCGGCCCCCGATCAATCCCGCCAGCAGACCATACCCAACCCCAATCATGACGGCGACACCCGTGGCCACAAACCCGACCATGAGAGAGACACGGCCACCATAACAAACGCGGATCGCCAGATCCCGGCCCAGCGCATCCGTCCCCGCCCAATGTTTGGCGCTCGGAGCCGACGCCTTCAATTCCAAATCCATGGATTCCTGAGTAAATCCAAACTGCGCTTTCAGAAACACCGGTCCAAAGATGCAGACCAGCGCCAAAAGGACCAGGAACACAAAACTCGCGACGGAAAGAGGATGGCTGAAAAGCCGCCGGCCCGCCGCACGCCAGGGCGCCTCGGAGGAAATCACCGGCGGCGGAGCGTGCGTGGGCGGCAAAGCTGAAGATGCGGCGGTCACGGCACTCATGATTTCAGTGAGATGCGTGGGTTGAGCTTGGCCTGCAGGACATCCACCAGGATGTTGAACAGGACGATCAGCGCGGCATAAAAAGCGGTGATCCCAATAGCGAGATTGTCATCGCGGCTCTGGGCGGAAGTAATAAAATGACGGCCCAGGCCGGGTATCTGGAAAACCGTCTCAATCACAAATGAACCCGTGAGCAGCGCCGCCGCAGCAGGCCCGAGAAAGTTCACCACCGGCAGGCAGGCGAGACGAAACGCATGCCGCATCACTACCCAGAATTCACTAGCGCCTTTCGCCCGAGCCGTGCGGATGAAGTCCTGCGCCAGCGTCTCGCGTAAACCCCCACGTGTGAGCCGCGCAATGTACCCGCAATAGATGAACCCCAACGTGGCAGCGGGCAGCACCCAGTCACTCGGCTCTTCCCACCCGGAGACATTAAACCAGCGAAGCTTCAGCCCGAAGAGAAGCGCCACCATCGGCCCCAACACAAAACTGGGAATACAGATACCCAATGTGGCCGCAATCGTGGCAGTGCGATCCTCTAGTGTATTGGGCCGCAACGCTGCGATGGCTCCCAACGGAACACCCAGTCCGAGCGCCATAAGGAGCGCAGGCAATGCCACGGTCAGCGAAACAGGAAACGCCTGCAGAATGATCTCCCCCACCCCGCGCCCCGGAGTCTTCAGACAGTCAGGCGGATTAAAGGTGGCATAAGCCTTCACATGCCGCCAGAGCTGCTCGTACCAGGGCCGGTCAAAGCCGTAATAGGATGCATAAAGACTACGCATCTCCTCAGGCAGATTCCGCTCATTATTAAAGGGACTTGTGGGTGAGAGCTTCTGCAGCGCAAAGGTGATGATCAGCACCGCGAAGATGACGACGATCCCCTGAATAGTGCGGCTGATGAGGAAGCGAAGCATCGTGCGGGATCGGTCAGTTCAGTGTTTCAGCGATTGGCATTCCCACTTGATTTGAGGCTGGCATGGAGGGCACGATAGAATGACTCGGGCGTCTCCTGCTGACCTTTGATTCGGGCGACGATGCCTGCAACCACATCCGTGAAAGCCTCAATCTCTTCATCCGGGTCATCCAATGCCAGAGCATGGCAGAGAGCAAAGACGTTTTGCAGCCGTTCCTCGCTGCACCACAGACCCAAGCCAAACCCTGTGCCAGGCCGCTCCATGACAAATTTGGCCAGGGAGTGGGCGTCGAAAGACGTAAGGAGGCCGTCAGCATCCTCGCGTTCCCAGTTCGAGCTGTCAGCGCTTCGGCTCATTCGGTCACCCGCCATCATGGCAGCTTCTCCTCCGCTTTCAGCCATATGCCCTTATAGCAGCGGTGTTCCAGCACACTTGGCTTCCAGCCTTGGACATCAGTGCTCAGCAAATAATAATGCACATACCAGTAGATCGGGATGATGGGCACCTCATCGAGAAGAATTTGCTCGCCCTGGCGCAGCAAGTCCAGACGCTTCACAGGATCGCCCTCCACCGTCGACTGCCTCATCAGCTCGTCATACTTGGCATTGGACCATCCCGTCTCGTTATTGCCATCACCCGTCTGCCAGATGTTGAGAAAAGTATACGGATCTGGGTAGTCCGCCACCCAACCCGCGCGGCAGACTTGGTAGTCCATGCGGCGTTGGGATTCGAGATAGACCTGCCAGTCCTGATTGTGGATGCCCACGGGGATGTTCAGGTGCTTGCGCCACATCTGCTGGATCGCCTCCGCGATCGTCTTGTGCGCTTCGTTGGTATTAATAAGGATATCAAATTTTGGAAAGCCCTCTCCATTGGGATATCCGGCCTCGGCCAGAAGACGGCGCCCCTCCTCAGGGTCGAACTTCATGACCTTGGGCGCATTGTCATAGTGCAGTCGTTCCGGGTGCGGCGTCAGCCCCAGAGCGGGCTTCTGACCAGCGCGCAGCACATTCGTCACCAGGCTCTCGCGGTCGATGGTTAGCGCCAGAGCTTTGCGCACCCGCACATCTTTGAGCGCAGGGTGCGTCGTATTGATGCGGTAGAAATAAACACTGAGCAGCGGATCGGCATGATATTCCGGCGACTTGTTTCTGATGTAGTCTGGCACCTTGGACAGAGGCGCGATCATCGTCGCGTGGATCTGGCCGTCATGAAAGGCGCGGTTCTCTGTCGTATCGCTGACGATGGGGAAGAACTTGATGCCGTTCAGCTTCACCGTGGCAGCATCCCAGTAATAGGGATTTCGTTCGGTCGTGATGGAGTCCGTATAGCGCCACTCTTTGAGTCGGAAGGCGCCATTGCTCACAATGTTTCCCGCGCGCGTCCAGCGGGTGTTGCGGTCAGTCATCTTTCCGAATTTCTCAATGACGTGCCGTGGCACTGGAAACCAGGAATAGTGCTTCAGCATGCCAAGCAGGTAAGGCATGGGCCCGGTGAGCGTGAGCTTCAGCGTGTGGTCATCCACCGCCTGCACGCCCACCTGAGAGAAGTCTTTGATTTTGCCCTCGTTGAACTCTTTAGCATTCTTCAGCGGGTAAAGCATGCTCGAGTACTGCGCCAGTAGGTCGGGGGTGAGCACCCGCTCGAAGGACCAGACAAAATCCTGCGCGGTGATGGGCGTGCCATCGCTCCACTTCGCTTCAGGGCGCAGGTGGAAAATCCAGGTCATGAAGTCCGTGGTGTCCCAGGACGTGGCTACTCCCGGGCCGTTGGCATCTGGATCTTCCGGCGTGCCCGCCACCAGCCCTTCAAAGATGGCGTGGAAGATCAGATGCTCCGGCTGCCCTGTGGCCAGATGCGGATCGATCGAGCCTACCTCCGCACCATTGCCCAGCAGAAGGATTTGATCTTCAGCCGCAGCCTCCACCCGCGTTGGCCGATGCGTACGCACGTCATGAAACCACCCCACGGCCAGCGCGAGGAGGATCAGAACGGCAATGCGCACCACCCATACCATGGGACGGGATTTAAGGACACGACCGGCCATGAGGCAAGCGCGGCGGAATGTCTTGAACCGATTTCGACGTGGAAAGTCCAAAAGTGCGGTCTCAATGCATTCATTTACCAGAAAATCTTGAGCCAGCTTCCGTTCTGTCCCAGATTCCCCCTTCACCGCCCGCATGCGAGACTACTTCATCCGACGCTTCCTCCTTATTCTGCCGACTTTGATCGGGGCGACGCTGGTGGTCTTTTTCATTACCCGGATCACGCCTGGCGGGCCATTGGAAAACGCCATGAAGGCCCGTATGGCCGGTGAGACCGGGCGCGGCGGTAACGCTAAAGATGCGGGCAGTTCGCTCACAGATGAACAGAAAGAAGAACTCAAGGCCTACTATGGCTTCGACAAGCCTTTCCTGTCTGCCTATGGCGCCTGGCTGGGCGTGTTGCCTCGGGAGACGTTGAAGCAGTTTATCAAGATCGAGGAGGGCAAGGATAGCGCGCCGGTCACCCTAAAGCTCTTGTTGCCCAAGTCGGAATGGACAGAAAAGAATGCCTATCGAGTGACCCTAGCTACCGTGACGCGGGATGGCACCCTGACGGCGGATGACAAGGCAGCGCTGGAGGGATGGAAAACGCGGCCCGAGCCGGACAAGAGCCGCGTGAGTGTCTACCGACCGGAGTTTGATGGACTGCTGCAGGGCAATTTCGGGACTTCCACGAGCTACAACCTTCTGGTGTGGGACATGATCATGGAAAAGATCCCGGTATCGCTGTTTTATGGACTGGCTACCTTCATCCTGACCTACATTGTCTGCATCCCGTTGGGCATCCTTAAAGCGATTAAGCATCGCACGGTGATGGATCACGTGAGTTCCATCCTGATCTTCATCGGCTATGCCATTCCCGGTTTCCTCCTGGGCAGTCTGCTGGTGGTGTATCTCGGCGCCCGGATGGGCTGGTTTCCCACGGAGGGATTTAAGGGAGACAATTACGCCGACCTCTCCTTCTTCGGAAAAGCGTTCGACATCGTCCATCACGCCGTGCTGCCGCTGATCTGTTATATGATCGGGAGCTTCGCCTTCATGACGATGCTCATGAAGAACAACCTGATGGACAACCTGGCCTCTGACTATGTGCGCACGGCCATTGCGAAAGGCCAGAACTTCCGTGGCGCCGTGCTCGGCCATGCGTTGCGCAATTCGCTCATCCCCATCGCCACCACCCTAGGCGGCATCACCATGGTGTTCGTCACCGGTTCCATCCTGATTGAGCGCGTCTTTCAGATTGACGGTTTCGGCATGCTGACCATGCAAAGCATTGAGAACCGGGACTATCCGCTGGTGATGGGCATTCTCACTTTGCAGGTGTTTTTGGTCCTGCTGGGGAACATCTTGTCCGACTTCCTGGTGGCCATGACCGATCCTCGCGTACGCTTCCATTGATCGATATAAACATGTCACCCCGGAATACAGGCATCCTTCTCATAATCTATGCAGTGCTGGCCGCAGCGCTGCGTTGGATGTCGCTGAATGTCCCTGTATTCAAGATCCCCTTCCTGGCAGGTCCAAAAGCGGGTTACACGTTATGCGCGCTGTTATTGATCGGGGGAATATGGCTAGCTGTTAGAAGTGCCAAAGCCTGGCGCATCACGCCGCTGACGCTCAAGAAGCTGCAGCGCTTCAAGTCCATCCGCCGCGGCCACATTTCGTTTTTACTCCTGGTGGCTTTGGCCGGGGTAGCCTCGCTGGATACGTTATTGGTAGGAAAGCGGGCGCTCTTTGTGAGTTACGAGGGCAACTGGCACTTTCCCTTTGTACAACAGGTACTGCCGGGAACGACCTTCGGCTTGAAGTACGATGGCGAGACCGACTATCGGGACCTGCAGGAGCAGTTTCGTAAAGAGAAGAAGGGCGTCGTGGTAATGCCGCCCGTGCCATACGATCCTTCCTTGGATTCACCGGAGACAATTGAGTTCTTGGAGACACGCGATGGCGTGGTTTATCGTGAAGGTGAAAAGAACCCTTTCAGCGGGCAGGCGTACACCGTCTTCGCGAGCAATCCGGATCAGAAGCGGCAGGAGTCTTTCTACCGCGATGGCGTGCGCCATGGAGATATGCGCGGCTGGAATGAAAAGGGTGAGCAGGTGGAGAAAGGCCGCTATGAGAAAGGGCAGCGTGCTGAATACACTGACTATACCAATGGCCAGGCGGCTGCCTTGGAACCCATGGCTGACCCCATCGTGAGACGCTTTGTTTTCCCTCCCGCGCCACCTTCGCTGCAACACCAACACTTCCTCGGCACCAACAGCATGGGCGTGGATGTGCTCGCCATTCTCTTCGGCGGTCTTCAACAGGCGCTCGTCGCGGCAGCGCTGTTTCTGATCATCGTCTTCTTTGTCGGGGTGTTGGTGGGAGGTGCTTTGGGCTACTTCGGCGGTTTCCCCGATTTGATCGGTCAGCGTCTCATCGAAATCTGGTCGGTGCTGCCCTTCCTTTTCGTCGTAATGATCATCAGTTCCCTCATCAGCCCTTCGCTCGTGGTCCTGGTGGGGCTGTTGGCCGCCTTCGGCTGGATGAGCACAACTATTTATCTGCGTACTGCCACCTATCGCGAACGGGAGCGTGACTATGTCGCCGCAGCCAAACTGCTGGGAGCCAGCACGCCACGCATTATCTTTCATCATGTGCTGCCGAATGTGATCGCCATTCTCGTCACCTTGGCTCCCTTTGAAGTCGCAGGCGTGATCACCTCTTTGGCTGCTCTAGACTTCTTGGGTTTCGGCCTTCCCCCTGATCAGCCTAGCTGGGGCCGGCTCCTCCAAGAGGGCGTGGAGAACTTTAATTACCCCTGGATGGTATCCTCGGCCTTCGCCGTCATGGCGGCAGTGCTGATCCTGGTCACCTTTGCTGGCGAAGCAGTGCGGGAAGCCTTCGACCCAAAGAAATTCACCACTTACGAATGATGGCGCACGCGGCAGCAAACTCGACTTGCATAGGCAAGAAGACAGGGATCCGAGGCGGACGCCGGCAATCTTCCAGCATCGTCAGGACGGTGGCCGTCGCGGTGGTAGCATGCCTTTTCGCGTTACCAGAAGGACATGCGGATGACCGTTTTCCTCCCTATGACAATACTGAGGATGTGAAAGCAGCCTGGGCAGCCCGCCCTGACTTCTACCATTTCAAAACGCCCGCGGATCTCCCACCCGATCTAGTGTGGGAATCCGGCGGAGACTATCCCGAGATGGGAGACCCCGAGGCGAAGAAAGGTGGCACGCTGCACTTGGAGATGCCGGACTTTCCCCCTACCCTGCGCTTTTTCGGCCCGGACGGAAACAACACCTTCCGCGGAGAGCATGCAGATAACATCGAGATGACCCTGGTCGATAAGCAGATCAATATCGACAAGTGGTTCCCTTGTATCGCGGAAGCTTGGGCCGTGGGAGCAGACCGCAAGGAGGTCTTTTTCCGTCTCGATCCCGCCGCAACCTACTCCGACGGCGTGAAGATCACCGTGGAAGACTTCTTCATGTACTACTACGTGGCGATGTCCCCGCACGTGAAGGACCCATACATGAATCAGTTCATCCCGCAAACGTATGCCGGGATCACCAAATACGATGATCGCACATTCTCCATTACGCTGAAGGATCTGACGCCCGACCCGGTCTACAAGGCGAACATGAGTCCCCTCCCCCGGCATTTCTTCCGGGAATTCACGGACGATTTCCCCGCACGCTACCAGTGGCGGAAGATGCCCACCACCGGCGCCTATGACATCAAGCAGGAAGACGTGAAGCTGGGCAGAAGCATCACTCTGAGCCGGGTGAAGGACTGGTGGGCCAAGGATCGCAAACACTACCGTTACCGCTTCAATCCGGATCGCATCGAATACCGGCGCATTGGCTCGGCCGATCTGGCATTCGAAATGTTCCGCCAGGGAAAGATCGATATCTTCTCAACCTCCCGATTCATCGTGGTGCCTCCCGTCTATTGGTATGACAAAGCGGAGATCCCGGAAATCCTGAACGGCTACATCGAGCGCTATAAATTCTTCAATCAGTACCCCCGTATCTCCCGTGCGCTCTATATCAACCAGAGCAAACCCTTCCTCGACAATGTCGATGTCCGGCTGGGCGTCAGCCATGCCACGAACTTTGACAAGGTGATCGCCGTCGTGCTTCGCGGCGACGCCACGCGCATGAACAGCGTTTTCGCGGGCTATGGGCGCTACACGAACCCGGCGCTCAAGGCAAAGCCCTATGACGTGGCGAAGGCGCAGGAACACTTCGCCAAGGCAGGCTTCACCAAGAGAGACCGCGATGGCGTGTTGATGAACTCGGAAGGAAAGCGTCTATCCTTCAAACTCTCCGTCGGGAATCAAGCTCTCTACAACCAGATGGCGCTGATCCTCAAGGAAGACGCGCTGAAAGCCGGTCTGGAGTTCCGCATCGAGTCACTCGACTTCACACAGCTCTTTAAAATGGGCGACCAGAAGACCCATGAAATCATCCTCGCTGGCTTTGGCGCCACGCCTCCCTACCCCCGCCCCTGGGAGTATCTCCACAGTGACAATGCCTGGGAAAAGCTACCCGATGGCACGCGCAAGCCGAAGATCGACACCAATAATTTCTGCATGAACGCCAATCCCGAGATGGACAAGCTCATCGACCAACAAAGGATTGCACCCACGGAAGATGAAATGCAACGCCTAAGCTGGCAGATCGAAATGATGGCCGAAGAACTGGCCTGCACCGTGCCTACCTGGGACACGCCCTTCTACCGCTATCTTCACTGGCGCTGGATCCGCTGGCCCAAAGACGGAAACCTGAAGCAGACACGCGAAGCGCATCAGGCGAATGTGCTCTGGATCGACGAAGACATTAAGGAAGAAACCAAACAGGCCATGAAGGACGGGAAGTCCTTTGGCGAGGTGTCGCGGGTGTTTGATCAGTATGAAGAACGATGAGTAGCGCGGACCCCATTTTGGAAGTGCGAGACCTGGTCACCGCGTTCGACACGGACGCGGGGCAATTGACGGCGGTGGATGGCGTGAGCTTCGAGGTGAAGCGCGGCGGCACCCTCGGCATCGTGGGCGAATCTGGCTGCGGCAAAAGCGTCACGGCCTTTTCCATTACCCAACTCCTGCCACAGCCTCACGGCAAGATTCTCAGCGGCAGCATCTGGTTCGAGGGACGCGACCTGGCCAAACTGTCTCGCGAAGAAATGCGCCGCATCCGTGGCAAGGAAATCGGCATGATCTTCCAGGAGCCCATGACCGCGCTGAACCCGGTGCAGACCATTGGCAAACAACTCGCGGAAGCCGTCCTGCTGCATGAGAAGGTGAGTAAGCGCGAGGCGCTCAGCCGCTCCGTGGAGATGCTGAAAAAGGTTCGCATCCCCGGGGCCGAGTCGCGGCTCGGTGATTACCCGCATCAACTGAGCGGCGGCATGCGCCAACGCGTCATGATCGCCATGGCGCTGATCCACGGGCTGAAACTCCTCATCGCGGATGAACCGACCACAGCCCTCGACGTGACTGTCCAGGCACAGATCCTCGCCTTGATCGCAGGCTTGCAAAAGGAAATGGGCATGAGCGTCATCCTCATCACGCATGATCTGGGTGTCATCGCCGAGACCTGTGATGAAGTCGCGGTCATGTATGCAGGCCGCATCGTCGAACGCGCCTCCGTCTATGAGCTCTTTGCAAATCCCCGTCATGCTTACACGCGTGGTCTATTGGATTCTCTGCCAAAACTGGATGATGTGCCGAAGTCCCGCCTAAAGGCGATCCCAGGCAATGTGCCATCGCTGGAGAACCTGCGCGCCGGCTGCCGCTTCGCGAAGCGCTCGGGCATTCCGCATGGCGAAAAAGAACTGAATGTGCGACCTCCTTATGTGGAGATCGCACCTAACCATTGGGTGGAGCACTGCCCGCTTTGTGTCGTGGCATGAGTTTGCTAACCATTAACGATCTGAAGGTCCACTTCCCCGTCAAAGGCGGAATCCTGCGGCGCACCGTGGCCCACTTGAAAGCCGTGGACGGCGTCTCCCTCACCGTAAATCCTGGGGAGACCCTCGGCCTCGTCGGTGAGTCCGGTTGCGGCAAGACCACCCTCGGTAAAGCCATCGTCCGTTTGCACAAGCCCACCGCTGGCCAGATCACTTTTCAAGGCAAGGACATCACCACCGCCAGCATGCGCTCCATGCGCCCACTGCGGCGGGACATGCAGATGATCTTCCAGGATCCAGCAGAATCGCTCAACCCTCGGCACACCGTTCGTGATATCTTGGAGGAGCCCTTCATCGTGCAAAAGATCGGCAACTCCTCCCAGCGCAAAACCTGGGTGCTTGAGCTGCTGGACAAGGTCGGTCTCGCCGCCGCGCATGCGGATCGCTTCCCCTTTGAATTCTCAGGCGGCCAACGCCAGCGCATCGGCATCGCGCGCGCCATCGCGTTAAAACCAAAACTGATCATCTGCGATGAGCCCGTCAGCGCGTTGGACGTCTCCGTCCAAAGCCAGATCCTCAACCTCATGCTGGATCTCCAGCGCGACTTGGGACTCAGCTATCTCTTCATCGCTCACGGTCTGAATGTGGTGAAACGCATGAGCGACCGTGTCGCCGTCATGTACCTGGGCCGCATCGTGGAACTTGCCCCGGCAGAAGCCCTGTATCGCGCACCCCGCCACGCCTACACAAAGGCCCTGCTCGATGCCATCCCCGTGGCCGATCCTTCTCAGCGCCGCCAGCGCACACTCCTCTCCGGCGATGTCCCCTCCCCCATCAATCCCCCACCCGGCTGCGCCTTTGGCCATCGCATGAAGCATCCCGATTGGGAAAAAAGCGTCGGCATGGATCTCCGCCTACAGGAGATCGAGCCCGGACACTGGGTACAGCTTTGCCCCTGCTGCGTAGATACAATCCCCTAAGTCTGTTGACGGCATGAGGACAAAAGTCAGCAGCATCCTGAATCTGCTTCTTGTCACGGCGACCGTGGGCATGGCGGGTTTGATTCACGCAGCAGACTTCTACGTATCTTCTCAAGGAAACGACCAGGCCGATGGCACCAAAGCAGACCCCTGGCGGACCATCCAACACGCCGCCACAGTCCTGAAACCAGGAGATACCGCACACGTGCAGGCCGGCACCTATCACGAGAAAATTGAAATCCAGGCCCAAGGCTCCAAAGCCGGCGGCTTCGTCACCTTTCAAGCCGAAGGCCGCGTCATCTTGTCAGGAAAGGGCGCAGATGGCGACAACATGTGGCACGTCAAGGACCGCAGCTACATCCGCATCATCGGCTTTGAAATCACCGAACACACGGGAGTAAAGGACGGCTCCGGCATCCGGCTCGAAGGCAGCGGTAGTCACCTGGAACTCAAGCAAAATGTCATCCACGGCATTCGTGGTAAGGACGCCATGGGCATCACGGTCTACGGCAGCAATTCCGAGGTGCCACTTTCGAACATCGTCATCGAAGGCAACACGATTGCCGATTGCGAACCCGCACGCAGCGAAGCCATGACGCTGAACGGAAACGTGACGGACTTCCAGATCGTGAACAACGTCGTTAAAGACGTGAACAACATCGGCATCTGCATGATCGGCGGCGAATCCTGGCTCAGCAAGGACCCCAACAAAGTCACGCGCAACGGCATCTGCAAAGGCAACAAAGTCATGCGCGCTCGCTCCAACTACGAAGACGGCTACGCCGCAGGCATCTATGTGGACGGCGGAAGGGACATTGTCGTAGAAAACAACGAAGTCACCGGCTGCAACCTCGGCATCGAAGTAGGCGCGGAGAACAAAGGCATCGTGGCCAGGAATGTGATCGTTCGGCACAACGTCATCTGGCACAATCAGAAAGGCGGCCTCGTCTTCGGCGGCTATGAGAAGAATGCCGGCCGCGTCAGCGAGTGCACCTTCACCGGCAACATCTGCTACCAGAACGACCGCAGTGAAGACGTCAACGGTGAGCTCTGGATCCAGTGGGCCAGCGACAACGTCGTCACGGGCAACGTCTTCTGGGCAGGCGACGAAGCCATGATGCTGCAAGCCGATACCGCCGGGACGAAAAATACCCTGAAGGACAATGTGTATTACACTGCCTCGGGTGAAGAAGAAGCAAACTTCACCTGGAAAGGTCACGACGTCACCGGCTTCGAAACCTTCCGCCAGCAAACCGGCCAGGAACAAGGTTCCCGCTTCGCAAAGCCAACTTTTCGGAATCCCGACAACGGCGATTTCCGTTGAGATTAGGGCTGGGTTATTCCTTCCCCCCCTCCTCTTGCCAGCCCACCCCGCTGCGTTTACAGCACACCATGCAGCTCATCAAAGGATCAGAAGTCGCCGCCGCGACCCTGGCGGAATGTCAGGACGCCATCGCCGCGCTGAAGACACAGGGAAAGAAGCCCGGACTCGCGGTAGTGCTTGTCGGCGATGATCCCGCATCCCGCGCCTACGTCCGAAGCAAAGACAAAAAATGCCAGGAACTCGGCCTCCATTCCGTGAAGCTCGAACTGCCCGCCACGACCACTCAGGAGGAACTCCTCATCGTGGTGAACCGGCTGAACAACGATCCCGAGATCCATGGCATCCTCGTCCAAAGCCCACCACCGAAGCACATCGATGAAAGCGCCATCGTGGAAGCCATCGACCCGCGCAAGGACGTGGATGGCTTCCATCCCGTAAATGTCGCCAAGCTCGCCTTGGAAGATCCCTCCGGCTTCGTGCCTTGCACCCCACTTGGCTGCCAGCGCATGTTGATCCACGCCGGGATCGAGACAGAGGGCGCGCATGTCGTCGTCCTCGGCCGCAGCATGATCGTCGGCAAGCCCATGGCCCTCCTCATGATGAGCAAAGGCAAAGGCGGCAATGCCACCGTCACCGTCGCCCATTCCCGCACAAAAAATCTCGCCGAGATCACCCGCCAGGCAGACATCCTCATCGCCGCCATCGGCAAACCGGAGTTCGTCAAAGCAGACATGGTCAAGGATGGCGCCGTTGTCATCGATGTCGGCATCAATCGCGTCGAAGTCCCCGGCTCCGAAAAAGGCTACAAGATCGTCGGCGATGTCGCCTTCGACGGAGTCGCCCCAAAATGCCGCGCCATCACCCCCGTCCCCGGCGGCGTAGGCCCCATGACCATCGCCATGCTCATGCAGAACACGATCAAAGCCTGCCAGCAGAGCTAAATCGCTTACTGGTTCTCAAGCCCCTTCATCCTTCGCGTCTTCGCGTCTTCGCGGTAAAAATCCGATTCTTCCGAGTTAGGAGTGCTGCCTCCGCCAGCAAGTGATTCCAGCGCAACTTCCTCGCACACACGGGGTTCACGCTGAACACCTCCCTCATCCCGCAACTCCACCCTTCCCCACCCATGCACATCATCACTTCCAAGACACTGGCGACCCGGCGCAACATCCTGCGGCAACTCGCCCTGGGCGGAGCGATGCTCTCCACGCGCGGGTTATACGCAGAGGCACTCACCCTCACCGCAAAGCTAACCGAAGGCCCCTTCTACCCCAACAACACGCCCTTCAACAACATCCCGCTGGATAAGGACAACGACCTCGTCCTGGTGAACGACAGCCTCACGCCCGCAGATGGACTGATCACGCACCTCGCAGGACGAGTCCTGAATGAAAAAGGCCAGCCCGTTCGCGGAGCGCTCGTGGAGATCTGGCATACCGACCACCATGGTCAATATCTCTATTCTACCGAAGCGGAACGCAACCCCGCTATGGACAAGAACTTCGCAGGCTTCGGCCAGTTCCTCACCGGCAAAGACGGCGCCTATCGCTTCCGCACCATCAAAGCCGGACTCTATGGCGGACGCACGCGCCACATCCATGCAGGCATCACCCTCCCGGGCGAAAAGATCCGCATGGCCACCCAGCTTTTCTGGAATGAAATACCGCGCGATGAGAAAGGCAATGTCTGGCCCGTCACGAATGAAAATGATGGTGTGATGCGCCACTTGAGCGATCCGGTCCAGCGCGCCTCCCTCATCCGCGATTTCACAAAGGTCACCAGTTCCGCGGTCAATGAAGAGTCCACCGTGTGGGACGTGGTCATGGGCACGACCGTGCTGGAACCCAGCTACCCCAACACCCCAGGCGGCGAACTCGTCGTGAAAGGCGAGCCCATCCCGGGAGCATCAAAACCACGCTGGCGGGTCACCGTGCCGGCCTATCCCGGTTATGCCTACGAAGTGTATGGCGATCCCGTGAAAGGCGCCCTCGGCTGGGCAGCACTCCCCTTTGCCATGGAAGCCAAAGGCAAGATCGACCGGAACATCACCCAGGCGGAGAAAGAAGGCAGTCTGGATCTCTACGTCGAAAAGGAGTCAGCGAAGGGCTTCTACCTCGTCGGCTTCCGCGTGCCCGGCGCGAACCTCGGCACCCCTGGCGTTCGTGGCGGCCCCGGCACCGGTCCTCGTCGCGGACCTGGACCTGGACCTGGACCCGGATCGGGATCTGGTCCAAGACAGGCACAAGGACAAGGCGGACCACCCGCTCAGGGTCCCCCTCGTCCGCGCGGTCCCTTGGATTTTTAAGGTTGTCCCTTGAACTGACCCTCGTTTGCGGTTCTTCATCGTAGATGACGGAAGTGACTGCTGATGCGCCGCTGGGGGTTTTTGACTCTGGCGTGGGAGGATTGACCGTGGTGCGGGCGATCATGGATCTCCTGCCAAATGAATCCATCGTTTATCTCGGAGACACCGCCCGCGTCCCCTATGGGTCGAAATCGCCCGAGACCATCCGGCGTTTCTCCGTGGAGGACACCCAATTCCTCATCTCCCGCGGAGTGAAGGCAGTGGTGGTGGCCTGCAACACCGCGACTGCTCACGCCCTCCCGACGCTGCTAAGCACCTACCGGCTGCCCATCATTGGCGTGCTCGAGCCCGGAGTGGAGGCCACCTTGGCGGATCCTGATTGCCAGCGCGTCGGCATCATCGGCACCGCCGGCACGATCAAGAGCCACGCCTATCAGCATGCCTTGGCCATGCGTCGCCCGGATTTGCAGATCGAAGCCCAGGCCACTCCGCTGCTCGTGCCCCTTATTGAGGAGGACTGGCTGGAACATCCCGCCACAAAAATGGTCGTGCGGGAATACCTGAAACCCCTTTTGGACGGCGGCATGGACACCCTGGTTTTGGGCTGTACCCACTACCCCCTCCTGAAACCTTTGCTGCGCAGGATCTTGAATGACCGAGTGCGCCTCGTGGACTCCGCCGTGACCTGCGCCGAGCAGGTCAAGAAGACCCTCGCCGAGTCAAACCTCCTGCGCTCAGCCACGACAAAGCCGACCCTGGAAGTGTATGTCACCGACCTTTCCGAGCACACCGACGACCTCGCAAAGCGCTTCCTGGAAACCGACTTCGGCCGCGTCGAACGCGTCAATCTGCTCTCAAACTAGCAAACGACCGATACTTAATATGTGCTAATTAGTTTTCCGAAGCCCCTGTAAAGCGGCTTCGGAGTCAGCAGTGTTAGGCATGCGAATCTGAGCGTAAATATCTCCAAATGTCCGGACAATGGGCCGTCTCGAAGCACGATATACTTCTTGTCCTCCCAAACTTCTCTCGCAGTTCCATTTCGAAGTGCAGAGATGGGAGCGCAGCAGACTTCTCCGCAACATTCAGGCGTAACCAACTGATACCATCCCCACTTGGGACGCCCCGTCTGCTGTGACTAGACTGATTCTCGAAAAGAATGTCAGATTAAAACTTGGTGACGCGAGGGCACGAGTGGCAAGGAAAGGGCGAAATTCGCTATGTTGACACAACGGATGAGCCATTGACGCCGCCAATCGTGCTCTCCCGTACCAACGCTTCTGACAGGCTTTTCGAAAACCAGTCTAACACTACTGCATTGGTAACCCCCCTCCCAGACGCATCGGTAATACTTTCCCCCCGACGCATCGGTAATACTTTCTCAAGCACCCCCCGTAGCTCCGACCCCGTAGGGGTCACCCATGAATAGCCCGGGGTCGAACGACCCCGGGTTACGGCTGGAAAGCACTCGACCCTAGAGGGGTCGTCCTATGCGCGCATGACTCCGAACTACTGCCCAGTGTCATCTCCAAGATAGACATGAACAAAACGGTCTGCCGAGGGCGACTTCTCCGAATGATCAAATTTGACGCACCCCAAGATTCACTACCATGCTCCACCCAGCATGAAAAAAGCCAAAACCAAAGCCGCAGTCACCACTCCCAACCTCCTTACCTTCACCGAAGCCGCAACCCGCTCCGCGAGCATTCGCCTGCTCTACCACCAACTGGAAGAGGCCCACCACGGCGTCCCCTGGACAAAGCAGGAAGACGTCATCGGCTTCATGTATGACATTGGCGAACTCGGCAAACTCGTCATGGCGGGGGAAGGCCGCTGGAAGATAAAGGGAGACACCAACCAGCAACTCGAGGACAAGCTCGCAGAATGCCTCTGGTGGTTGTTCTGTCTGTCCGGTCGCCTTGATATGGATGTCTCAGCCATCTTTCGGAGGAAGCTGGCTGAGCTGGAATCCAGCCTCAAAACGAGCGTATCCAAATCCAAGCCCAAGGTGACTAAGAAAAGTAAGGCTGCCACCACTGCCGACACCTCCGGAAAGCCCCAGCAGCCGCCTACAAA
The DNA here is from genome assembly GCA_965284365.1 of Phragmitibacter sp. Taxonomy (GTDB): domain Bacteria; phylum Verrucomicrobiota; class Verrucomicrobiia; order Verrucomicrobiales; family Verrucomicrobiaceae; genus Phragmitibacter. The sequence goes on from OZ260079.1 coordinate 5,578,277, forward strand.
TACAAAGCAGAAAAGCACAAAAAAGCCGCCTCAATAAAGAGGCGGCTCACGGAGCGTCGAACCGTGCGTGGGATCGACTTACTTACACATTTACTTACAAGGGTGGCTCTACCGAGAGCGGAGCGCCGGGGCGGCTGGGTTGTTGAGGTCCGCTTGGAGGACCATCTGGGCCAGGACCAGGACCTGGATTTGGACGGTTTTCCGGACCACTTGGACGGGCATCAGGACCGGGGCGATTGCTTGGACCACCGGAGCGGGCATCAGGACCAGGACGATTTTCAGGGCCGTTGGCGCGTGCGTCAGGGCCACGGTGATCTCCTGGATTGCCAGGACGGGCATCAGGGCCGGGACGACTATCAGGACGGTCTCCTCTTGGACCCGGAGCACCGGCACCATCGGGACGGTTGCGTGATTCAGGGGAATCGTGACGTGCATCGCCGGGACCACTTGGGCCACGATCATGATCGCGGTTCATCCGGTCAGGGCCTGCGCCGGGTGGGCGGTCCGGGCCGGAACGGTCGTCTCTGCGATGATCAGGGCCGGGACCGGGGCCCGCGCCAAACTTCGCATCAGGGCCTGGCTTGTTGCCGTCGCGGTGATCACCACGAGCTTCAGGTCCAGGTCCGGATTGAGGCCCACGTTGATGATCACGATCTCCTCCGGAACGCTGTCCGAACTCACTGCGCTGCTTGCGGAATTTCTCGATCATTTCGCGGACGTTTTCGCCACGCTCACGAGCCTCTTTGAATTTCTTGATGATGTCTGGATTCATTCCCTGACTGAAGTGGCGATCCTTGTCGGGGCCACCGGAGGAACGGTCACCTTGCTCGCCACGCTGAGAGCGTTGGCCGCTGCGATGATGCCTGAAGCCTTCACGGCGATCTCCACCGGAACGCGGGCCTTCGCTCGTAAAGCTGTGGTTTTCGAGAGTGATCTCCACATCCTGTGGCTTTGCTTCACGGAGGATGCCGAGGGAGATCTTCTCTCCTTCTTTCTTCTGCCAGACCAGAGTTTTCAATTGCTCGTGATTGACCAGCAGTTGATCACCGATCTTCACCAGGACATCATACTTTTTGAGACCTGCTTTGGCAGCCGGACTGCCTGGTGCAACCTGATCAATGGTAAGTCCCATGCCTTCACCAAGACCGAGTTGAGCGCGCACTTGGGGATGGATGGGGCCCGTGCCCACACCGATCCAGGGTTTAACTAAAGCTGGGCGTTCTGGCTTGTTCGGTTTCGGTTTAAGACTATCCGGACCTGCCTGGGGCTTGGGTGCCAGCGAAGGCACGGGTTTAGGCGCAGGCACAGGACCGCCCGGGCTGTTGCCAGGAGTGGCTGCCGAGGGCGGATTCGGTGGTGCTGGCGGCGTTTCCTGCGCGCCTGCCTGGAAAGGCATGCTGCATAGAAGTCCCGCAGCCAAGACGGGCATCGTGAGGAAGGTTGGTTTCATGGTTCTGTTAGTCTTGCTTAGGTTCTGTATATCATCGAGCCTGACCATGACTATGGCCTTGCAAACACCTCACTCTGTGTGAGTCGTGGTGTCTATCATGCTCAACGAATGATGAAACCGCCCCGCATTCGTTTGGTTGCGCGATTCGATGCAAATTTGTTTTTTGAGAAAGTTCCCTAGACCGCGCAACTTTCCAACAAATCCGTGTTGTGCGCCCGACGACGACAAATGCCACTAGCCCAATCACGACCCCACCGCCTCACGACCCCAAGCGAAGGGACTGGCCCTTTTGGGCTGCGGTGGGAAGCGAAGCGCCACACCGCTTTGGCAGGGTTATAGGCCTCTGAAATCCTACCGATTAAACCGAGAGCCCAAGACCTTATAGCATCATCCGAGACATCACAAACAATAACCGCACCTAGATGTTAGTTCGCAGTCATCGCCCCAGAAAACCAAACGCCTAACACTTGTTAGGTGCCACTCCATCACTTTCAATCCTTCGTAACTTCGAGTCTTCGTGGTGAAACCGAAAACGCCATCCCCTTCCCAAGTCTCGGCCATCACTCCAAAACCAAGGACCAAGAACCAAGGACCAAGAACCAAGGACCAAGAACCAAGAACCAAGAACTCCCTCCCCCCATCACTTACTCGCCGCCGCCTTCAATTCCCCCACCCTCTTCTGGGACTCAGCACTCAGATTCGCCAGCGGATAGTCCAGCTTGCTGCCATTAGCCATGAGGAACACCACTTTGTCCGCACCGATCTCCAGCACACTCGCTTGAATCGCGCGGCCATCGGTATTGGTCCAGCTCTCCGGTTTCGGAGCTTTGATCATGACCACCGCGGGCAGTGTCGATGTCGGAGGTGTGGCGGCTGCAGCAGCACCAGTCCCGGGCTTGGCCGCGGTTGGAGCGGCAGGAGCAACCGCCGGAGCAGGAGCCGCTTTGGGATTTTTCGCGGCCGCTTCCATATCTTTGGCGAATTGCTTAAACGCTTTTTCATCGGCAGCCATGATCTGCTCGGACGTCATCGTGCCAATCACCACGGTAGATGCAGGATCCATGACCACCAGCTTTGGCAGCCCCTTCCCCGCGGCGGCGATACCACTGAAAGCTGGATCGCCAATACGGGCCTTCGCGCCGCCCACCAAATGGGAGGTCATCGTCACCATCGTGGCGTCCTTCGCCATGCCCCAGAACGCCTTCTTGCCGGCTTCCTTGATCGCCTCTTCCTCAGACCGTTCGTCCAGCACCACAATGGCAATGGGCCGCTTTTTCTTGCCGGCTTCTTCCTTGGCGGAGTCATAAGAGTACATGCCCCAGCGGCCATTCTCTTCCTTGGGGAGGGGCTCATATTCGCTTTTGGGCGGAGCAGCCGTGAGGGTCCGAGTCAGAGGCAGCGCCAGCGCGGCAGCCATGGCGAGTGAGAAGAAGCGTGCGGTCATCATGGTGAGTGATCAGTGATTCTGAACAAAGAATTAAAGTACGAGGAAACCTGACAATGGGATGATTCGAAAAATGAAAACAAATTGGCCGCCTGCAACCTGCAGCCGGATCAACCGAAAAGCTTGCCGAGTCCACCGCTCGCCATCAAAGCCTTCATGGCCTCCTGAAGCATCTCGCCGGACGGCGCCTGGCCACTGGGCGAAAGCTGGTCCACCACTTTCGGCAACACATCTGCCACCCCCTTGGCAGCGGTATTCACATCCGTCCCTGCTTCAGCAGCGGCATTTTGCAGATCCGGCCCAAAGGCTTCTTTGACCTGATCGGGGCTCACCGGCGGATTCGGCCCCTGCTTGATCCAGCCATTCACGATATCACCCAGACCAGCCGATTGAAACTTGGCCAGCAGCCCTTCAATGCCGCCGCTCTGATTGATCAGGCTCATGACGATCTGCATCCAGTTTACGCCACCGCCACTTCCGCCGCCTTCGGCAGATTTCCCGCCCAGCACATTGCCGAGCACCTGTTTGCCGAGATCTTCGAATAAGCTCATGGTGTTATCACTCTCCTTTAACGTGGATGATTGGACACCGCGAAACAGCAACCTGCTCAGGCGGGGAACGAAGAAAATCCTGACAAAATCCGCCCGAACGCGCAATGGCAAAGTTTGGCTACCGCAAGTTGGAAGTTTCAAGTGTCAAGAAGAAGGTCTGAACACCTTACATGCACTGGCCAACGGCTGACTTGAAACTTGAAACTTCACACTTGAAACGACGCGAACGCTACTGAGCGCCCCCACCAAACACTTCCTCCAGCGCCTTCCGCATCACCGCCTTGTCCGGCGAAATCCCGGCCCAGTATTCAATATTCGTCGCCCCCTGATTCACCAGCATCCCCAGCCCATCCAGCGTCCGGCAGCCGCGCGCCGCGGCTTCACGTAGGAATCGCGTCTGCGGCGGATTGGGAATCACATCGGCCACCACGAGTCCCGGGATCCTCCCCAGGGATTCCAAATCCACCCGCGGCAGCGCCTCCACCTCAGGGAATAACCCAATGGAGGTCGCATTCACAAGCACCCCCGCCGATTTCGGCACGGCATACGGAGCATCACCTGCAATGAATTCGACATCCGCACTCGTATGTTCAGCGAGATGGGCCGCCAATTCCTGACCGCGCTCCACGGTCCGGTTCACCAGCGTGATCTTGGCAGCCCCGGCCAAAGCAAGCTCGACCGCGATGGCGCGGGCTGCGCCCCCCGCTCCCATGATCACCACATGCTGGCCTGCCGGATCCAACAACTCTCTGAGGCTGGCCAGGAAACCTTTGCCATCCGTGTTCTCACCCAGCCAGCGGCCATCCGGTTGTTTCACCGCACAGTTTACCGCGCCAATGAGCTTGGCAGACTCACCCAATCCATCGATGTGCTGAATCACCGCAACCTTGTGCGGCAGGCTGCAATTGAATCCGATGTAACCCTGTGCTTTGGCCCCTTGGACCGCCACAGCCAGATCAGCCGGAGACACCTCCATATTGATGTAGCGGAAGTGCAACCCGTGATGGCGGAAGGCGGCTTCCATCATGACCACGGTCGGATTCTCCGCGACGGGTTGCGCAAAACATCCGACTAGGGTGGGGAGAAAATTCAGGCCGCTCATGAGTGTGCTGGAAGAGAGACAGCATGAAGCGGCTGCGCTGATTTTTGTCAATCCGAGATTGGTGGAAGCAAGGCGAGGCCAACTCCCCCTATTCGCCCTGAACCGCGCCTCACGCCCCTCGCCAAAGGGCCTGCCTCGATCTACGTTGATGCGGTGAAAAAGTTCTCTTTCCGATCCCCTCTTGAAGCCCTCCCGCCCTCTTGCGCATAATTTTCGCGCGATTCCGTACTACATAGTACGCAATATCGCCTATTCCCACACGCCCCTGCGCCACTATGCGTCAAAATTGACCAGTTGAAACACCCAACCGCACTTGACCCCACTTTTTGAGCCCAAAAAAAGCGGGAATGACATGCAGCCATCTCCGCTTTTCAAAGGGATGTAACCTTTCCTAAAAAATGCTTTCCCCACCTTCTCCGGCTTCGGATTGAAAGGGTTCATCGGTATCGAGCTTGATATCCTCCTTCACCTCATTCGGATCCGCTTCGCCATTCGCGAACTGAAGCTGATAGAGACGCTGATACAACTCACAGGAACGCAACAACTCGGCATGCGTGCCGATGTTGAGAATGTGGCCTTTGTCCATCACCACAATCTGGTCTGCCTCCATGACGGTGGAGAGGCGGTGCGCAATGGCGATGACAGTCTTCCCTTCACTGAGGTTATGAATGGCATCCTGAATGATGCGTTCGCTCTCCGTATCCAGCGCAGAAGTCGCTTCATCGAGCAGCAATACAGGAGCATTCCGGAGGACGGCACGCGCGATGGATACACGCTGCTTCTGACCACCTGACAGGTTATTGCCGCTGTCCCCGACCACGGAGGCATAGCCCTGCTTCTTCTGCATGATGAACTCATGCGCGTGAGCTTTCTCAGCAGCCGCAATGATCTCTTCCTTGGTAGCGTCCAGACGTCCATAGCGGATGTTTTCCTCAATGGTGTCGTGGAAGAGGAACACGTCCTGATTCACCACTCCAATGTTATTCCGCAGCGAGTCCTGGGTGACGTCACGAAGATCGTGTCCATCCATCTGCACCGAGCCTTCATCCACATCATAGTAGCGCAGAATGAGGGAGAAGATGGTGCTCTTCCCCGCGCCGCTGGGGCCGACCAGGGCATAAAACTTTCCTGGTTCCAGAGCGAGATTGATCTTCTCTACCGCCGCTTTCTTGGCCTTTTTTCCTTTATGATCACGGTAGGCAAACGTGACATTGTCGAACACGAGCGTGCCCTTGCTACGGGTGGGCAAGACGACGGCGTCTGGCTTGTCTTCCACTTCCGGACTGTGCTCCAGCGCCTCGAACACAGCGCTGGTGGCCACGATGCACTTCTGCAGGAAGATCTGGACGCGGCTGAGTTCCTTCGCGTGAGGGTAGATCTGCGTGAGCGCCATGACGATGAGGATAAAGTCCTCCGCCCTCATGCCGCGATGCCAGGCATAAACCAACCCAGCTGCGATACCGAGCGAGGCCACGGTCTCGACAATGGGCCCGATGATTTCCAGCGCCTTCCCCCACCGCATCTGGCTTTCCACCATGGCGCGATTGGACCGCTCGAAGCGCTGCAATTCATAACTTTCCCGCGCATAGGCCTTCACCACACGCACCCCGGCAAAACTCTCGTGCATGTTTACCATCATGGCGCCGGCTTCCTCTTCTTCCTTGGCACCCGCGCGGCGCACCCGCTTGCTCACATACATGATGGGGCCAATGCAAAGTGGGAAGATCAGAATGGAACTCACCGTGAAGAACCAGTCCCAAGACAGCAGATAGAGGAAGATGGTCAGAATGGCCACGGGCCGCTGAATCACCACGGTGGTGAGCTGCACCGCATTCGTCTGGGCGATACGCGTCTGGTTGAAGACGGTTTGGATGAGGTCGCCGACCTTGGCCTTGTTATAATAGCTGATGGATTGATTCATCAGATTGGCGAAGAGGTCATGCCTCAAACTCAGCAGCATGCGGGCACCCACCCACATCATGGAATAGTTGGCCAGGTAGGTCAGGAACCCACGCATGAAGAGCAGCACGGGAATCATGAGGCAGGCAGCCACGACCCATGGCAACTCCAGCCGATGGTGATTGTGCCCGAGGATCCACTTCACGGGATTGATCACCCCCACTCCCGGGATTTTCACATCGCCGTATTCGGTGGGTGTCGTCTTACCATGTTCAATACTGAACCGGCCAGAACCGGGTGCCTTCACAGGTTCAGAAGCTGCCGGTGTTGCGGGTGCTGCCGGGGCCACAGGATCTGCGGGTGCAGCATCGGGCGTCGTGGAGACGGTGGTGGGGGCTGTCTCAGCGGCTGGCGCCGAGGTCGGGTTCGGTTTCTCTGACGTGGCTGGTTCAGAAGCAGCAACCTTTTCGGCAGGCACCGGGGCGGATGCGGTGGCTGGTTCAGAAGCAGCGACCGGTTCAGCAGGTGCCGTGACACTGGCCGGAGCGGATGCCGTGGCCGGAGCGGCTGCGGCGGGAGGCGCCGGTGGAGCGCCAGGGGCGAGCACCAGCGCAAAAATGATCTGGAACCCCGCCAGCATGACGGCATTAAAAAGACCAGCCAGGATACCGAGCAGGACGCCGATGATGAATCGGCCCCGCACGGGCTTCATGTAACGGAAAAGCTTGACCTGGGTGGTCTTGGTGAGTTGCCACAACTCCTTGCCACTGAGCTCAGAAATCTGCTTTCGGCTGACTTTCTTGATCGGCTTGTCAGCCGTCTTTTCTTTTTCTTGAGGAGATTCGGACATGAGGAAGGACGCCCCAGAGGGTCAGGTGATTGTCGGCAGAGGCGTCGGGATTGGGGGGTAGAGGCGCTCTATAGCACGCATCACCGCCCCGGTCGAGACTTGGTTCGTCGGGTGACGTTTCGTCTTGGGTTTGAACGAGTCCAGCGGTTCGCCCGTTCCGCCCTGAAGTACGAAGGAACGTTCATGCCGGGACCGCCAGTGATAAGGGTTCGTCGGCCCAAAGATCGCCACCTGCGGAATACGAAGCATGCTGGCCAGATGCATGGCCATGCTATCCACCCCCACGATGAACTGACATCCACCGATGAGCGCGAGCAGTTCCTCCAGTGCGAGCTTCCCGGTCAGATCGATCAGAGGCACAGTGCAGAGCTCGCGCAGGCGCTCCAGATGCGGCGCCTCCAGCCCAGCGCCACTGCCGGTGAGGACGACGGATACCCCATAGGTCGTCACCAGCCACTGCGCCAATTCGGCCCAGCGTTCGTCCGGCCAGAATTTCTCCTCCCGGGCCGTGCCCGGATGCAGAATGACGTAGGGTTTGTCCCCCGTCGGCAGACCTGCCGCGAGAAGTTTCTGCTGGGCGCTCCTCACCACCTCCGGCGGCAGCCGGAAATGCGCTTTCTCAGGAGGCGCTGCTATTTGCGGATCGTACTCCCGCAGCAGCGCGAGGTGGAAATCCACCGTGTGCAAGTCCCGCACAGACGCCGGACATAGGTGGGTATAGGCATGACGTCGGAAGCGGAGTCCGGCGAATTTCTTATACGTCAGGCGCACTTTCGCGCCAGAGAGCTTCGTCAGCAGCGCGGAGCGGTCCGTCCCGCCGAAGTCAAAACACGCGTCCCACGGTCCCGCCAGCGTCGACGTCCAGGCCTCCAAGTTCAGCCGCCCCGGATGATGCGTGATGACCCGGTCCACCATGGGCAGACAAGCCGCCAGTCCCGCCACCGCGGAAGGCACCATAAGGACAATCTCCGCCTGCGGGCGCGACTCACGAAGCGCGGCCAGGGCGGGCACGGTCAGGATGAAATCCCCAATGCGCTTGAGCTGAATAACCAGGAGGCGTTGCATGCACGACTAACGGCATCCATGAAGGCCTATGCCGGGCAGGTGTGCAAGTAAGGATTAGACCGTGCGAGACTCGCTGGCGCAAATTGCTACTTCAAGAATAGCATTTGTTCTTGTATGGATCAGGTTATCCGCCGCTATTTGGGGAGCAAATGGTCACCTGATAAAATTCACCCATGACACTGTTCAACATCATGTGCGGTGCGGCTGGTGTAGCTACTGCTTTGAGCTTCTGGAAGTGGGATCAATTCGTAAAATCACTTTTCCTGTTTCACGCCGATTTGTGGGAGAGATTGGGGAAACCGATTGGGTTTCTTTGGCATCCACCGACTACTAGTTGGTGGACCTGGAAAGGTCATGTCGCTAGACAGGGACTAATGATGCAAGTCTCTTTTACAACGCCAGCATGGCTCCAAAATAAAAAAGAGCTCCTGGGCCTGCTACACGTTTACCGATTCTGGTATGCCGTTAGTTCCATCATCATCATCACAGCAATCATCTTTCGCTTACATGGCGTTGAAATCTGATCTCGTGAAACTGGCCTGCGACTTCGCTACGCCCGCATCTGTATCGCCTTCTTATATCCCTCGAGGATTCTTGCGCGATAATGATCCCACGTGAACTCGCGTTCCACTAGGGCCCGTGCCGCCTGTCCCATGCGCAGAAGGTCATCACGATGGGTAGCGGCGTGTTCCAGAGCAGCTGCGAGGGCTTCAGGATCATCGGCAGGCACCACGATCCCGGTTTTGCCATCCTGAATGACGTCGCCAGACTCACGTGTACCAATCACTGGCAAGGCACACGCAGCGGCCTCTAGCGTGGACTTGGCAAAGCCTTCACAGGAACTGGGAAACACAAACGCGGCACATCGGCGCAGCTCGTCCTGCACGCTGTTCGTGAAGCCAATGAGCTTCACATTGCTGGTAGCCAGATCATTGAGGAACGGTTTGATCTCATCATGTAAGGAACCGACGAGGAGCAGCTCTGCATCTTTAAGACCAAGCTTCTTCCACGCAGCCAGCAGATGGTCCACGCCTTTGCGTTTGATCAGCGCACCGACAAACGCCACGCGGAAAATGTCCGGCGGCGTGCCTGGCTGGTAGCGGTTCACATCCACGCCACGCGCCACATAGTGAAGCCTGGCGGCAGGGATTCCAGCCGTCAGAAAGGTCTCCTCGGATTTCCGGGAAGGCATGAGGAGCACATCCACCAAGTCATACTCCGCGAGCTGATCCAGCCGGGAGATGGTCAGGTTCTTCCGCCAGTCTTTCCAGCCTCGATTCGCCAGGCGGGCCAGGCGTTCTTTCCGGGTCTCATTCGGCTTGTCTGCGCCTTTGTTACGGTGCCAGGTGGGCACGTCCATGACGCTGGGGATGCCGCGCAAGCGGGCCTCCATCAGCGAGTTCAGGCATTCCCCGCTCCACCCGTGGAAGAAGTCATACGCCCCGCTCCTCAATTCGCGGGCAGCCACCCAGTCCAGATAGCGCTTCTTCGCCGAGTAGTAGCCCTCGCTGCCAAGACACGAGAGCAGCCGCACCGGATGATTTTGCAGGGAGCTAATGACCCGGCTCGGGATGATGTCCTGCGTATTGGGATAGCAGAGCGCTTTATTCAGAAAACCGCCGCGCCAAGCGGCCAGCACACCCTCGAGCGAAGTGGAATTCAGTCCACTCCCCCCCAAGCCCGCGCTGGTAGCATAAAGCAACGCCTTCGGCAGGGCGGCCTCAGCTTTGGCAGCAGACGAAATGGGGGTTGGAGCGCTGGCGGGATTCAAATGTTGGCAAGGCAGAAAGCCGAGCAGTCATCTCAGCCTCAAGTGAGGGATGATGCAAATGATTTGGTCGGGGATACGCAGGTCTCTCGCTGCGCGATTCTGGGCTCTTACTATTTCTCCTCAGCACTCTCAGTAGCACGCCACCCCCACACTTCGCCCCATCAGCAGGGCACCCAGAATGGTGGCCAGGATAAGCCCGACGCTCGGCCTGATGGAACGAATCTGCCGGAAATCCTCAGACAGATAGAACGATGTCACCACAGTCACGATCCAAAAGACGGCGAATAGCAGATCGAACAGATGGCCATATTTCGAAAGGCCCGGCTCACTGAACATGAAGTAAATGCAGGGAAACATCCCGGCTATTCCCGCAGTTTGAAAAACATTTGCGACGGGATGCCTCGGAGATGGTCGGCTCACGGGTTGCATTTTCACGATCATAAAGGATTGGAGAAAATCGCGCAACAATCGTGGGGACCGCTTCTGTCCAATTCCCGATCCTGGCGCTGTCCTCTCTTTTCAACTCCGATTCCACTGCCCAGCCTTCGACCGCACCAGTCAGCTACCGTCATTGATTTTCCTTGCTAGCCGGGGTGCCCCCGCCGCTAAATTATCTTCACACCCAGACCCGACAGTCCCTTTCCTTCCCCTCACCCACCATGCCCTTACTCACCGACCGCAAGACGCAGACGAATTATGACGCCATCGTTGTCGGCTCCGGCGCCGGCGGCGGAATGGCGGCGCTCATCCTGGCCCTCAATGGCGCGAAAGTGCTCATGCTGGAGGCGGGACGAAACTACGACCCGGCGGTGGAGACGCCCATGTTCCAGACTCCGGAAATGGCGCCGCTGCGTGCCGATCGCACCCCGGACCGCTTCTTCGGATATTATGATGCCACGGTAAACGGCGGCTGGCAGGTGCCGGGTGAGCCTTACACCAATAAGCAGGGTACCGAGGGCAATTTCTGGTGGTGGCGCGCGCGAATGCTCGGAGGCCGCACGAATCACTGGGGCCGTATTTCCCTGCGCTTCGGCGAACATGATTTCCGGCCCAAGTCCCGTGATGGCCTCGGCGTGGACTGGCCCATGAGCTACAACGATATCTCGCCGTGGTATGATCGGGTAGAAAAGCTGATCGGGGTCTATGGCGAGAACTCTGGCATCGAGAATGCGCCTGACTCGCCTCCAGGCGTGCTGCATCCCGCGCCGAAACCTCGCGTGGGCGAACTGCTCGCGAAACGTGCCGGGAAGAAAACGGGCGTGCCTATCGTAGCGGCACGGCGAGCAGTGATCACGAAGCCGATGGAAGGCCAGCGGCTGGCGAAGGAACTATTCCCAAACAACGCGAAGGCTCAAGAGATTATGGCGCTGGACATGAGCCTACGCGCGCCATGCTTCTGGGCGACAAATTGCGTGCGGGGCTGCTCCATACGAGCGAACTTCCAGAGCACGACCGTGCTCATCCCGCCGGCACTTGCGACGGGAAATCTGGACATCATCACGGATGCGATGGTGCGCGAGGTGACCATGGGGCCGGATGGCCGTGCGACCGGGGTGCATTACATTGACAAGCCCACGCGCAGCGACCGCACGGTGAAAGCGCGCATCGTGATCATCGCGGGTGGCACCTGCGAGACCACGCGCATCATGCTGAACTCCAAGAGCCGGGATAAAGCAGGCCTCTCCAATGCCTCCGGCCAATTGGGCAAGAACCTCATGGACAGCGTGGGCGCGAATCTGGGCTCGCACATTCCCATGATGGAGAATCTGCCACCGTATAACGAAGACGGCGCGGGTGGCATTCATACCTACTCCCCATGGTGGCTGGTGCGGGACCACGCGAAGCTGGGCTTTGCGCGCGGCTATCATATCGAGATGGGAGGTGGCCGACAGATGCCCGGCGTTGGAAGCCTCGGCATGTTGGATAGCAAGGCTTCCGGCGTGTATGGCAGAAAGCTTAAGGAGGAAGCGCGCCGCTACTACGGCGCGAGCTTCGGCTTCAGCGGACGCGGTGAGATGATCCCGAACAAGGATTGTTACTGCGAACTCGATCCCAGCGTGGTGGATCAGTGGGGCATCCCTGTGCTGCGCTTCCATTGGAAATGGAGCGATCACGAGATCAAGCAGGCCGAGCACATGCAGAATACTTTTGCCGAACTGCTCAGCGCCATGGGTGGCGATCCCAAGCCGAAGAGCGGACGTGACGCGATCCAGCGGCCCGGCGAGATCATTCACGAAGTGGGTTCCTCGCGCATGGGCTTTACGGATAAGGACAGTATTACCAACCAGTGGTGCCAAAGCTGGGAGGCAAAGAATCTTTTCCTCATGGATGGCTCGGTGCTCCCCAGCAATCCTGACAAGAACCCGACTTTAACCATCCTCGCGCTGGCCTGGCGCAGCACGGAGTGGCTCATGGACGAAATGAAGAAAGGCAACATCTAACCGGACGCCGCCACCCATGAAACCTGAAGATACCTCTTCCCAATCCACCAAGATGTCTGCCTCAAACCCAAATCAGCCGCGCACCGCTCCCCTCTCCCGCCGCGATGCCCTGAAGTGGCTCGCCGGCACTTCCGCCGCCGGCATGGCCGCGCCTGCTCTGGCTGCGCCGAACGAGACCGAACCCGCTCCCGCGGCATGGATGGCGCGGAACACGTTGCATGATCCGGACTACGTAAAGAATCCCTACCCATGGGAAAAGACCATGAGTCCAGAGGAATTGAAGACCGCGGGCGCGCTCGCGGACATCATTCTGCCCAAAGATGACCTGGGACCTGCGGCCACGGAGGTGGGCGTGCCAGAGTTCCTCAACGAATGGATCAGCGCCCCCTATGAAGACAAGCAGGAAGACGCGCAGATCATCCGTGGTGGCCTGGCCTGGCTGAACACGGAAAGTTTCCGTCGGCATGAGCACACCTTTGTGGATCTGACCGCCGCCCAGCAAACCGCGATTGTGGATGACATCTGTGTGCCAGAGAACGCCAAGCCGGAGCTCCGCACCGGCGTCACGTTCTTCAAGCGCTTTCGGACCCTATGCCTCGGCGGTTATTACACCCACAGCGCCACCTGGAAGCATCTCGGTTATGTGGGGAATGTCGGTATCGGCGGCCCCTATCCCGGTGTGCCGGATGAGATCATCAAGTTGTTGGGGCTGGAGGATGTGGTGTAACACGGCATCCTTGGATTCTGAATATCGCAGTAAACTTTAGTGACCTTGCCATGCGCCCATTCTTTCTGATCATCGCATTTGCTGTTGGATTATCGAATCTCTGCCGCGCCGAGCAGTTCATTCTCTTCGACACCACCTTCACTTTGACCAAAGAACAGGCGGACAACTCGAAGCCGAATCCTTCTCACGTGTATGTGAAAGGACCAATGCTCATGCCGGATATCCCGAAGGATTGGACCTCGCCCATGGATTATCGCAATGGCACGGTCCATGTGCGGCTGGAAGTAATTGAGAAGCCCACCGGCGGCGAGCCCACGACCTGGAGTGTTTGCTACATCCCGAACAAAGGGCAGAATCACGGGTATGGCTGCATCAGCACGGATGTTTATAAAGAAGCCGGTGTATATGAGAAGGAGGTCGAGATGACCAAGTTCTGGCAGAACGACGACATCGTTTGGAGCGAAGGCATCAAGGAGATGCATCTGGTCATCAAAGACAACAGCGGCGGCAAAGGCCACGCCCACAAGCGGCCGGATCATGAGAAGTTTTTCCCGACAAAGGTGCGCATGACGCTGGTCCAGGTGTCAAAGGGCGCGAAGTATGATCCGAAGATGGTGGAGAAGTTGTTGGGGAAGTGAGGCGGCTGGAGAGAAGTGCCATTACGCGAGACCAGGCACTGAATGATTTCGCCTGGAGTAGAAAATGAATATCTGCGGTAAGGCCGAGTCGCCTGCGCATTGGACAACCACGCTGTGGTTGAGCGCTTCTTCCATGCAGGAACCCGGAGTCATTCGACACCGGGCTATTCACGGAGAACCCCTCCGGGGTTCGGAATAATGGGGTAGGTCTTGATCACATGGTTACACTTTTTCGTCGGCACATGAGTGACAGTCTTGGTTGAATAGGCTCGCGAGGTAGCAGTTTTCGGCGGCACAAGAGAGCCATGAAAATCAGAGAGGCGACTCTCCAGTCTCATCCGTGCTCTATTTCCTTTTGGCCTTCCCCTGTCGCTTGCCGCAATGATGCTCCAATCTTTCCCGTGCCAATCCACCACGCACCAATCCACCACGCGCCAATCCACCACGCGCCAATCCACCACGCGCCAATCCACCACGCGCCAATCCACCACGCGCCAATCCACCACGCGCCAATCCACCACGCGCCAATCCACCACGCACCAATCCACCAGAGACCAACCACCAGAGACCAACCACCAGAGACCAACCACCAGAGACCAACCACCAGAGACCAACCACCAGAGACCAACCACCAGAGACCAACCACCAGAGACCAACCACCAGAGACCAACCTCCTGAGATCAAATTTCCAGCGAGTCTAGACTTGGTGAGTCCACCCACTCGGTCCCAAACTCCGGACGACTCCGTATGCAGGGAAAACTGGACCACAGCGTGGTCCTCCGTGAATAGCCCGGAGTCGAACGACTCCGGGTACGACAAAGAGAATCTTCCAACCGCAGCGCGGTTGTCCAATGCGCGGGTGACATTACAATATCGCCGCTGTGCCGACCTACACCGACATTAACTATCACATCGTATTCGGAACCAAGAACCGCGTTCGTGCGCTGGATAAGAAGCGCCGCGAAGATCTCTACAAATTCATCTGGGGAATCATTCAAGAGCGCAAATGCCACCTCTATCGCATTGGCGGCATTGAAGACCATCTACACATCCTGACCTCACTGCATCCCTCCATCACGCTCGCAGACTTGGTGAAGGACATCAAGGTGATCTCTGCCAACTGGATCAAAGGTGAAAAGGTCTTCCCGTTTTTCGAGCATTGGCAGGAAGGTTATGGCGCCTTTACTATTACGGCGGATGATCGCCCGGCCTTGATTGAATACATCAAGAACCAGGAAGAGCACCATCGCAAGGAGACCTTCGCCGAAGAACTACAGCGCTTGGTGGAGGCCGCTCATCTTGAATGGAAATCCGAATATCTTCCGTAGCATAGAGCTGAGCCAACCACGCAATGGACAACCACGCAGTGGTTGAAACGCTTCTATTATGAAGGTATCCGGAGTCGTTCGACTCCGGGGACTGCGAAAGAGAAATTTCCAGCCGCAGCGCGGTTGTCCAATGCGCAAGCAACGGCAATCCCATCACCCATCTCTGAACTTCCCCCTCCGACTCACCTCTCGGGCAGCAACGCCTGCAGCGCCGACAACTCTTTCTTCATCAGGTAGCACATACGAAACTCTTTTTTCTTCCCTCCGATGAAGGCCCATATCCGAATCGCCGCCTTCAGCTTATCCACCCGGACAATCTGACTGGTCGGAAACACGGCCAACTCTTTCCCGCGGCGAGTGATGCGGACCCGATCTTTCGTGACGCTCCAACTCGTGCTCCGGAAATAAAGATAGTCCGCAAAGACAAAGCCGAATGTCATCAAGATGATGGACGGAAATCCCACAAAAATTCCGGCCCAAGAAACCTTCACCTCGAGAGTCACCGCGATCGCAGGCACACTCTTGGCCAGGGACAGAAAGAGCATGATCGAGAAAATTAACGCGCTCAATGACAAGCTAAACCCGCTCATGGACTCTCTGAAGCCCCTCCATGTTGGCCTCACTTCCAACTCCGCCTGGGACACGCTCACCATCACTTGCGACTTTCTCAAGCCAATGGATGAATCCGATTCCAGGACGCCTCAAGTGGATTCGAGGATTGTTTGGATCAATCCAACACCCCTGCCTATCACCCCAGCACGGCTGGCATCATGTATCGAGGCAGATTCACGGTGAACACGCAGCCTGAAGTCTCCTTGTTCCTCACGCTCAGCCTGCCGCCATTCGCCTCCACACTCTGTTTGGAGATGGAGAGGCCCAAGCCCAGACCGCTTTTGTCAGGAGCGTTTTGTGTGAACGGTTGAAACATCCTTTCCGCCTCGCCATCTGGCAGACCGTCACCATGATCTTCAACGTCAATGAGGATGCGGTCGCCCAAAGAATAAGCATTCAACCTGACCTCGGTACCCCGGTGGGTGAACTTGAAGGCATTCTGCAAAAGATTTCCGACTGCGGAGAGCAGCAGGTCGCGATCTGCAGTGATCGCCAGACGAGGGTCTACCGCCCCCACGATGAGTAAGCATTCGCGTACCTGCGCTTCCAGCGTGGCGGAAAGCTTGAGTTCACCGATCAAATCGGCCAGTGCGAACACCTCATTGCGTACCGGCAGGCCAGCATTAATGCGCACGCTGCTGAGGGAACGGTCAATCAGGGTGGCCATACCCACCAGAGCGCGGTCCAATACGCTGCCCGTCGCTCCTGTAAGCCCTAGATCCCCATCCTTGATAGCGAAGAGAGCCAGCGTGGCGGTGTTAAGAAAATTTCGCAACTCATGCGCAAAGAAACCGATCTGCACGTTGAGTGCCTGGGCATGTTTGTCTGCCTCCGCGAAGTCGCGCTGATAATTGTATTCCGTGACCGCCATGGCGATGGCATTGTCCAGGCAGCGATTGAGCGTCCGGAACTCATCCACCTCCACGGGTTCATTCAGCTCGAAGGCCAGACTGGTAATGGATTGGCAAAGATCGCCGTAATCATGCACCACCTGTTCCACTGTAAAGCCCCGACGCATGAGGTCAGCGCCATGTTGGGCCGCGAGGTCTCCCATCTCCGAGTGGGCATGATCTCCCCCGCCAGCAGAGCCTGACACCTTCCGACTTTCCATCGGCCGCGCGGTCTGCTCCACTTCCAAGGTTTTGATAAGCTGGTCCAGGAACAACGGCACACCATAACTCAGCTCCGTATCGGACGCTGCCGGGGACGCCCGCTTGGCCACACTATCGCAGCACCTTTTGATTAGCTCAGCTCTGTGAAGGGTAAGAAATTCGCAGAGCATAACAATCAGTGTAGGGTAGATTCGGCCGCTTGCGAGCGAATAAGGGCGTCGTCCATCGGCAATGGCGGGCACCGCCTGGGCAAAACAACCCTGAAAATACTTCCCTGGGAGCGCTCGGATTTTAGCTCTATGGAGCCTTTGAAGATTTCCACCAGTCCGGAAACCACCGCCAGCCCCAGGCCTAACCCGCGCAAGGGAGATTCAGGCGAAGCCACATACGAATCGGTGAATAAATGCTCGCGGTCCTCTTTGGCGATGCCGACGCCCGTATCCTGGACCTCGATGGCGAACTGATTATCATCAACGGCTTCCAGGGTGAGGGACACATTTCCCTGCGCCGTATACGTGAGCGCATTAGCCATGAGATTCTCAATGAGAAGGCGGATTTTGACCTCGTCACTGTACACTTTTTCAAGGTCGCCCTTGATCGAAGAGGTGAAGTGAAGCCCCTTGCTCTCCGCCCGCGACTGATAATCTGCACTGAGTGACGTCACCAATGCTGGGAGATCTAGCCATGCTGGATTTACGATCGCCTGACGTGAGAGGATTGAGGAGGTCGTCTACGACTTCCTTCATGTGGCTGATACTCGAATCCAGAGTTTGGCGCATCAGTTGGACTGCCTCGGGGTCGCCTGCATCCAGCAAGGTGGAGGCAATTCCCACTGAATTCATCATGTTGCGCAGCTCATGGGAGACGGAACGAACGAGGCGAAATCTTGCGTTGTTAGATTTATTCAGCGCAGCTTCTCTTTCCTCAGTATACCGCTGGACTGATCGCGACTCCATATCATTGATGAAGGCGTCGATCAGGGCACACGAAGAGGAACAGACCGAAAGTTCGTTGGCCCGTCCCCTCGCGAAATTTGCAGCCTCCTGAAATAGGACAGAACGCAGCCAGTAAATCTCCAGCAATAGCTCCCTGATGCTGTAGCCCTGCAGCCAGCGTTCAGCCCCGTGGATATCGGCGTCACTTTTTGCTTTCGCTTCAGGAGATTTGGCTCCTCGTTCCAGGGAACGTGCAAAAGACTCTACCATGGGTGGCACGTGGTCTTTCAGGCTGTGAATGGGGAGACGATCCGGAGTCGTGAGCCTGGGATCGGCCTTCACGAGCTTCAGCCATGCCTCTACAATATCTGATATTCTCGTCGAAAGGAATTTGCCGAGTTCAAGGCGGAGCAGCACCGCTGGATCCTCGGCTGGAGTGTGGTTCACGCAGACAATCGTGCCTTCCAGGCTAGTTAGGGGCCTTTTTATTCAAATTCAGTGCGTAATGACGGAATCCGAACTTTCTGCTGAACCGTCAAAAGTGCCTCAGGAACATCTGGCAGAGGGGCGTTTGCGGATGGTTATCTAGAGGAAGGCGAGCGAGCTGCAGCAGGCATACGGCAGTTGCGCAATGGAACACCGCGCTCCTCTCTGTTCCGGTTTGCTGTCACAAGGCTGTTCCACTACTTCCTTTTTCTCACCCCCGCCCTTGCCAAGCTCGAAATATTGGGTCACGGGCGGCGTTCCTTTTCCTCCATTCCCCCTTCTTGGCCTCGCAGCTACGCATCCTCCCCTTCCACTCCTCCTAACACGCTCCTCTCTCACTCGCTCACATGTCTGTTTCTGCTAATGATCGCGGTAAAATGATGGCTTTGATCGCTGCCTTCCTCGGGTGGCTTTTCGACGGCTTTGAAATGGGGCTTTTTCCGTTGATCGGGAAACCAGCGTTGCAGGATCTGCTGGCATCGACCGTAGCTCCGGAGCGCTTGGCTCTGGATTTGGACCGCTGGTTCTCGGTTATCATCGCGACCTTCCTGGTCGGTGCAGCCACGGGAGGGGTCTTCTTCGGCTGGCTGGGGGATAAAGTGGGCCGGGTGCGCGCCATGACGTTCAGCATTTTCACATACGCCATCTTCACCGGCCTCTGCGGATTTGCGACGGAAGCCTGGCATGTGGCCATCCTGCGCTTCATCGCCTCTCTCGGCATGGGCGGTGAGTGGGCTCTGGGGGTCGCGCTGGTGAATGAACTCTGGACCAAGGGAAACCGCGCCTGGGTGGCAGGCGCTATCGGGGCGGCGGCAAACATCGGCTACCTCCTCGTCGCCGTGCTCAGCCTGGGCATGAATGCCTTCATCGGCACCGTAGGCGGCTGGATGACGTCTCTCGGAGCCTCGGCTTCCCTCAATGAATACCTGCTTGGAAACGGCGCCTGGCGCTTCCTCATGATCATCGGCGCCCTGCCCGCACTGCTCATCTTCCTCATCCGGATCTTTGTGCCGGAGTCGGACAAGTGGGAAGCCGAAAAGAAGGCCGGCAAGACATCCCACTGGGCCACGCAGGATCTCCTGGGCGTGCTGCTCGGAGCCGTAGTCGCGCTCGGCATCATCTGGGCATGGTCGCCCATGGGTGCAGATGCTGGAATCGGCAATGCCGGGGCGGCGATCATCACGGTCGTGGGTTTTGGCGTTGTGGTCTGGGGCTACCTCCTCCCGGTGCGCCGTTATCTGCAACGCTCCACCGATGCGGGCAGCATGGAGGAAAGCCAACGTCTCGTGGTGCGGAAGAATCTCCTCATCGGCGCTTCGCTGGCGGGCATCGTCCTGCTTGGCACCTGGGGCGCAGCGCAGCAGGCTCCGAAGTGGTCCACGGAATTGAATGCCAATGGCTGCGCGCACCCTCGGGAGTACACCCAGATCGCCACGTCTTTGGGCGCGACTTTGATCGCCCTCCTCACTCCGGTGGTGGCGGATCTCCTGAATCGTCGCATCACCTATTTCCTCTGCTGTATCGCGGCCATGACCTCCGCCGTCGTGTTCTACCAGATGAATACCATGATCGATACCTGGTTCCTGGTGAGTGCCTTTATGATGGGCGGTCTGACCGCAAGCTTCTATGGCTTCTTCCCGCTCTATTTACCGGAGCTCTTCCCCACCAGCGTGCGAGCGACTGGCCAGGGCTTTTGCTTCAACGTGGGGCGCATCATCGCCGCGGTGGGAGGGCTGCAAGTGGCCAACCTGGTCACGGCCTTCAAGCCACATACGAGTGCGGGTTATGAAGCCTCAGCGTATGCCTTTACCGTGATCTTCTCGGTATACTTTCTCGGCATGATCCTCATCTGGTTCGCGCCGGAGACGAAGGGGCATAAGCTGCAATAGACAGCGCCGGCCAAGTCATATCTTATCCACACACCGCTGCATCTAACAGCGGACACCCGCCACAAGGACACTGTCCTGTGGCGGTTTTTTTTGCCAACTGCACGTGATGCGCCCGAGAGCCCGCAGTAATACATGCTTAAAAACGCATGCAGCCTCATGCAAATGAGTCTCACAACAATCGTAGACAGCCAACGCTTTTGAGACATCCGCCTTGCTCGGAATTGCGAAACCTGCTTGCGGACACGACGTCCATCCAAACCAAAAAACAAGCATGAAACTGATTGTATCCACCCTGGCCGCCCTCGTTTTGAGCGTCGGCTTTGTCAGTGCTCAAAGCACGACCACTGAAAAGAGCACCACCACCACCACTGATGGCGGCGGCTCTAGCAAGACGACGACGACGACCACCACTAGCACTGGGACCATCCAGGAATATGCTCCTGGATCGACCTTCATTGTGAAGGAATCGTCGGGCCCTGTTACCTACAAGTACGGCAACTCCGTTACTTACGTGACCAAGTCCGGTAAGACCCTTACCGAAGATGAAGTGAAAACCCGCATCAAAGTGGGAGTGCCTGTGAGCGTGTATTACTCCGGTGCCGCAGATGCCCGCACCGTCACCAAAGTAGAAGTCGATGATTAAACATCGACCCTTCCCTGTGCTGTCGCTCTGGAAATACCATCCGGCGGCAGCACATGGGACTGCCCCTACTTTTCTCGCTAGCCACAACGAAATTTCCTTCAGCCATTCCCTGTTATGAAACGCCTTCACTCATCCGCCTTTCCGTGGATCCCTAGTCTCGCCGCCGTTCTTTTGGGCGGGGCACTCCACACCAGTCTCGGCCAGCAGCGAGTGGAGGTCGTTCCACCCACCCCGCCTGGGCCGGGAGCAGCGGCACCTGTTCCACCACCACAGAATACGGCGCCGATCCCGCCACCAGCGATTGGAGGAGCGCCTCCGGTATCCGCTCCAGCGCCGCCCGCGGCGCCAGTTCCTCCCTCCCGGGCCGTTCCGGCCGCGAGCACGACTACGACCAAGACCACGACGCAACGTGTGATCGTGCCACCCCAGACCCCGCCAGTGCAGGAAACCGTCACCACTACGACTGCGGAGGGAGCCATGGGACAATTTGGCGCCCAATCCATTTCCATTGTGCCTAAACCGGGGTCGCCCGAAGTGAAGTATGTGTCCGCCGACACGACGAATTATGTGGATGAAGCTGGCAACCCGGTGGATCCGGCCTTGGTGCCGCCCGGAAATCCTGTGACAGTGAAGTATACCAAAGTGGGCGATACGCTTTTCGCCTCTCAGGTCATCGTACATGCGCCCAAGCCAGTCCGGACCGTTGTGACCGAGAAAACAGAGAAGACGACGGCCCCTACGAAACAGAAGAAAAAGGCCAAGAAAAGCGAAGGCTGATCCCGCCTACAGGGAGCATCCCAGCCCTTCGGGAGTCCTGAATCAGGCGATTTTGAGCCCAAGAAGCAAAACGTTTAGCCTTCCGTGCCTACTTCCATCTAAAGATATTCAATATTTATTATAAATATTAGACAATGAATTGTTTTGTATTTATAATAATTAATGCTCAGAGCCCAGCGTTCAACACTGCTCTCGAAACTTGATGCCCTCGTCAAGCGACCTTGGGCGGTGTGCGGTGCTATTCTCACCCTGCTGACGGTTTCGGCTGCTGCCCAGAGCACCTCTTTTAATATCGGCAGTGGGAACTGGCAAACGGCTGGCTTGTGGACCTCGGGCATTCCGAATGCCAGCCAGACGGTCTATATTGGGAGTTCCTCTGGCAACACCGCCACCATCACCAGCGCCAACGCTGCCTCTGGCAATGCCTATCTCGGCTACCTGACCGGTCAGATCGGCGCGGTGGAAGTGGACGGCGGCCGTCAATGGAATCTGGGGGCCAACACCCTGAACGTTGGCTACTTCGGTGAAGGCATTCTTTCCATCTACAGCGGCACAGTGACCTCAGGCTACGCCGTTCTGGGTGCTCAGACTGACAGTTATGGCAGCGCTGTCGTGTCCACCGGGGGCACGTGGAACGCGACGAATGCGCTCGTTCTGGGGGACTACGGCTACGCGAATGTCACGGTCGAAGCTGGTGGCCAGCTCAACGCCGGCCAAGGCACCTACCTCGCGCAGAATTCCGGCAGCTACGCCTCAGTCGCCATTAGCAATGCTGCTTCCGTCTGGGACAGCGGGTTGACCTTCCAGCTCGGCATCGGTGGTAGCGGAAACCTGCGCGTCGAAAACGGCGGCACGCTGCAGGCCGTAGACAGTTCCATCGGCCATGAAGATCAAGGGTATGGCAGCGCCATGATCACCGGCACAAACAGCCGCTGGGAGAACACTGGAACCCTAACCATCGACAACGGCAACCTGACAGTCGACGGCGGCGCGGTGGTGACCGATGACATTGGCCAGATCCGCGGCGGCTATGGCACGACAGTGGAAGTCACGGTCACCGGCACCGGCTCTCTCTGGCAGAACACCACATCACTGGATCTGCAAAACGGCACGGTGATCGTGGAGGCTGGCGGTAAACTCACCAGCGGCAGCAGCAGCCTCAACGGCTACGCTGATCGGGTCGACCTGACCGTGACCGGGACGGATTCACGATGGGAAAACGGCGGCAATATCCTGTTGGACAATGCCAATGTCGCGATCCGTTCCGGCGGTTACGTCTCCACCAACAGTCTACAGATGGATGAAGGCGGCACTTCCCAGGCTTCCGTGCTGGTGCGCGGAGACGGCTCTACGCTGGACATTGCGACAAGCCTGGATGTCACCGGCACCTTCACCGTGGAAGATGGCGGCACGGTCACCAGCGCAACGGGCACCATCGGCAATGCGAGCGGGGCAACTGCGGAAGTTATGGTGCGGGGCGTTAACTCCACCTGGACCAACACCAACGACATCACCATTTTCAACAATGCCACCCTCGCGGTACAAGGCGGTGGCAAGGTCACGGCAGACAGCGTGACCGTCACCGCGAACGGCGGACCGGGCGGATCTGTCCAAGTTTCGGATGCCAATTCAACATTGGAAATCGCGGGTGACTTCACGATGGGTTATGGCTCGGTCGTCGTGGAAAACGGGGCCACCATGTCGAACCAGGATACCTATCTTGGCGATGGTTCCGGAGTGGAAGATGTCGTGGCTTTGATCCTGGGTGCGGGCACCCGCTGGGAGAACTCCGGTGAGTTCGAACTCACCAACAGCCATCTCACCGTGGGTAGCGGCGGCACCCTTACCAGCGCCTCCGCTTCCATCGCCACATCTGAGGGATTCGACGCTCTGCAGGCCAATGTCAGTGGCGCCAACTCGCAGTGGGACAATGCAGGCGATATGGCTGTGGGCGGCACGTCCAATGGTTTCCTGTGGATTGAGCAGGGAGGCAAAGTCTCCACCGGATCGGCTTCCATTTCGGGACTGACGGGTTCCTCCGCCGTGGGTCAAGTCATGGTTACGGGTGCAGGCTCTCAATTCGAAGTCGATGGTCATCTGACCGTGGGTCATCAGGGCGGCGGCAGCGCGGCTTTGAACATCAACAACGGCGCAACCGCGATGATTGGCTCCGCTTCGGTTCTCGGTCAGACTTCGTCAGCCGTTGTCACGGATGCGGGTTCGCATTGGACCGTAGCGGGCAATCTATCCATCGTGGACGCGCCTGTGACTGTCGCGGCAGGTGCGACTCTCACCGCTGGCAGCGTAACGATGACGGCCGATCAGGCTTCCCTCGTCATCTTTAATCTCACCGGTAGCGCGGGCACCGCTTCAGTGCTGGAGATTGGCTCCATCCGGGGAACCACGGGCTCGGAGTACATAAACGTGAATAACGGCATCATTCGCGCCACGGTGAACGGAGCCACCCTCATCGACAACGTGCAAGTCTCTGCCGGCGCCCTCGGCATGACCATTGATACGCAGGCGTTCAACGTGTCTGTGAACAGTTCGATCACTTCCAATGGCCAATTCAAGAAGACCGGGACGGGCCGCCTGACCCTGGATGGAAACGCCACCTTCAATGCTGGGGCTACTGTCACCGCTGGCGGACTGTGGATCAACGGCACGGCCTCTGGTGCGATCACTCTGCAGAGCGGCGCCTCTCTTGGCGGTTCTGGCACCGTGACGAGCAGTATTACCGTAGCGTCGGGGGTTACACTCGCTCCCGGCAATAGTCCCGGCACGCTTAACACCGGCACTCAAACCTGGAATGGTGGTGGCAACTATCAATGGGAGACAAACAGCGTGAACGGCACGGCGGGCACAAACTCAGACCTTATCCTCATCAATGGTGACCTGAATATCGCCGCGACTTCCGGCAACCGATTCACCATCACGATCAACTCGCTTACCATGCTGAATGATCCTGGTTTGCTCGCGGTATTCAACCCCACCGCGAACTACACATGGGAGATTGTGCGAGTCACGGGGAATATCAATGGCTTCAATACCACTGACTTCACCATCGAGGACGCGGCCTTCATCAATGACATTCAGAATGGCTATTTCGATGTGTCTCAAGTGAACGATAGTCTTTACCTGAACTACAATGCCGCAACCGTGCCTGAGCCCGGCGGAGCATTCCTGCTCATGGCGGCCGGAGTGACCATGCTCCTGCGTAAGCGGCGCATGCGCCGTGCTTAAAACACGTGGCAACGCTAGCTCCAAAGAGCTTCGACTTTCTCGAAAATCATTGGCCCTTGACATAAGCGGCGCTCGTATGCGTTGTTGCTGGCTATGTCAAAAGCCCTCATTATTGCCGAAAAGCCCAGCGTGGCCGCGGATCTCGCCCGCGTGCTGGGTAAAGCCGGCGGCATGACTTCGTTCGCCAAGGAAAAGGATTATTTCGAAAACGAAACCCACATCATCACCTCCGCGGTAGGTCACCTGCTGGAGCAGGAGATGCCGATGAAGGACGGCAAGAAGATTGGCTGGGGATTCACCACGCTGCCGATTCTTCCAGAGCGATTTGAGCTCAAGCCCATCGACAAGACCGCAGATCGTTTCCGCGTCGTCTCCCGCCTCATCAAACGCAAGGACGTCACCGAAATCATCAATGCCTGCGATGCCGGGCGTGAAGGTGAACTGATCTTCCGCAACATCATTGAAGCCACCGGAACCACGAAGCCGATCAAGCGTCTCTGGATGCAGTCCATGACTAATGCCAGCATCCTGGAGGCCTGGCGCGCCCTGCGCACTGATGAAGAGATGCAGCCACTCGCCAGCGCCGCGAAGTGCCGCAGTGAGAGTGATTGGATCGTCGGTATTAATAGTACCCGCGCGCTCACCGCGCTGAACTCCCGCCATGGTGGCTTCCGTCTCACACCAGTGGGCCGCGTGCAGACGCCCACTCTTACCATCCTGGCCAAGCGCGAGAAAGAGATCAGCGAATTTGTCTCGCGCACTTACCACGAAGTGCATGCGGAGTTCGGCGTGAAAGCTGGCACCTACATGGGCCGCTGGTTTGACGAGAACTTCAAGAAAGACGAAACGGACGAGCACAAGAAAGCCGAGCGCCTCTGGGATCGCAAGCAAGCCGAGGCCATCGTGGCCCGCTGCACCGGCAAGGAAGGCATCATCGAAGAAACGACGAAGCCCACCAAGCAGATCGCTCCCCTGCTCTATGATCTGACAAGCCTGCAACGCGAAGCGAACGGACGCTTTGGTTTCAGCGCGCGTCGCACCTTGCAGATCGCGCAGGCGCTTTACGAAAAGTTCAAAGTGCTCACCTATCCGCGTACCGATTCCCGCTACCTGCCGAATGATTACATCGGCACGGTGACCAGCACGATTCGTGGCTTCTCGCAACTGAGCCAGGCCAAGGCCGGAGGTTTCCCCATGGACCTGCGCCCTCACTGCGACACCATCCTCGATCAAGGCTGGGTGCGTCCCAATCGCCGGGTGTTTGATAACTCAAAGGTGAGTGATCACTTTGCCATCATTCCCACCGGTCAGGCGCCGCCGTCCAACATGGGCGAAGCCGAACAGAAGCTTTTTGACATGGTGACCCGTCGCTTCATCTCGGTGTTTTTCCCAGCAGCGGAGTTCGATGTCACCGCACGTGTTACGCGCATCGGCGAAGATGCCTTTAAGTCAGACGGCAAGGTCTTGCGCTTCCCCGGCTGGCTCGCAGTGTACGGCAAGAAAGCCGCCGACGAACAAACGGAAGGCGAAGGCGGCAAGGTCCTCGTGCCCGTGCAGGCCAATGAAAAAGCGGACGTGCGCGACATTGATCTGCGCGATGAGCAAACGAAGCCACCACCACGCTACAATGAAGCCACGCTGCTTTCCTCCATGGAAGGCGCGGGCAAACTCGTGGAAGATGAAGAACTCGCCGAAGCCATGAGCGAACGCGGTCTCGGCACGCCCGCAACTCGTGCGGCCATCATTGAAGGCCTCATCTTTGACAAATACATCGAGCGGCAACAACGCGACTTCATCGTTACGACCAAAGGCTTGGAACTCATCGGTCAACTCAGCGAGATCGGCGCGGAGACACTGTGCTCTCCCGAACTCACCGGCCAGTGGGAATACAAGCTGAACCAGATGGAGCACCGGAAGCTCGATCGTGGCAGCTTCATGCATGACATCCGCCAGATGGCGGCAGACATCGTGGACAAATCTAAGGCCTTTGCGAAAGCCGCCAAGGATCAACAGTTCCCCGACCTCACCGCTACCGATCCTGAGAACGGGGCCACCAGCTTTAAGCAGACCCTGGACTACTATGAAGCGCGTTCGGACCGCAAACCGAAGCTCCGCATCTTCAAAAACGTCGCTGGCAAAACGTTGACCGAGGAGGAAGTGAAGACGCTCATTGAAAAGCGTTTTCTACCCCCGCAGGATGGATTCCGCAGCCGCTTGGGCAAGGAATTTCGCGCCGGCCTGGAGATCAAACCCGGCACGGGCAAAGTCACCTTCGTCTTTGAAAAAGGCGCTGCAGATGAGGACATGAATTGGGACGAAGCGCCCATCCTCTGCCCCTGCCCCGTCTGCGCCAAAGCAGGCCGCAAGGCGGACATTTATGTCCTCCCTGAAGGCTATGTCTGCCGCACGAACATCGAAGACAAGAGCAAGTGCAACGCGCGCCTGCCTCGCGAGCTATGCAAAAAAGCCATCAGCGAAGAGGACGCCCGGAAGTTCTTTGTGGAAGGCAAGACCGGCCTCATCGCGAACATGATTTCAAAGAAGAACCGCCCCTTCAGCGCCTTCCTCGTGCGTCATCTCGATGGGAAGCGGCTTCTGTCATGGGAGTTCCCTCCGCGTGAAGCGAAGCCCGGTGGCAAGGGTAAGGGTAAGTTCGGTGCGAAGAAGGCCACACGGAATCCTGTCGCTGGGACAGATGGAGAAGAGTGACATGGCAGATCTCTGTTAGACAACTGTAGTTGTTAGTTCCCATATAGATGCTGTCGGCTGCACCTATAATGTACCTTAAGACCTGCCAAATGAGCAGTGGCTCAAGGTCAGTCTGCTTGGGCTCTTCTGCCAGGGTGGAAAGGATACGATGTCGACGGGTGTCCGATTTGGTTTGGGACGAAAGATGAAGGCTTGAAGTATCCGTGGGGATCGGTTGAACCTGGCCGACTTCTTATAGAAAGAAGACTTACGAAACCCATTGAGTAGTCTGGGACGAGGCTTTCCGGTCTCTGGCATCCGAAGCATTGGGATTTGAAGTGTTCGACGCTGAGGAGTGACGATCATAGTATTTTCATCCATGCCCGACCCCACCGCCAAACTCGTATGCAAAATCAGTCCCAACGCCGCACGTAGCGAACTCAAAGGCTTGGACAACAGACGATCGGGGCCGCCCCTGCTTCAGATCAAACTGGCCGCTCGGCGAGCGGACGGCAAATCGAATGCAGAACTTATCGGCTTCCTGGCAGGACTAGGTGGCTGCGCCAAAGGAAATCAAATTGGCGCAGGGTGCTTCTGGTCGAAACAAGACGCTAAGTGTCCCCCAGCCCGCTGAAGAAGTTATCTGCTCCTTAGCGCATCTAACAAGATCGTGTGGAGATTTCTCTAAGACGCCCTCGACTTCGCGCCGGGATGAAGTATAACCACCGCGGTCAAAATATATCCACTCCCCCTTCGTTCCCTCCTATGCCATCCCCTGAAGAAGTCGGCACCCGTTGGTTCACTGAAGTCTGGAACCAACGCAATCGCGCGGTCATTCCGGATCTCATGCATCCAGATTCGTGCGGGCATCTCGAAGGTGGCCAGGAGCTTATCGGTCCGGAACAGTTCGTCGCTTTTCAGGATGCCATCCTCGCGGTGATGCCGGACATTCAGGTGGAAATCCTGAATTTGGTCGCAGGCACCAATGACGCCTGTGTCCTTTGGAAGGCGACCGGCAAGCACACGGGCGAAGGCATGGGCTTCAAGCCTACGGGCAAGACCATCACATTCCGGGGCACCACGTGGTTGCACATCAAGAAGGGCAAAATTGCGGAAGGCTGGGACTGCTGGGACTACGGCAGCCTCATGGCCGCATTGGCATCGCCGCCCGTGGTATAAGCGGCCCACCCGTCTGCCGACGAAAACTATAGCTGAACTCACCGTCTGCACCTTCTGGCAGAGCGGCAATTGCCCTGCGCTTTTGCTTCGTCGTGTAAAGGTTCTCGAACGCTGCCGCGACGTTCGCCAGGGACTCGCTTCTAAACTGACAGGAAGGATAACTATCAAGTGTTGAATACCGACACATTTTAATATTGCAATTCTTCTATAAAAATAATAAACTACATATTTATGATCATTAGCCCCTTCGTTGTGTTGGCAGGAGTGGTTCTCCTGGCAGCCACCCTAGGGATTTGTATCTCCAAAAAATGGAGCACGCGCCTACTGGTGGCGGGGACGTTGGCCGTGGTCTTCATTCCGATCTCGGTGATTGGGATGGCACACTATCCATGGCTCCTGGACGCGCGGGCGCGGACCTATCGGGATCTTTATGAGAGCATCCATGTCGGCATGACCCGCGCTCAGGTGCTCGCGCACGTTCAGGCCGTTTACGGCAGGTCGGAGAATTCCAAACGCCTGCCGCCCAAAGTGATGCAGGACACCCCTCAGATCCTCGGATTCTTCATGGACGCAGAAGGTCACGAACAGCCCAACTGCGAAGGCATCTTCCTGTCCATGAAGGATGGCATCGTCGCGAGTAAATACTACTCGGTGGATTGAGACGTTGTGGCGCCACGCTGCGCCGCAGGATCGGACCTGTCCTCACTCAGTTCTGGCATACGGGAGAGATGTCCCGGCTCACCCTCCGCGGACGGACTCTCCGATTCAGCACTAGCCCCTGGGATTCCAGGCTGCTTCGCTGAATCGCCACCCGCTGAGTTCAATGCAGTGGTGATCTGCTTTTGCAACTCTTCTGGCAGGATAGTCAGCGCCGACTTCAAGTCTACCGCCGCCGGCCGAATGATCTGATCCGCATCCGCAAAGTCCAGTGCCCGCAAGGCCTGAATCCATAGGTGTCGCCCATGCTGTTTCTCCATCTCCGGAAGCTGCGCGTATTGCGTGAAGAGCGCGATGCCGGACTTGGCGTTTTCCAGCCGGAAAGCGTTTTGCGACTGCGTCAGAAGCAGCTCAATATCGATCTCCAGATCGCGCACCTGATCCGCGCGGAGTTGGATGAGTGTCATGTTCTCCCCTTCCCCATAGAGGAAGGCTTCATCACGGTCGAAGTTGCTGTAGAGCAGCTTCACCGCATAATAAAGATCCTTCGTGAAGCTGCGCTTCAGATCATCCACCGGCGCCTTCAGCAACACCGCCGCGCGGCTCATGAGTTGCTTAATGCCAGTGGCCGTGTTGTTCTCTGGCACGCCAGTCATATCTCCCTGTGAGGCAGCAGTGATGCCTTTGCGTAGCTGCACCATCTGCACGGTGAGATGCAGCATCTCTACGCTGCGGCTGCTCAGGTCTGGATAATCTTTGAACTGCAGATAATCCTCCAGCTTCGCATCCGGTTTCAGGTTCACCGGCTTCTCGTCATCGAAGGGCGCATTCTCCTCCTCGTCCTCCTGCATGAGCTTCGATTTGTCGAAGGCCTGGATCGGCTGGGAGCGCTTCCGGTCGTGCCAGTTGATGCGGTTGAAATGGTCATCAATAATCGTCTGGGCCGTTTCCAGATGCTCAAAGAATCCCCGGCCTACAATACGGAAGGGTATGCGCTCAATGGTGTGGGCATGGATTGGCAGCAGACCCTCCGGCGTAATGTTGGCCAGATAATCCACCTTCAGCACCAGATCAATCTCGCGGCAGAAGACGATGTAGATATTACACACTTCCTTTTTCCCAGTCACGTCCAGACGCATGAACCCTTCATCCAGCCGCACCGGAATGTTAGGCAAGGCACCGAGGTAGTCGTGCACATCCGCACGGGATGGCTCGGCCTCTCCACGGAAGGACACCGCGCGCTGCGCTTCGGAGCGCTCACTGAGATTCGCATGAATACGGTGCGCATCCTCACGGGAGAGACCGTAGTCGCGCACGATGTCATGCAAATTCTTCGTGAAAGTGTGGAAGAAGTCCGTGTGGCAGAGATCGAGCTCCGGCGCCATGGGGTCAAAGGCGACATCCTTGTAGTGCAGGTTTACCGCTTTCAGATTCCGGTAGGTGACACGCTCGCTCTTGCGGAAGGCTTTGTTGTATTCGTAGCTGCCTTTGCTGAGATCGGTGTGGGGATCCTTCTTCGGATAACGGCGGAACTGCCCCTGCTCGTCCTCTTCTTCTTCAATGCCGTCGCCCGCATGGATGACATCTCCCTGGCTGGTCTGGATGGGTTTGTGGGTGAGGGCGTCCTGCAAGACGGTGATCGGTTCCTCATAGGTATCCGTCCGCACGAGCCAGGTCTTCTTCGTGAAGCACGTGCCCAGCATTGCTGTGAGTTTCACCGCTTCCCCATACACCGCGCTGACGTCCGCATGACGCAGCTTCC
Source organism: Phragmitibacter sp. (assembly GCA_965284365.1). Lineage (GTDB taxonomy): Bacteria > Verrucomicrobiota > Verrucomicrobiia > Verrucomicrobiales > Verrucomicrobiaceae > Phragmitibacter. Next base: position 5,609,526 of record OZ260079.1, read on the forward strand.
ACGCGGCATGCTTGGAGAGCTGTTCCGCGAATGAATGATCGGCCTGGCCTTCCGGTCGCGCCGTGAACCAGGGCGTCGAGCCAAAGAGATCGTTCTTCGCCTGCGCGGTGAAGAATTCGCAGAACGCGCCGATGACATTGAGCGAGTCATTCTGTACGTCGAAGATAGACTTCCGGCCTGCATTCCGATTCCCCTCTTTCCGCCGCCAGGCAAAGTTGTCCTCCGCTTGCTGCTCAAATCGTTCCAGCTTCGTGCGCCAGCCGCTTAGAGCCGCATAATATGAGTCGCGCCTGGTCGCCGCGTATTGCGCCAGCCACGTCAGCCGTTCCGCGCTGAGCGAGTTTTCCAGCGGGCTCTGCTCCAGCCCCCGGCGCTTCACCATGAGAGCATGTAGCAACGCGCGTTGGCGGCTTTGCGGATCCTGATTTGGTGAGGATGAAAAAGAGGCTGCGGCAAACGGCGCTGGCTTTTGGGCGGACTCGGACTGCGGTTCGGCAAGGATTTGCATGGTGGATATTGGATGATTCGAGTGGATGACTGAGCTCCCATCGAAACACATTCCCCACCGCACTCACGCGCCGCGCAGGCCAGTTGACGCCAACTGGCGCTGTTTACCGGATCAAGTTTGGGCGCTTCGACCTTGTGCGGCTCGACCTCAGTCCTCCCTGCGCACCTCAAAATCTCTTCGTAAAAGTGCTTCCCCCGGTTTGACAAGCCCCCCGCCCCGTATACACTCCCAGCCCGCAAGATATCGGCAGGGTAGCTCAGCGGTAGAGCAGGGGACTCATAAGCCCTTGGTCGGGAGTTCGATTCTCCCCTCTGCCACCATATTTCTTGTGTGCGAGTCCCTCATTCTGGTGATCTCGATTCACATTTGAACGGGTTTGATTCGACCTTGGAAAGGGCGCACCACATGCAGACACGCCACGATGACCGTTATGAGGGCGATTCAACGCCGAGCAGACATGTCGTAGAAAAATATCGCGCATGCTTTGGCAGCTACAATAGTGAAGTTCACCTAGCCCTCGTCTCTTATCGAGGGGGCGAGGAGGAATTTCTGCTCGGTAAGGAATACTGCGGGAGCTCAGATTCTTCAGATCGCGCTGTCGGTGCCGACATACTTGCGCAGCTCGGTTGGAGCGATCAAACCTTCCACGAAGAAAGTATTGCCCTGCTCATCCCATTGCTAGAAGACGCTGATGACAGAGTCATTTACTCAGCGGCTGCGGCGCTGGGGCATCGCCAAGCTACGTCCGCCATTCCCCTTCTCCTGACCCTTGTCGACCATAAGAGCCCGCTTGTACGATATGGAGTTGTTCACGGATTGTCTCGCCATGAAGATTTGCGCGCAATTGAAGGGCTGATCGAACTATCCAAAGATGCTGATCGCGATGTCCGAAATTGGGCCGTGTTTGGTCTAGGTTCACTAATCGATGCGGACTCGGCAGAGATACGCGACGCTTTGAAAAATGCCTTGAGAGACCCGGATCACGAAATCCGAGGCGAAGGTCTCGTGGGCCTCGCCCGAAGGAAAGATTCGTCCGTTGTCCCAGAACTGCTCAATGAATGGAGGGGTGACGATATTAGTATGCTGAGCATTGAGGCGGCAGAGGAACTCGGCGATTCCCGGCTTTATCATACCCTCAGTAGACTTGCCGAGATTCTCACTCTGGACGATGATCCTCACTTCGCCGATAAACTATCAGCAGCTACCGAGGCTTGCCGTCCAAACATTGTAAGTTAGATCTAGATACAATCCACAAGGGCGAAACGTCTCCTCACAAGCATCTAATTGTATGAATACCAAGCTTGCCTGTTTAGCTGTCATACTTGCAGCTCTTCCGCTACAGGCCGCTGACTTCACTCGCGCGACAACTTTTGAATCCGTTGCCGAATTCATTGAGACCGCGAAAGCATTTTCTCCTGCGGCAGCAAAGACTGACTTATCCGCTTTGTTCACCGTCCCTGAGCCCGGTCAGCGGGAAGATCCAAAACTCGCCTCCCCCGTTAGCGCGACGCATCTCGATGCATGCACCCTTTTATGGTCTGATGAGCGCTATGCCCTTGTGTTTGCAACGGCATCACCGCCTACCGTGGCAACAATATCGTCGGTTGGTGTCCTCTTCCTCCTCGAGCAGAAGTCCGCAAAGTGGGCTATTGCAGATGTCCTAAGGCTGGCAGCTACGGGCAAGGAATCAGCCATTTCTGCAGAACTTACTTCAGGCTCGAGTTCAGGCACTAAGCTGGGCGGAATTGGCAGGCTTCCTGTGGTCACCATCAAAAAAACCGATGGAGGACGCGGCTATTGGTATGACACGAGTGCCTCGTTCACCATCGAGGCATCAAGGATCAAGCCGAAAGGATTGGAGTAGTCAGGAGAATCATGGCGGACTGCTCGATCCATTGAATATCGTGTAGCCAGTTTCGTCGAAGGCAGCACTCATGCGCTGCTGCCTTATCGCTTGTCTGCTTTCGTTGGTGCTGCTCGGTTTCGTCAACCCGGCTCGTGCGGAAGAGATGAAATGGCTTGAGTTGCGAATTCGCGATCGGGTCTATACCAATGCAAAGCTTATTCGAGTTGAACCGGATGGCATTCGGATCATGCACGAGACCGGCGCGGCAAAGATCGGTTTTGAAGACATACCCCATGGACTGCGAGGATTCTTCACCTTCGATGCAGACAAGGCCGTAGCCTATCGCGAAGCACGGCGGGAGGCTTGGAACCAAGCCGAACTACAGGAGCGCGAAAAGCTGGCGGAGTTCGCCAAAAAGCAACTGGCCTGGGAGGAGAAGCTCTTCACGGAAGCAAGAAGGAAGCGGGAAGGATATATTAGGCCAGTTGGGAGCTTAGCCTTGGTTATCCAGGACTTGGTTTCCGGCAGCACCCGTTGTGACCGTCGCCAAGACAACAGCCGCGACCAATATTCATTCCGATATGGTCAGCCATTTGATCGCTCTCACTCGCATGGATGTCGCGATGTCGCTGGTCATCACAATACCGGCTTCCGGCGAGACGATTCTTCCAGGTGGTGTTCGAGGTAGTCAGACCGATGCCAGCGCCTACTCCTGTAGTGCCGCAGCCCGCCCCAGCGCTGCCACCATGGCATTGCGCGCCTGATCGTAGCCGTCCAGATCATGAGAAATGGCGAACACCAAAGGATGCTGATTCGAGTAGGTGATAAACACCAGGGGATTCCAATATTCATCCGCCGCGATGATGTAACCCACCTTCACACCTGAGGGATAGGTGCGCTCATGAACCAGATGAAGGTCGGCGATGATGTGCCGGTAGAAACTGCCGGTGGAGTGCCGAATGTCGCTGATGAAGTCCGTCCACTGAATCTCAAAACATGCCTCCGCAGTGAGAATGCACTCGTCCAGACAATCTTGCAGCAGGCGCAGGGTTTGCGTGAAAAGGGCTTCGGACGAGACGGGCATTCGGTGGTGGTGCCATGAAATCGCATCCCGAATGCCGTCCGGTTCCGCCGATGTGACTGACAAGGAATCGCATTTCCGTGCAGCAATCTCTGCGTGCCCACCTGCGCAAATTCGCAGCTCGCCTCTTTTCCACGGCATCTGTTATAATGATGGAGGACCTTTTTCGTGAGTCAGTTACGTGGTAGCCCATTATCCCCTCCCCTGTCATCCTATGATCCGATCACTTTGTTCGAACCTGTCGCTGATCCTGCCAATCACGTTTCTGCTGGCCAGTTGCGCCACCGAATACAGCCCTCCCTGCCGACGTGTCTCTGCCCAGCAATTCATGGCGCCACACACTTTCAAAGGGTTCCCCACAGATCAGTTCATCGGCACGACCAAGACCTGGCCAAAAGCCGAAGATGGGCCGCACAAGGCCTTCAAACAGATTTGGCAGCTTGGATGGGTTTGTTCATGGGCCATAATTTGGTGTCCTGTTGATGAATTACCGGCTGATTTCCTGAAGCACGCCCACGAGAAGCCCTACCGACTTCCTCCCGGCGCCTCCGATTTTATCCATGAGTGATCGCTCTGGAGCCAACTCTCAAACAAGAAAAATTCATTTGCATTTATTCATTTGAGATATATTATAGTTTCATATGAAGGCTTTTCCACAAGGTTCCTCTCTTAAGGAAGCACCTGCCGGGTATAAGGCTGCACCCGGCAGGAAGCACGCCGCGAATCTGGTCGGCTTTTTTGTGACGGGTGGTCAGGAGGAGAATGAGGCCTATTCCCCATTGAATGTCATTCACACAGTGAAGGCTGGGTTGCCGATTTCTGAGCTGGAAAAACTTCAAGAAGACTTGGGCCTCCCCATGGACCGTCTGGCTCCCATGCTTGGCATTTCCAAAGCCACTCTCCACCGTCGCAAGGCTGCTGGTCGGCTGGACGCCAGTGAGTCTGACCGGGTGCTGCGGTTTGCCCGGTTGCTCGGGAAAGCGGCCCAAGTCATGGAGTCCCTGCCCAATGCCCGTCTCTGGCTGGCTGCGCCGCAGATCAGTCTGGGTGGCGCCATCCCGTTGGAGTTTGCGGAAACCGAACTGGGGGCACGGGAGGTGGAAGACCTGCTTACCCGCATTGAGTTTGGCGTCTATTCATAAGTTCATGCCGGACGCTTGGCGGATCGTTAAGGAAAAGTACGCGGGCAGTGCCTTCTCAGGAGAGGGCGCTGCTTTGGGCGGAGGCCGATGGAATTCACGCGGCGTGCGTGTCGTTTACACGAGCAACAGCCGGGCCTTGGCTGCGCTGGAAACGCTGGTGCACCTCAACCCAAGGATGATCTTCCGCTATGCGATGTTCCGAGTGAGCTTTGATGCGGCACTCGTGGAGGAATTGCCGCACGACCGTTTGCCAATTGGTTGGAACGCGGAACCACCGCCGAAGTTCACCCAGCATTTGGGAGATGCGTGGGTGGCAAAGGGCGGCAGTGCGGTGTGGCAGATGCCGAGTGTGCTTGTGCCCGGGGAGTGGAACTACCTGCTCAATCCGGCGCATCCTGATTTTGCAAAAGTGGATATCGGTCCACCAGAGCCCTTTGGGTTTGATCCTCGACTAACGATGTAAGCGGCACTTGGCAAAAGCGGCGGGCTCGTGCATAACAGCGCCATGCTTAAAACGCTTTGCCTGCTTTCCTCCGCAATTTTCTCCGCCTGCACTCCCCTGCTCCATGGCGCGAGCATCACTTTAGGGCAGGACGGCGCGGTCATCGATGCGGACAGCATGGGGAAGTTCACGCTTGAGTACCCGCACCTCAACAACGGCAACTATGCGGAAGCGCACAAGCTGGTGGAGAAGACCATCGCCGGAGACAAGGCCACACTGCGCTATGAAGGCGGGGCGAGCGTGACGGTAGCCGTGGAGGCCGGAAGCAAACTGCGGTGGACCTTGGCAGGCATTCAGCCGGATGTGAAGGCGATTCAGTCCAACATCCAGATCCCGATCTCTTATAACCAGGGCGGCAGCTGGAAAGTCGATGCCAAACAAGGTGAGTTCCCCCGGCAAAAACCACCGGCGCCGCATATTCTGCAGGATCACGGGAAGACTTTCACACTGACGAATTACGAGGGCAAGACACTCGCCATCGAGCCGCCGGAGTTCACCTACCATCAGGTGCAGGATAACCGGGAATGGAACTGGCCGATCTTCCAATGGGTCTGCACGATCCCTCATGAGCCGACGCGGACGGACCTAGTTTTTACGTTCACGCAAACGTCGCCCGCTGCCGGAGAGAAGCCCAAGCCGCTCGTGGATAAGTTTGGTCAGGCGACGCGACTGGAATGGCCGGAGAAGGTGACTTCCGTCGAGCAGATGAAGGCGGACATCGAGCAGGAGAAGACCTGGTATGCTGCGACGAAGTGGCCCGCCATGGATAACTTCGGCGGGCTGGCGGGGAGCAAAGAGAAGTTGGGATTGAAGGCGACGGGGTTCTTCCACATGGAGCAGAAGAAAGACCGCTGGCACCTTGTCGATCCAGAGGGAAACACGTTCTTCCATATCGGCCCTTGCGGCATGGTGCCGAATGATGATTTCACCTTGGTGACGGGACGCGAGGCCACCTACGAGTGGCTGCCGGAAGACAAAGGCGAATTCAGCAGTGTGTTCCGCCGGGAGAAATGGCAGCAGGGCACCATCCTTTCTTTCCATCTGGTCAATAGCGTGCGGAAGTATGGTGAACCTTACACAGGTGAATCTTACACGAAGCGCATGATCGACCGTTTGAGGCGCTGGGGGTTTAATTCCGTAGGGGCATTCACTCCGATTGAGACTGGGCCGGAAGCGCGGAAGGCGGCGCAGTTTGCAACGGTGGCGCATCTGCCGATCAATGTCTGGGAGGACGTGCCGCGTGTGCCGGGCATTCATGAAACCTTCGATCCCTTTGATGAGAAGGTGCGGGCACAGGTTGAAAAAAACCTAGCGGCGTATCTGCCTTTGCATGCGGAGGATCCGCTTATCATTGGCTGGTATATTGTGAATGAACCGATCTATGAACAGATTCCGGTCATTGTCCCTTCGTTGAAGGGAAGCGAGCATGCGTGCAAACGCCGGTTGGTGGCTTGGCTGAAGGAGAAGTATCAGGACATCGCTGCTTTCAATAAGGCTTGGGAGGCGAGTGCCGGTTCTTTTGATGATCTTCTGGAAACGGGCCTGACCATGAAGGCTGCGGCAGCGAAGCAGGATGCGGAAGCCTTTGCTTCTCACTTCTTGGACGAGTACTTCAAGCTGGTGGTGGAGACGACGAAAAAGTATGACAAGAACCACCTCATTCTCGGTAGCCGGTTGCAGCCGAACACGATCGCCCAGGAGTGGATCTGCCGGGCCATGGGCAAGTGGGTGGATGTGATGTCCTTCAACTACTACACGTATGGCTACGACCCTGTCTTCATGAAGCGCATCTATGAATGGACGGGAGGCAAGCCAATGATGCTCAGTGAGTTTTTCTGGTCCTCGCCGAAGGATAGCGGGCTTGATGGCGGGCGTGAAGTGAGCAGCCAGCAGGAGCGCGGGCTGGCGTATCGGAACTATGTGGAACAGGCGGCGGCTTCGGGCTTTGTTGTGGGCATTGAGTGGTTCACCTTAGTGGATCAGTCGGTGACGGGGCGCTGGTTCTCTGGCTTCGATGGCGAGCGTGCGAACAGCGGACTCATCGCGGTGACGGATCGCCCATGGAAAGGCATGCTGGATGAGATGGTAAAAACGAACAGCACCATCTATGAACTGCTGCTAGGCGAGAAGAAGCCGTTCGTGTGGGATGACCCGAGGTTCAAAGCTGGAAAATAAGTTGTCTTAGATATGTCACAACCGGGGCTGGACTGAAATTCAGCTTTGCTATGTCATCGATTTTTATGGGGCGGAAACAAGCCTTGGGGAGGTGCTGCGTTCTGATTGGGACTCTCAGTCTAAGGGTCATGGTAGGACTGGTGGGAGCGGCTGAAGCGGCTCCGGCGGACTGGCAGAAGCTTGCCCTGGATCCAAGGCCTGAGGTGCGTGAAGCGGCGTTGAGCAAGGTGCCTTATACCCAGCTTCTGCCGTTTCTTGATCAGAAGGGTGCGGCGTTGGCGAATGATGGTTCGGCTACGACCCGGCGTGCGGTGGCGGCGGCTTCGCGCGATGCTGAGGTGCTGACCAAGCTGGCGCAGGACAGCGATGCCGAGGTGCGGCGGACGGCACTGGATAATCTGGCGGTGCCAGATGCTGCTTTGATCCGTGAGGCGGAGCGTCTGGCGAAAGCTCCGGCTGAACATTGGAACGAATATGACAAGGGTTACATCGCGCATATTTCTGATGTGCATGCGCTGCTGGAGCATCCGCGGTTGCCGGCGGAGGCGCTCTTGATCATACACAAGGTGTATCCGCGTTTGTGGAGACTGGAGCCGGTGAGGCATATGCCCTTGAGTATGACTTTGGATCGGGCGCAGGATGATTCGTTTGCTCTGCAGGTCGATGATTCCTTTATGGCCTGGAGGAAGGTGGCAGCCGACTTCAAGGGCGATGACAGCACGGCGTGGGCTGCACTCTTGAAGAGTAAGGAAGAGTATTTGAGTTCGGCGGCACGGCAGAATCCGCATACCCCGCTCTCGACGTTACTGGTGCATGCGAAGACTGTGAAGGAGGATCGTTATGCGTTGCGAGAGATTGCCAAAAATCCGCAACTGGGTGATGCGTCAAAGGAAGCGGAAGAGCTGTTGCGGTGGTTGCTGGAGTTGGACAGCTCTGATGTAAAGTCGGAGCTGGCGGGCAATCCGTATGTGCCCGCGGAAGTGCTAAAGACGTTGATAAAGGATGCGCCGGAAAAAGTGATCACAACGTTGTGGCAGCGGTATGGAGTCATTGCGGAGATGAAATGAAGTGAGCCCGTGTGAAGTGAAGTGAAGTGCGGTGTGCAAGGAATTTATCTGTGTCTTGGTTCCAAGTCCCGGTCGGGTATGTTGTAAGAGGCGTTTAGTATAACTATGTAGTTATACATCGCGGGAAAAGTGGTGATTTTGGGAGGAGGCTAGGGGCATCGTGTGCGGTGGCGCAAGGGGTTTGGCGAGGAGTTGGTTCCAAGTGCTGGTCTGGTGTGTAGTAAGGGGCGTTTTGTATGACTATATAGTCATACTTCGCGGGAATTGCTGTTGGGTTTCGGCAGGTAAAGCGGGTGGTGGTGTGCCGGGTAGTGGCAAAAGATGGTGAGGGACATGCAATAAAAGATGCGGGTGGTTTCAAGGGGTTGCAAGGGGTGCGGATGGCAGTTGGAGCGGAGTTGCGTTGAGGCGTTTCGTTTGTTAGGGTCGTCTCGGGAAGAGGCCTATGAGCCGCGCTTTCAGCGCTCAATCATGAGGCCTTTCGTTACCTGGGGCTGCGCTCGGTATTGCCTCGCTGACCCCAGGCTGGTATGAGTCGCGCCATTGGCGCTTAGTATCCGGGGAAAGCTACGCGTGATGGCGTGGGGAGGTGCTATCCTGAGACGCTTGGCGGGTGGGATACCCAGGGCGATGCCCTGGGCTACTATGGGGCGGGCCGTTGGCCCTTGTGACTTATGATCTGATGGATGCGCGGAGTGTTCTGGCACCCCTGCCGGGGTTCGACCTCTCGTGATCTTGAGTGTGAGGTTTTAAGGAACTTGGGCTTTCGCTTTGAGCTGTAAGACAGGTTTTGAGTCGTTCGCGGTCACAAAGCGGTGTGGCGCCTTCGCTTCCCACCGCAGTTGTATGTTCTGAGCAGCTGACTCTTTGTTCCGCTGTGAAGCGCATTTAAAGGGTTGGCACCGAGGATGAGGTGGCCGCCTCATCCTCGGTGGCGTCAGTGAGAACCAACCGCAGTTGAACCGTCTGTTTATACAGCCGTGTTTGTTTTGGAGCCTGTTCCCTCACGCCTGTCACTGAACTCGAACCGTTGATTGAGCGTTCCCTTGCCAGGAACAGCTCGCATTTGCAAGTATGAGACCCAATGACTCTCCCCAGATTATCCACCTAGGCATCGATGTTGCCAAGGACTCTCTGCAAGTGGATAACACCGTGCTGCCAGCCCTGCCTATGGTGCCCAATACCAAGGCCGGTCACCAGCGCCTCATCAAGGCCATCCTCAAACTCAAAACTAAAGCTAAGGCCCTCTCCCAGGTCCACGTCGTCCTGGAAGCCACCGGTGGTTACGAGCGTCCCCTCATGGATGCTCTGCATCAAGCTGCCATCCCAGTCAGCCGTATGAACGCGGCACGGGTGCGCGCCTTTGCCACTGCTACAGGCACTCTGGCCAAAACCGATCCCATTGATGCCAGGATGTTAACCCTCTTTGGCCAAAAGATGGCACCGGCTCCTACGGTGCAGCTTACCGACACCCAGCGTGAGCTGGCGGAGATTACCCAGCGCAGGACCCAACTCATCAAGCTGCTGGTCATGGAGAAGAACCGTCTGCCAACCCACAGCCACCCCATTTTGATTAAGCAGGCTCAAAAAGGTCTGCAGGCTCTTCAAAAACAGATCGATCAACTCGATGCGCTGGTCACAAAGCTCAGCCAACAAAACCCTGATCTGCAGCAAAAAATCCAGCGCCTGTGTCAGCTTAAGGGTGTCTCCACTGTAACGGCTCAAGGCGTCCTGGCGGCCATGCCCGAACTGGGCACTCTCAACCGCAGGCAGGCCGCCTCCCTGGCAGGCCTGGCCCCTCGCAATCGTGACAGTGGCAGCAAAGAGGGCCGCCGTTATATCAGCGGAGGCCGCACCGAAGTGCGCCGCGCTCTCTACATGGCTGCACTCACCGCCAGCCATCACAACCCCATCCTTAAAACTTTTTATCAGCACCTCATCAACGAGGGTAAAGCCCCAAAACTCGCCATCACAGCCGTCATGCGCAAGCTCCTTTCAGTCATGAACCAACTCATCAAAAATCCTGACTTTACTCTTGCATGAAACACCGTTGCTCCAAAAGACTGTCGCGAGGGCAATAGGCTGGGAGCGACAGATTCCGCTGATTCTCAAGAGTTTACCCTGAGGGAGAGGTCAGGCGAAGCGTGGGCGGGTTCCTTCGTGCGAAGATCAGGCGCGTCGCCATTGGATAACAAAGTATTCACACCAACTTGGGTGTCTTGTCCCATGGCTGAAACGCTCGGTTCTCCCACGCACCTTTATATATTATGAAGTCTCACATCGCTTTCCGTTACACCTCAGGTATTCCCTGCATTCTTGCCGTCGTAATAGCCGGGGCGCAGGTTCTGATTGCGCAGGACTCCCCTGCCCCGCCCGCAGCTGCTAAGACGAGTGAGGCGAAGCCTGCGGAGACGCATCAGACAGCGACGAAGGCGGAGGGAACGCTGACGACCAATCATGGGTTGCCGATTTCTGACAATCAGAACCAGCTCAAGGCCGGGGAGCGCGGGCCAGTGCTGCTAGAAGACTTTATCATGCGGGAGAAGATCCAGCATTTTGATCACGAGCGTATTCCGGAGCGCATTGTGCATGCGCGTGGGTCAGCAGCGCATGGTTATTTTCAGTGCTACAAGTCGCAGGCCGACATCACGAGAGCGGCGTTTTTGCAGGACCCGGCGAAGAAGACAGAGGTGTTTGTGCGGTTCTCGACGGTCGCAGGTGAGCGGGGTTCAGCCGATATGGCACGTGATGTGCGCGGATTTGCGACGAAGTTCTATACGACGGAAGGCAATTACGATCTGGTGGGCAACAACATCCCAGTGTTCTTCATTCAGGATGCGATGAAGTTCCCGGATCTGGTGCATGCGGTGAAGCCTGAGCCGAACAACGGGATTCCGCAGGCGGCTTCTGCGCACGACACGTTCTGGGACTTTGCTTCGCTGACACCTGAGATCAATCACATGCTGCAATGGGTGATGAGCGACCGCGCCATCCCGCGCTCGTATCGCATGATGGAAGGCTTCGGGGTTCATACCTTCCGGATGGTGAATGCGAAGGGTGAGTCCTGCTTTGTGAAGTTTCATTGGAAGCCCAAGCTCGGCCTGCAGTCGGTGGTTTGGGACGAAGCCACGAAGATCAATGGCAAGGACCCTGACTTTCATCGCCGCGACTTGTGGGAGGCAATCGAGAAGGGTGACTTTCCGGAATACGAGTTGGGCCTTCAGGTGATTGACGAGGCCACGGCTGCAAAGCTGGACTTCGATCTGCTGGATGCAACGAAGGTCATTCCCGAGGAGATCGTGCCACTACGGATCGTGGGGAAGATGGTGCTGAATCGGAACCCGGACAATTTCTTTGCTGAAACCGAGCAAGTTGCTTTCCTGCCAACGAACCTTGTGCCAGGCATCGAGTTCTCGAATGATCCGTTGCTGCAAGGGCGGCTCTTCTCTTACCAAGACACGCAACTCTCCCGCCTGGGTGGGCCGAATTTTCATCAGTTGCCGATCAATGCGCCCAAGGGTTGCCCTTTTGGAGCTAGCAACTTTCAGCGCGATGGCATGCATCAGATGGCCATACCTAAGGGCCGTGTGGCCTATGAACCTAATTCGCTGGATGGTGGAAAAGGTCCGCGTGAAAATCCTGTGAGCGGGTTTCAGTCAGTGCCGGAACAAATGACGGGTGATAAAGTGCGCAAACGCGCAGCGACATTTTCCGATCATTATTCCCAGGCCCGGCTTTTCTTCCGCTCGCAAAACGAGACTGAGCAGAAACATATCATTAGCGCGTTCGCCTTTGAGCTGGCGAAGGTGCAGACCAAGGCGATTCGCACGCGCATGTTAGGTCATTTGGCGATCGTGGACAAGAAGTTGCATGATGGTGTGGCGACGGAGCTTGGGATGGATGCTGGTGCAGGGGATGAGATCAAGCCGGCGGTTGCACCGCGCGATTTGCCTGCCTCGCCGGCACTGAGCATACTTGGTAAGAAGCAGGATACCTTAATGGGGCGAAAGATTGGGGTGTTGATCGGGGCCGGATTTGATGCGGCGCGGCTGGCGGAGTTGCGTGAGAGTGCCAAGAGCGAAAAGGCTGCGCTGGCGGTGATTGCGCCGAAGGTCGGTGGAGCAAAGGATGCGGCGGGGAAAATGGTGGAGGCTGATATGGCTCTCTCGGGCACGCCATCGGTGTTATTTGACACGGTGGTCGTGTTGGTTGGGAAAGAGAGTGGCGGCGCGCTGGCGAGTAATGCAGCGGCGGTGGATTGGGTGCGCGATGCGTATGGGCACTGCAAGGTGATTGGGTACTCGGCGGAGGCGAAGCCGCTTTTTGATGCGGCGGGAGTGAAGGTGGATGATGGGGTGATTGATTTGGGGAGCGCCAAGGGTGCGGCGGCGTTTGTTGGGGTTGCGAAGGGTGGGCGAATTTGGGCGCGGGAAGCGGTTGTGAGGATGCCGGAGTAGGAGTGTTATAAATTGATCCACCGCGCATAGGACAACCCACCCTGGGGTTGGGGCTTCTTTGTTCGTGTCCCGGGGTCGTTCGACCCCGGGCTATTCATGGAGAACTCCTCCGGAGTTTGGGAGAGTGTATGCTGAGTGGGTGGTTGGGGAAGTGAGGATGCGACAGGCATTTTTTGCCTTCAACTAATGCTTGCGGAGAGTGGCATCAGGAGTCGTGCGACGTCTCCCCCGCCCCGTCGGAGCAAGCTCCTCCAACCGCAAAGCGGCGGCGAGCCGCACGCACTCCAGACCTGACCGGCAGACCGGAATGTGAAAGCTATAAACGGGTCTTAGAGCAGGCGACGAGGGCGAGAAGGGGTTCGATGAAAGGTAGAACCCGCAGAGTAAGCTGTGCACCAGTCCATACGGAGGTCTTTGGCGCTGGTTATGATCGATGATGAACGCCGATGGTTGTTTGGTTATCGATGGGAGGTGGGGAATGAGGTCAGTGGTTGCGCGTCGTCGTTCCCCCACCCCGTCGGAGCAAGCTGCACGCACTCCAGACCTGACCGGCTGACTGGTGCGTGGGAATGATAAGTTTGTCTGAGGTCAGGCGACGAGGCCGAGAAGACAGGCGGTTGGGTGATGACGGTCATCGTGGACGATGGCGTTCGCTAGGTGGCAGAAAGTCGGCATGCAGAGAGAGCGCGTTGGAATAGACGGGTGTTCCGAGCTGAGGGATTTCGACGAGACCGATAGGCTTACCAAATCAGTTGCGCATAGGACAACCCGCGCTGGGGTTGATGGGCTTCTCTATGCGGTACCCGGGGTCGTTCGACCCCGGGCTATTCATGGGAGAACTCCTCCGGAGTTCGGGAGAGTGTCTGCTCAGTAGGGGGTTGGGGAGGCGGGCGTCGAACGACATCAGTGGTTGTGCGACGTCGTTTCCAGCCCGTGGGAGCAAGCTCCTCCAACTGCAAAGCGGCGGCGAGCTGCACGCACTCCAATCCTTACGGCTGGTTGCGGTGGCGAGTGGGGATTTTGTTGGGGAGCAGGTGGGGAGGCCGAGAAGGCCTGCGGCCATCTCAGCACTCAGAAAGGTCTGGGGGCTCCGGTGCTACTTAGAGCGGGCCTGTTCGATAGAGTGAACGGGGACGTGGATCAATTTAGAGTGTCTGATGAAGAAGTATCCGCGAGGCACTTTAGGAGGGTGGGGTCGATCTCGGTGAACGGTGACGCGGGGTGGAACCCAAGGAGGTTCGAGGTGCGGCGTCTAGATAGAGCGGCGGAAGCAGATATTGCTGCGCCCCTTTAATTGGAATAAGCAAATCGTTCAGCGCACTCTGAGCCACGCGCTCTCTTGAGCAAAGGGTTGGGTGAGGTAGGGTTGTTTGTTATGTCTTCAGGCACAGCAACAGATCTTCAGAGAACGGTTGAGACTCTTCTGGGAGTTCAATGCCGGCGCACCAGTAGTGCTTATGTCCGGGAGGTCGCGCAGGGTGAGATTTTATGGCAAGGTCCTGTGCAAATTTTCGAAGTGTTCGGACATCCCACGGCGACTCGAGCTTTTGCGTGGTCTTGGGCGGAAGGTGGAGAGGACTTGTGTTATGCGATGCTGAATGTCCCGCCCATTACCTCCGCGAGGGAAGCTGTAAGAGCGGCGCTCGATCGGGGGGCGACGAGATGCTGAGCGCCGATGATTGTTGGGTTATGGAATAGTGAGGGGAGCGACGTCAACAGGTGTGCGACGTCGTCCCCCCCCGTCGGAGCAAGCTCCTCCAACCGCAAAGCGGGAGCTGGCCGCTCTTGTGCTCCAAACCTGACCGGCTGGATGGGGTGTGGAGTTAAAAATGGGTCTGATGGCAGGCGATGGGGCCGAGAACGCCTGCGGCCATTACCATCAGGCGAGTCATACATGGCATACTAGCCACATGTTCGACGCTATCATGGGGCAGGCCTTTGGTCCTTTGGATGGAGGAAGGTGCTAAGGAATCTGGGGCTTTCGATGCGGTGGTGGGGTTGTGTATCGTCGTGGGCGGTGACAAAGCGGTGTCGCATTTCATTTGCCACCGCAGTCCAAGAGACTGTCGCGAGTGGTGACATTGAAAGGTTACTCCTTGATCAGTGAGTTGGCCTTCGATGTCCGGAGGTCTTGAGTCACTTTGATGTCTTGGGAGGAAGCGGAGCACCTAACACACGGCTTGGAAAGCCGCGCTCCTTTCTTTCCGCTGCCGGCTGGATGGGAAGCGGAGTGAGGAATGTGTCTGCGGCGGGCTACGAGGCCGAGAAGGCCTGCGGCCATCTCAGCACTCCGAAAAGTCTGGGGCTTCGGAGTTATTTTGTTTAATAGAACCAAGCCAGGCCCACTAGGACGCCCAAGGCGTTGTAGCCGCGGTTGCGTTGGAGAAGTGGCGGTATCCAAAGGCGGTGGTTAAGGCGGTATTTTCCGAGAGCATCCAGCGCAGTCCTATGCTGGAGCCAAGGGCGAAGTTCCAATCTGAGCCGAGGAGGCTCTGGGCTTTATCGTCGCTGTAGACATCGCTATAGACGCCGCCTGCGCTGATCTGGAAAAAAGGAACGACCTTCGCGTCGGGCTGAATGAAATTGTAGCGAAGGTTCAGATCTGCTCCGGCGTGGATGCTGCCGGGACCTTCGAAAACTGAACCGACGAAGCCACCGAGCAGGAATTCCCAGTTACCGCGAAAGAATCCATCGCCTGCGGGGTCGGTGAGCATCCAACCGTAGCGGAGGGAGGCAAGGGCGTAACCTATGTCGGGACGGAAATCTGTACCTTTGGTGCCAACGCCCCAAAAGGCTCCGGCCATGGCTTCAAGTTCCGTGTTGCCTTTATCGAAGGGAGTGCGTTCTGGGGTGATGGGGGAAACGGGTCCGGCGAGTGCGCGGCCCGAAAACAGCAGGACAAGGAGGGAGGCTTTTAGGAGTTGATGCATGGCATTGAGGTTGGATAGCGGGTAGTTTTTTCAACTTTTGACGCAGATACGCAACCTTATGCGGGGATCAGGCGAGGGTAGATAGAGCCAGGCTGGAGCGCTGTAGGGGAGGGTTGGTGTTTGATGTTCACCGCGAAGACGCAAAGACGCGAAGAGGATGAAGGAAGGTATTTGGGATCTGGGGCTTTCGATGGAGTGGTGGGGGTTGTGTTTCGTCGTGTACGGTCACAAAGCGGTGTGGCGTTTCATTTGCCACCGTGATCCAAGAGACTTTTGCGGGGTTATGTTTTGTTGGGTAATTTGAGAACATCGAGTTGAGCTGCGATGGTCGGCTGTTGTGGGTTACGATGTTCTGGGAGGAAGCGGAGTGTCTGATACACGGCTGGGACAGCCGCGCTCCTTTCTTTCCCCTCCTCTCCCCTGCCCTGCCCTGCCCTTCTGATGCTGGAACACAAAAAAGCACGGCTGAAATGCCGCGCTCCTTCCCTCCCTCCAAGGCAAAAAAAAATGGCGACCCGCACTCGCGGGCCGCCTGAGAACTACATCCAATATTATCCAACTGATCTTTTCTACTCGTGCGCCTAGGCGCTTTCTCTTCTCTTTAGTCTCTGCGGCGACGGACCAGGAGGCCGATCACGCCAGCGGAGAAGAGCAACATGGCGCCGCCGGGTTCTGGGATGCAGTCAGCGGTGACTGCGCCATTGAGGGCGATGTTGTCGAGGTAAAGAGTGTTCGTGCCGCTGCCGCCCCAGGCGTAGATTTCCACGAGGTAGTTGCTGCTGCCGAGGTCGGTAGGAAGCGTGGCGCTGAAGGTGGTGAAGTCGAGGGTGAGGGAGGCCCAAGCGGTGCCGCCGAGGAGGGTGGCTGCGGAGGTGGCATACTGAATGGCGCCGGTGGAGTCCTGCCAGAAGATGGCGGCCTGCACGTATTCGGCTGAGTCATTGCCATCGCTGCCGCAACCGCAGAAGTCATAGACGCGCTTCAGGTCGAGGCTGACTGAGGTGAACTCACCGCAGGTGAAGTCATCCACGCAGACATTGAAGCTGACGGCGTCTTTACCGGCGGAGAGGTTTGAGCGGGTCAGGTCGAGATCGTAGCTGGTGTCCCAGGACTTGAAGCTATTGAAACCGCTGTTGTCGAGAGAGCCGGTATTGTAGTGGCTGGTGCTCAGGCCGCTGTAGCTAAGGGTGCTGGCGGAGAGTGCGCTGTTCACATAACTGGGGGCGCTCCAGTTGGTTTTGCTGTTGAAGTCATACTTCACCAGGGTGTCATCCGCATTCACAGCGGCGGTGCAGATCAGAGCGGCGATCGCGGAGAGAAGAGCTGTCTTTTTCATGTGAGAGAGGAGTTGAGCTGGATTGTTCTGCTTTTTTGTCCGGGACTCACAAGATTGCGAAGCGCAGCGTTTGTGATTCTCAGATGTGGGGATTATGGTTGAGAATTCTCTGGTCTGCAACTCTTTTTATGGAAATTTTCTAAATTATTTATCTTATAATTGAGAAACCTCCCATTTGCGAATGATTCGGGTTTCTAAAGCATCAATCTTGAGAGATGCCCGCTAAAACGCGAATTAACTATTTATTGCCGTATTTTTTATATTGATTACAATTATGCGTGATGCGCCGACCGCTGCTCCTCGTCTCCCTCGTGCCGATCTCCCTTTCGGCCATCGGACTCTGGGCGTGGCAACCGACATGGCTCGGCCACTCAATGCGGTGGTGGAAGACGGGGCTGTCCGCCGAAGCATCTCTAGGAATGGCGGATGATCTTACGGTCGACGCTCTGGCGGAAGTCGATGTGCTGCGCCAGGTGCGGAACGTTCCTCCGCTACAGGAAGATAGAACTGCGGCGAAATGGCTGCGGAAAACACTGACCGCGGAGCCTCTTATGGCGATGGAGGACGTCCTGGATAAAATGAAGGAGGTCTTTCCTCAATACCTGGAGTCGTATGCTTTCAATTCCCGGCATACGACGGTGGATGGTCTGCTGGATCGAGTGAGGTCCTGGACGCGCCTGGAAAAGGGGTCGCTCTCCCACATTGCCATTTCGGTGCAACCGCTGGGCCGTGCGCTGGGCTGGCAGCTATGCGTGGTGACGGGCACAAAAGCACCGGATTTTGCTCCGGAGAAGCTGCGGGTGGGCGGGCCGAGCACTTTTTACAACTGGTGCTCGCTTTGTAATAAGGGTCAACTCTGCGAGATTCCCACGCAGAGCCGCAGTCTTTCGCTGGAATGCCCACACTGCCATCAAATCTATGCGATCCTGGCGTCAGACATTCACGGGCAGTTTCATTATGTGAATGAGTTTCTGACGGGGTATGCGCCTCCGGCGTACTTTGGCAAGAAGCAGGGCCGGCTGTATGAGCTGATCGCGATCTGGCAAACGGTGGCGCGGGAATGCCGGTATATCCTAGATGATGAAAACGCGTCGAATGATGCGTGGCAGACGGCGCTGGAGACGCAGTCCTTTGGCCATGGGGACTGTGAGGACTCGTCGATACTTCTGGCAGACTGGCTTATTGCGCGGGGGTTTGAGGCGCGTGTGGCGTTGGGACGTTTCGCCGAGCGTGGGGGCCATGCCTGGGTGGTGGTGCGGCTGGAGGGGGAAGATTATCTCCTGGAGTCCACCGAGGGGGCGTCCTACGCGACGCGGCCTCCTTTGCTGGCGGAGACGGGCGCGCGCTATGTGCCGGAAGTGCTTTTTGATCGGGATGCTTACTATTCACGGCCGAGCCCGAAGCGGCTCTGGAATAACGACTACTGGTCTGACAAGACTTGGGTGCGAGTGACGCCGGGTCCGAGGCCGAGTGCGGCGGATGAGTCGGTGCCGGTGAAGGGTGAAGCGAAGTCGGTGGCGGTGAAGCCGTGAATTAGTTTCAAGATTGAAGTGTGAAGTTTGAAGCGGCAGGAGCTTGATTGGGCGATGACTGGTAGTTTGTCTGGGTGGTAAGACGGCCTATTGCGTAGCGAGCTTCATTGTGGTCTGGGTGAGTGATGGTGTCCCCTTTACGTAAGTTGAAACCTCTGTTTACGATAGGATGTTCAGCTGCGATTGCTAAGAGCAACATTTTCACTCATGCGCGGCTGTGATTCTCTTTTTGATCAAATGACCACCTCAAATAAAGTCGTGATTGGAACGGCGGGGTTGCTTTTAATCCTGGCATCTACTTTTATCCCATTTCCTGAACCTCCTTTCTTTACGAGCCTTTCGTTCTGCGAACACTGCGGCGCCAAAGAGACAAGCCAGAGGTATATTTGGTTTATTCACTCAGACAAAGTTGAGCCAAGCATCCTCTCAGGTGCCGCCGCGCGTGCGGGCCTGATCCGCCCACACGAGCATTCTTGGATATTTGCTCACGGGAGCGGAGGCAACGTCACATGTGCCCTCGGAGTGGGCAAAAAGTATTATTCTGTGGTAAACGATCCGAACTTGTCATCGTGTATTGAAAGAGCTGCCGGAATCTACGGCCCGTCTACGGCAAAAGAAATTTACGAGCAAAGCCTGAATCCCGACCGGACGGCCGCCATGATGGATACCGTCGGAAGCTTTGATCCGGAAACGACCACCGCTCCTAAGGAGTTCAAATATTGGATGCAGGAACGGGTTGAGCATCTGAAGGACGCTCATGGGGTTATCATTCCGCTCCCGGAAGCTCTCTAAGCAGTTCTGAACCGTCCGACCAAAGTCTCATTCGCCTGTTTCCGAGTTGCGTCTTCCTGTTGGTTCGCGACAATCGGCGGACCTGCATTGTCTACTTCCTTCGGCCGTGCAGAGCGTCTTTGACCTTATGAAAATCTATCTGGGCAGGGTATTGGTTTGCGCCGTCATGGTGGCTGTGGCGGCTTGTTCGGGTTTGCCGGATACTTCGCAGCGGGAGAAAACATTCACGCAGAAGGATACGGCGCAGACGCGGCTGGGAGCGGTTTCGAAACGGCAGATCGGTGGTCATCCCGGCCAGAGCGGGGTGTATGCCCTGGGCAACGGGGCGGATGCGAAGGGTGCGCGGTTTGCCTTGGCGGACATGGCGGAGCGGACTTTGGATCTGCAGTATTACATCTGGCGCAGCGATGACTCGGGACTGCAACTGGTGGCGGCGCTGATGCGGGCGGCGGACCGAGGAGTGCGCATTCGCCTGCTCTTGGATGATTTGGGCACGATGGCCTCTGACGAGGGGCTCCTTTTTCTGGACGGTCATCCCAACATTGAGGTGCGGTTATTCAATCCGGTGACCATGCGGGGGGCGAGGATTCTGGGGGCGCTGCTGGATTTCAAGCGAGCCAACCGTCGCATGCACAACAAGGCCTTCATCGCGGACAGCCAGGCGGCGATTATCGGCGGACGCAACATCGGTGACGAATACTTCAACGTGCATGCAGACATCAACTTCGCGGATCTGGATGTGATCACCGTCGGTCCGGTGGTGGGTGAGGTGTGCCAGCAATTTGATGACTACTGGAACAGTCCGTCCTCGATCGAAATCAGAGCGCTGAACACGAAGCGTGAGTCAGCGGAGAAACGCGCGGCTTTTATGGCCACTCTGCAGGAGAAGTATGCAAGCGCGCAAAAGGCCAGCAGCCTGAAGACCACCCAGAGCAATGCTGTCACTACGGGCTTGAAAAAGGGAGATCTGCGGTTCATCCCCAGCCGGGCCTGGGCGGTGTATGACGCGCCCAGCAAGGTCACGTCGAAGCCGCATGACCGGACCGATCATCTGGCGCCGCAACTCCTGTCGATCGTGGATCAAACGCAAAAGATTCTCCTGATCGTGTCGCCCTATTTTGTGCCGGAGAAGCGAGGCGTGAAGCTGCTGACCGATCTGCGGAAGCGCGGCGTGCGGGTCATCGTCCTGACCAACTCCCTGGCAGCGACGGATGTGGCTGCGGTGCACTCCGGCTATGCCAGGTATCGCAAGCCTTTGTTGGAGGGTGGGGTGGAATTGTATGAACTCAAAGCCGCCGACAGTTCGACCCAAGAAGGTGAGCGCGGTTCCTCGTTCTTTAAGGGGTCCAGCAGGGCCAGTTTGCACGCCAAGACTTTTGCTTTTGACGATCGCACGGTCTTTGTGGGCTCCATGAATCTGGATCCACGATCGATTCGTCTGAACACGGAAATCGGCGTTCTGATTGAGTCGCGGGAATTGACTTCCGCGCTGATGCAGAAAGCTGTCAAAGATCTTGGTCCGCATGCCTATCAGGTGCAGTTGGAGAAAGGCAAACTGGTGTGGCTGACGGAGGAAGACGGGAAAAAAATCCGTCTCACTCAGGAGCCGGATACGACACGGGGACAGCGGTTCAAGGTGAAGCTGATCGGCCTGCTGCCGATTGAAGGCCAGCTTTGAAGTTACTGAGGTGCGGCGGCTACTCGTCCGAGAAGATGTCTTCGACTTTCAGCTTGAAGAGACGGGCGATCTTCATGGCCAGGGGCAGGCTGGGATCGTAACGTTCCTTTTCGATGGAATTGATGGTCTGGCGGCTGACTTCGAGGAGCTTGCTGAGCTGCTCCTGGGTGTAGCCATGCTGCTCGCGGAGTGTTTTGAGGCGGTTCTTCATTGGAACCTCCGTGCGCTGAGAATGGCTCCGATGGCATAATAAAACCACATGATGTAGAAGGCCCATTCGGCGTGGAACTCGGGGCCGCCGCTGTCGCGGACGAAGAGGTAGCTGAAGCAGGTGAAGCCGGTGGCGATGCCGGCGAAGGCCATGGCTTCCATGATGATCTTCCGCTGGAGTTCGTCCATGGCGGAGACGCCGCGGATGATGGTGAACACGGTGTAGATGATGGGGATGACGACCAGCAGAAGGAGGGCGTATTTGTAGGGGGCGGTGGGCGTGTAGTAGTGGTTTAGGGCGATGAGGCCGACGGCGTAGGTGGTGATGCCGATGCTGAGGTGGATGATGTAGCGGGTGATTGGCTTCATGGGGGTATGTAAAGCAGGCTTTACATGTGTAAAGTATGTTTTACATTTATTTTAGCTGATGGTGTGGTTTGGCAGTGTGGTAAACTGCCGGGTCTAGAACTTGATCTCTTGATCCTATATTCCTATGAATCGTTGCCTGGTTTTGCTTTTCTCGCTGTTGATGGTCGGCTGCTCTTCTGCGCCTGCGGAACGGGAATTGGTGTCGCCGATGTTGAAAGCGACGCAGGATCGGCTGGCTGCGGTGGGGATAAAAGATTGTGAACGTGTGCTAGCGTTCGCGATTAAACCTGGTTCATCGGCAGGGCCAGATTTGATTGTGAATGGGCGCTTGAATGTCAATCGGGCACCTATGGATGGGATTGCGTTGATTGATAAGGAGATCAATGTGTTTCTGGATGCGACGACTGTGAAGGAGCATCCCTCAACGCCAATGTATTGCTACATTCCGCATCATGGACTGGTGTTTATGGGACGTGGCGAAAGAGTACTTGGGCATTACACGATTTGCTTCACGTGTTTCAGGGAGCACCACTCTGTTGGAAGGTTTGTGGAAAGGCCGGACTATTCTGCGTTGAAGAGGCTGTTTAAGGATGTTGGGTTGTATGATGTGAAGAGGGTGAAGGGGATGTGAGGTGGCGTCTGGAACGTTGGACGCCAGTAGGACGAGTTTCCAAACTCGTCTTGTGAGCTGGCGAAGTAGGTGACCTTGCCGGGAGGGGTTACAGTGCCTGTGCCTGGACGGATGGGGCGATGGGCCCTATGCGAAGTGGATGGGACGAACGACGTTTTGTCTGCCTGCCGGACGAGTTTGGAAACTCGTCCTACGGCGTCAGTGGCCCATCCGATCTATTGCTAACATGCATAGCCTTTGGAGCAGCTATGCTTTTATGGCTACGCCAGGACTGGCTGGATCACATGACCATGGACGTCGGTCAGGCGGCGTTCGATGCCGTTGTGGTAGTAGCTGAGGCGTTCGTGGTCGAGGCCGAGGAGGTGGAGGATGGTGGCGTGGAGGTCGTAGATGGTGGTGATATCCGTGACCGCTTTGTGGCCGAGGTCGTCGGTGGCGCCGTAAGTGAAGCCTGGCTTTACGCCGGCGCCGGTCATCCAGACGGTGAAGCCATTGGGATTGTGATCGCGGCCGCTGGCGTTTTTCTGGAAGGTGGGCATGCGGCCGAACTCGGTCATCCATACCACGAGGGTGTCTTCCAACAGGCCGCGTTCGCGGAGGTCGCGGATGAGCGCGGCGGCTGGTTGGTCGAATATGGGGGCGTGGATGTCATACTGCTCCTTAAGCTTGCGATGGCCGTCCCAGTTGCCGATCCCCTCGCCCATCGCATACGCGCCGTTGTAGAGTTGCACGCAACGGACATCGCGCTCCAGGAGGCGGCGGGCGAGGATGCAATTCTTGGCGAAGCCGCTGCGGATGGGATCTGGATGATCCGCGCCATAGGCTTTTAGCGTGGCAGCGGATTCGCGGGAGAGATCGCTGACTTCCGGCACAGAGAGCTGCATGCGGGCAGCGAGTTCATAACTGGCGATGCGCGCGGCGAGTTCGGTATCGCCGGGGAATTTTTCGAGGTGACGTTCGTTGAGGAATTTCAGGGCATCGCGCGCGGCGGAGTCGCCTTTGGGGGAGATGGAGGATGGCCGGGTGAGATTGAAGATGGGGCGGCTGGAGTTGAAGGAGGTGCCCTGGAAGACGGCGGGAAGGAAGCCATTGGTCCAGTTGTTCACTCCGGCCTGTGGCACGCCGCGAGGATCCGGGATGGCCACGAAAGCAGGGAGATCATCGGCCTCTGAACCGAGCGCATAACTGACCCACGCGCCGACACTGGGGAAGCCGTCGAAGATGAAGCCGGTGCTCATCTGATTTTCCGCGGGGCCGTGCGTGTTTGACTTGGCCGTCATGGAGTGGATGAAGCAAAGGTCATCCGCCATGCCGGCGAGATGAGGGAAGAGATCCGACACCATCTTGCCTGACTGGCCGCGAGGTTTGAAGTCATAGAGGGGCCGCACGAGGTTTCCGTTCTCGCCCTGGAAGGTGAGGAAGTTCTCCTTTGAACCGGGCATGGGTTTTCCATCCATGCGCGCGAGTTCGGGTTTCCAATCCCAGGCATCGATATGGCTGACGGCCCCGGAGCAGAAGAGCATAAGGACGCGTTTGGCCTTGGGCTTGAAGTGTGGCGAACGCGAAGCCAAGGGACTGGCAGACTCGATATGCGGGCGCAAGGGCGACGCGGAGCCAAAGGCAGTCTGACGCGACAGCAGGGAGGACAGGGCAATGCCCGCGAGGCCGGAGGTGGCGTCTGAGAGGAAGGAGCGGCGATTCAGCAGGCTACGGCCTTTACCAGAGAGGATGGGATCAGACATGAGAAACGGCGGGCGGCGATGGGTTAAGGCACGAAGAGGAATTCATTGGCATTGAGCAGCACGCGGCAGAGAGCGGTCAGGCCGTGCTCTTGAGCGAGGGCTTGGCACACTTGCAACTCCTGCGGCTCGGGTGGGCGCTGGAGCGTGAGGACAAATGCACGCTGCACCTGTTTGTCAGGTGATGGACCGGCTTCCTTCACGAGGCGCGCGGCGAAGAGCTCCGCTTGCTGGATGACGAAGGCGCTATTAAAAAGGCTGAGGGCCTGGATGGCGGTGGTGGAGCGGGGACGCTTCGGCTGAGACTGACCGGCGTCCGGGCAATCGAAGGAGCCGAAGGTGGCGTCCTGCGCCATGCGGACCTTCGTCATGTAGATCATGCGGCGCCACTCCGGTGGGCCGAAGTCCTGCTTGGGATCATAAACGCGGACGTAGTTGCTATTCGGCGCGAAGACGCTGAAGCCGGGGCCGCCCATGCGGAGGTCCAGTGAACCGGCAACGGCCAGCATTTCATCCCGCAGTACTTCGGCATTGACCCGCTGCGGTGGGAAGCGCCAGAGGAGACGGTCCTGGGCATCCGCAGCGAGGCCATCCGCGCGCGGGGCGCTGCTTTGTTTCCAGGTGGCGCTGGTGACGATGAGACGCTGCATCTTTTTGATGCTCCAGCCGCCACGGATGAACTCATGGGCAAGCCAGTCGAGTAGCTCCGGATGCGTAGGTAAAGCGCCATTGCGGCCGAAGTCGTTCGGTGTGGCCACGATGCCTTCACCGAAGTGATGCTGCCAAAGGCGATTCACCAACACACGGGCGGGTAAGGGATTCGCGGGATCGGCGAGCCATTGCGCGAGGCGGACGCGGCGCTGCTGCTCCGGTGCGTCTGCCGGAAGGGTGAAGTTTTTCCCCAAAGATGGCACGGCAGCGGGAGTGACTTCCTCACGAGGCTGGGTGGCATCGCCACGGTTCAAGAGATGCGTGGGGCCGGGCTTCTCAAAGCGACCCGCATACACGAGCGGGGCGGTAGCGAAGGTTTCGAGCTTCGCTTCGAGTTCATTCACAGCACCGCGCGCCTCATGGAAGAATGGGAGTTGAGCGGGATCGCCGGGTTCGATTTCGCGACGCTTTGCTTTGGCATCGATATATGGGGAGCGATCCTGGGAGGTGCTGACGGTGAGCCAAGGACCGTCTCCATGGGCGACTTCGATCTTGTAGTTCGTGGCGAGGCGGTCGGGATACTTGTCCAGGCGGTCGCGGCCCCACACGACGGCTTCGATGCGCTCGGGTTTTGCGAATGACACCTCCACCCAGCCGCGGCCTTTGGTGGTGGATATCCAGCTATGGTCATTGCCGTATTGACCATCGTTCAGGTGCTCGAGACGATGCTTTGAGCTGCGCATGCTGTCTGAAGCGCTGGCTTTCGCACCTGTGGCATCGCGGGCGACATTGCGGCCGTCGGTGCTGTAGATTTCCAATTCATCGATGCAAGGTTCATAGCGATTGTTCTCCGCAGTGGCGAGAATGGTGAAGCGGAGTTTCGTGGCGGTGAACGGGGTGAAGCGGTCGGTATTCCGGTGCGCGTGGATAGGTGCGCGTGGCGCCTTGTTGGCCCCATCGAGTGAAGCGATGGGATCGAATTGCAAGAGGCGGTGCGTGGCCGCGATGAGCTTCGGACCGAGTTCCTGTTTCTCGCGGAATTCATCGCGCATGGTGGCATTCAGGGAAGGCCGCTCGCCATGGCGGACACCGGCGAAGACGGCCTGGAGGCTGAAGTAGTCCTTCTGACTCACGGGATCGAATTTGTGATCATGACAGCGGGCACAGTGCAGCGTGAGGCCCAGGAACGCGCCACCGGTGATGGCTACCATGTCGCTGAGTTCGTCCTGACGGGCCTTGGCTTTCGATTCGTCGTCTTTGCCGATCTGCCCGGGTAGCAGCGCGGCGCTGGCGACCAACAAACCGGTGGCGGCATCCACGCCCACGGCATCACCGGCAAGTTGTTCCATAATAAACTGCGGAAAGGGCGTGTCTTTGTTCAAGGCCTCGATTACGTAGTCGCGATAAGGCCAAGCATTGGGCCGGGGGGTATTGACTTCAAAGCCATGCGTTTCACCAAACGCGATGACATCCAGCCAATGCCGCGCCCAGCGCTCCCCATAGCGTGGGGAGTCGAGCAGGCGATCCACGAGGCGTTCATAGGCCAGGGGCGCCTGATCCTGCTCAAAGGCGGCGACTTCTTCGGGTGAGGGTGGCAGGCCGTGCAGCAGCAAGTACAGACGGCGGATGAGAGTACGGCGGTCAGCCTCAGGGGAGATTGTCAGGTTCTTCGCCTGGAGCTTCTCTGAGATGAAACTGTCCAGCGTGCGGCCCTGGGTTTGGGCGAGGGGTTTGAAAGCCCAGTGGTCACGCTTGTTCACGAGCTTGGCGGTATCCACACCATCAGGCCAGGTGGCTCCTTCCGCGATCCAGCGCTCCAGGGTGGCGATTTCACCCGCGCTGAGCCGTGCACCTTTGGGGGGCATGAGCATGTCCTCCTCCATTCCCCTGACAAAGCGCAGCAGCGGACTGTCGTCCGATTTTCCGGGGAGGATATTCGGCGAATGGTGGTCGCCCTCATGCAGGGCGCTTTGTTTCACATCCAGACGCAGACCGGACTTTTGCTTTTCCTCGCCGTGACACGAATAGCAGTGCTGCTCAAAGATGGGACGGACCTCGCGGAGGAAATCCACGGGGGCAGCCGAGGCTGCCTGGATCGGCAAGGTAGGGAGTATAGAGGCGAGGAGCGCGGCGATGCGAAGCATGTGAGGGGCGATGAGGAAAGGAAAGGAAGATGATTCAGCGGTAGGGATTGCCGGCGTCATAGAGGGCGCGCAGCTCGGCATCGCTCATGGCGCGGCCCATGAAGAGCAGCTCGTCCACGCGACCACTCAACTTGCGGTCATTCCGGTCCCAGTTTCCGATCTGAGCAGGGCCGAGCCGTGCGGGCAGGTCCGTGGAAAGGCGCAGTTCATTGTCGAAGTCCCCGTTCAAATAGAAGCGCATGGTGCGCGCTTCGGCATTGTAGACTACCGCGAGATGCGCCCAGCGTCCGCGTTCCGGCAGCACGGAGCGGAGCGAGTCGGGATAGGTGGATGGGCTCATGGAGTCCGGGGCGAGATCAACCTGACGGAGAGCCAGACGCATGGTGTTCTCGCGAGTGATCATCCAGTGCACCTGACCGGGCTTATCATCGTCCCAACCGTCCGTATGGTAGAGTGATTGGAAAGGCGCGCCGAGGCGATCAATGCGGACCCAGGCAGCGATGGTGAGTTCCGGCCAAGGATGCTCACCTCCGATGGCGAGTTTCATGTGGTCGCCGACGTTCACAAACTCCGGCGCGCGGGAGCCGGGCCAGCGGCCCTGAGTGATGCGGTAGGCACCGGTGGGCAGGGTTTCGTTGTTTGATTCAAAGTCGAGCAGGCTGATGAGGGCGGGATCTTTTTTAAGTGAGTTCAGGGCTGCTTCTGCACGACTTCGTTGTCCTGCGTCGAGGCCATCGCCTAAGGATCTGAGTTCTTCCGGAGCGATGAAGGCAGCGGAGCGCAGTTCACGCGAAGTGCCCGAGCCGTGTTGCATGGTCATGGCTTCGCCATGGCGCAGGCTGGTGGTGTCCTTGCTGCCTTTCGCCTGGGCGATGACTTCACCCTGGAAGACGTGCACTTCGGCATCGCCCACTTTCGGAACGTCCACGCCGAACTTCGTGCCGAGATCGACGGCCTCGCCGGTCGGTGTGATGACCGTGAATCCTTTTGCTGGGGGCGGGACATCGGCGGAGAGACGGCCATGCAGAAGGTGCAGACGCTGGGCTGACTCGAAACTGAAAGAGGCGGGGGCCTCGATGACTACGCGGGCGCCGAGCTGCGTGATGAGTTCCACGGCACCGGCCTGGATGTGAAACCTATGGTTTCGAATGGTAGTGCCGTCTGCCATCTCCGGAACTCCAACGCTTTTATATACGGTGGCGTAAGGCTCTTTCGGGCGAGGCCATGTCCACACAGCGACTGCGACGAGGATGGCCCAACAAGCTACCTTGGCCCAGCCATGGACGGGCCATGTAACTTTCCTTTGCCTGTGGCTGATGGCAGCAGTTGCTGGAACCGGCGCGCTTTGAAAATCTCCCTG
This sequence comes from Phragmitibacter sp., assembly GCA_965284365.1. GTDB lineage: Bacteria > Verrucomicrobiota > Verrucomicrobiia > Verrucomicrobiales > Verrucomicrobiaceae > Phragmitibacter. Next base: position 5,637,676 of record OZ260079.1, read on the forward strand.
GATGATGCCGCCTACTTGAATCTCTGAGGCTGGCTGCGCAAGGGATGGCAGGCCACTTTGCCCAGCGCCTCGTTCCTGCAAATGCGAGTCCACGGTCGCGAGGCTGCGCAAGGTTCTGCGGGCCGCCTCGCTTTCGCGTAGCAGAGATTGCAGCTTGGGAAAGTCGGCATCGGGCAGGGAGCCGTCCAGATAGCCGTGCAGCAGATCGAGATCGGCCTGAGTCAGCAAGTTGTGAGGGTCTGAGGGCGAATCCTCATTCATGGTTCGCGTGCCTCCTGGGTGAGGGTGCGCTCGACACAGCGCAGGAGTTCCTGGCGGATGCGGGCGAGCAATTGATATAAGGAACCTTCCGTGCGCTGCAAGGTGGCGGCGAGAGTCTTCATGGACGTCTCCGGCGCGTAGGCGGTGAGAACGAGTTGGCGGCGAGTTTCCGGGAGCTTCTCGATGCAGGCGTTCAGTGCATGCAGTTGTTGGCTGCGCACGGGCAGTTCCTCGAGGCCTTCGTCAGCGAGCTTTGAGACAATGTCTTCATCCAGCACGAGGCGGTCGCGAGCGTGGGTGCGGCGGTATTTGAGGATCTCGTAGCGTGCGATGAGGCAGGCCCATTTGGGAAAGAGGGTTTGGTCCTCCAGCTCTGGAAATTTCTTCCAGGCGACGAGGCTGACCTCCTGCATGACCTCGTCCACATCCAGGGCACGCGGCAGGCCCGCCCGGACAAAGGCGCGGAGTTCCGACTCGTGACGTGAGAAGAGGAGTAGAAAGTCTTCCTGATGGTCGGGAGTAGGACTGGACGAGGGAGGAGGCATGGATCGTTTCTTTTTACACAAAGACACGAAGGGCACTAAGGCACAAAGGTGTGGAGGGAAGAGTGTGGTGGTGGTCGGTGGTCGTGGATCACTCCGGAAGTGGGAAGGATTTAACGAAGTTTTTTGGGGATTTTTTGGGGGAGCGTGGCTGTCCCAGCCGTGCGTTGGAAAGATTCTGCCTCGCGAGGTTTGGGTAACTTTGGACGTCTTGAGAGGAAGTGTCGTCTTGAGAGACACGGCTGGGACAGCCGCGCTCCTCTTTTATGAGAAGATAGTCCATGCCTTATGGGCGTATCTTGGGGGAGGGTTTTTCGTATCCTTTGGCTCGGATTTCTGATTCCCTACCCCCTGATGATGAAGCGCTTTTTCCTGTTTGTCCTGGCCCCGCTGGTTTGCTCCGCGGCTGGGCCGGATTACTCGCGGGATATTCTGCCCATTCTCTCGGAAAATTGTTTCTTCTGCCATGGGCAGGATCCGAAGGCGCGGAAGGCGGACCTACGGCTGGATGTAGAGGCGGATGCGAAGCGTGTGGTGGATGGCATCGCGGCGATCGTGCCGGGGAAGAGCGGCCAGAGCACCATCATGGAGCGCATGCTCACGCATGAGACGGACGATGTGATGCCGCCGCCGAAGAGCAATCGCAAGGTGACGCCGGCGCAGATCGAACTGATCCGGCAATGGATCGACAGTGGGGCGAACTGGGGGCAGCACTGGGCCTTTACGCGGGTGGAGAAGCCGGCCATTCCGGTGGTGCCAGACGCGGCTGGCATGGTGGGTCAGGGTAACCCGATTGATGCCTTTGTGCGGGCGAAGCTGGTGGAGAAAAAGCTGGTCCCCTCCCCTCGTGCCGAGCCGGAGACGCTGTTGCGGCGGTTGTATCTGGACCTGACTGGCCTGCCACCGGAGCCTGCGGAGGCAGATGCCTTTGCGGCAATGATGCGCAGTAACGATGCGGCGGCGCGGGACGCGGCTTATGAAAAGACGGTGGACCGCCTGCTGGGCTCGCCGCGTCATGGGGAGCGCTGGGTCTGGGAGTGGCTGGATGCGGCGCGCTATGCGGACAGCAATGGCTACCAGGGTGACAATGACCGGACGGCCTGGCCCTGGCGGGACTGGGTGATTCATGCGATCAATGCGAACCTGCCGTATGATCAGTTCACGGTGTGGCAGATCGCGGGTGACCTGCTGCCCGGGGCGACGGAAGAGCAGAAGCTGGCGACGGCATTTGTGCGAAATCACATGATCAATGGTGAGGGCGGCCGCATTCCTGAAGAAAACCGCATCGAGTATCTCTTTGATCAGGTGGAGACGGTGGGCACGACCTGGCTGGGGCTGACGCTGCAATGCTGCCGGTGTCATGACCACAAGTATGACCCGCTGAAGCAGACGGATTACTACAGTCTCGTGGCCTATTTCAATAATACCATTGTGGATGGGAATGGCCGCAGCGGGAAGACGGCACCCGTGCTGGATATGTCCACAGCGGCTGAAGATGAGCGACTGAAAAAAGCGGAGGAACGGCTCGTGCGAGTGGCTGCGGATACGGATGCGTTTGAGCTAAAGAAATGGCCGCGTCCGGAAGGCAAAACGCTGGCGGATACGGATGCGGCGAAGCTACCGGGGAATCTCTCCGCGACGCTGGCGAAGGTGGCCCCTGCGAAGCGGAATGTGGATGGCACGCTGGAGGCGATCGGCTACTTCAAAGGCAAGGACGATGAGTATGTGAAGGTGCTGCAACGCCTGACGAATACGATCCGGGATCGCGATGCCGCGGCGAACAACATCACGAAAGTTATGGTGATGGAGGATCGCAAGCAGGCACCGCGAGATACCTTTGTGCTGAATGTAGGCGCGTATGATGCGCCCTTGCAAAAAGTGGGGCTCGCGACGCCCGAGACTTTGCCCAAGCTGGAAGGGGCGGCGGCGAATCGGCTGGGACTGGCGCAGTGGATTGTGTCGCGTGAGAATCCGCTGACGGCGCGAGTCACGGTGAACCGGTACTGGCAGAGTCTGTTCGGCATTGGTCTCGTGAAGACAGCAGAGGACTTTGGCTTTCAGAGTGAGATCCCACCGCACCTGGAACTGCTGAACTGGCTGGCGGCGGATTTCATGGACAATGGCTGGGATGTGAAGCGACTCATCAAGCTCATCGTCATGAGCGAGACGTATCAGCAAAGCAGCAAGGTGCGTGGAGAATCCGATGCAGCAGATCCTGACAATCGGATGCTGGCACGCGGGGCGCGCTTCCGTTTGCCCAGTTTCATGATCCGGGATCAGGCGCTGTCCTTGAGTGGCTTGCTCGCACCACAGCAGGGTGGCCCGAGTGTGAAGCCGTATCAGCCGGAGGGCATCTGGGAGGAGGCCAGCTTTGGGAAGATCACTTACAAGCCCGGAACCGGGAGCGATTTGTATCGCCGGAGTTTGTATACGTTCTGGCGGCGCATTGTTGGCCCGACCATGGTCTTTGACAATGCGTCCCGGCAGGTCTGCACGGTCAAAGCGGCCCGCACGAATACACCGCTGCAAGCGCTGGTGACGATGAATGAGACGACGTTCGTGGAGAGTGCGAGGGGGATGGCGAGGAGGGTTTTGAGAGAATACCCTGGGTCCATAGACGTTGGGCAACGTGCGCGTTATGCTTGGAAGTTGGCGACACTTCGTGAGCCGGATCAGAAGGAACTTGAGTTACTCATCGATATGTTTCTCTACTTTGTCTATAGCTTCCGCAATACACCCGCTGAAGCCGAAAAGCTCCTCCGCGTGGGCGAGTCACCTCGAGCTGAATACCATTTAGCAGAGGAACAAGCGGCCTGGACCACCCTTTGCCTCATGATCCTGAACACCGATGAAGTGATGAACAAAGAATAGCAGTTAACTTTATTACCTTTCAATCTTCGCGCCTTCGCGTCTTCGCGGTAAAATCTACCCGCTGCCCCACCCCCGATTCTCCATGGACCCCCTCACTGAAAACCGCCTCTCCCAGACCCGACGCCATTTCTTTGGCAAGTCGGCTTTGGGCATTGGCTCGCTGGCGCTGGGGTCACTGATGGAGCGGCAGGGCTTAGCATCGCAGCCTCCCGCGGTGCCGGGCATGCCGCACTTCGCCCCAAAGGCAAAGCGGATCATTTATCTTTTCATGAACGGTGCGCCGCCGCATCTGGATATGTTCGACTGGAAGCCGCAGCTCGAGAAGTGGCGTGGCAAAGAGGTGCCGGAAAGCATCCATGGGAACAAACGGCAGAGCACGATGACGGCAGGGAAGACGAAGGCCATTCTGCCTGCCTTCACCGGGTTCAAGCAGTATGGCAAGAGTGGCGCCTGGGTGTGCGATTTCCTGCCCCAGACGGCGCAGGTCGTGGATGACCTTTGCTTCATCAAATCCATGCACACCACGCAGGTGAATCATGCCCCTGCGATTTCCTTTTTCATGACGGGTGGCGAGCAACCGGGGCGGCCCAGCATGGGCTCATGGCTGAGTTATGGCCTCGGCAGTGAGTGTGAAGATCTGCCGGCCTTTGTGGTCATGACTTCGCGGGATAAAGAAGCTTCGTGTGGTCAGCTTTTTTATGACTTCTATTGGGGCAGTGGCTTCCTGCCGAGCAAGTATCAGGGGGTGAAGTTCCGCGGCACCGGTGATCCGGTGCTGTATATCGCGAATCCCGATGGCATGAGCCGCTCGGTGCGGCGCGCGATGCTGGATGGCCTGGCGGAACTGAATCAGCACAAGCTGCTGGCTTATGGTGATCCGGAGATTGCCACGCGCATTGCGCAATATGAGATGGCGTATCGCATGCAGGCGAGTGTGCCGGATCTCACGGATATTTCCAAAGAGCCGGCGCACATTCTGGAGATGTATGGGCCGGATGTGCATCGCCAGGGAAGCTTTGCTTACAATTGCCTGATGGCCCGTCGTCTGGCTGAACGCGGCGTGCGCTTCACGCAGGTCATGCACGCGGGTTGGGATCACCACCGGAATCTGAGCACGCAGTTTGAGATCCAGTGTCGGGATACGGATGCGCCTGCGGCAGCGCTGGTGAAGGATTTGAAGCAACGCGGCCTGCTGGAAGACACGCTGGTCATCTGGGGCGGGGAGTTTGGCCGCACGCCCTTCATTCAGGGCGATCCCAACAATCTAAAGCAGCTAGGCCGCGATCATCACCCGTATGTCTTTACCACCTGGATGGCCGGGGCCGGTGTGAAACCGGGATTCAGCTACGGCGAGAGCGATGACTTTGCGCATAATCCGGCGAAGGACCCGGTGCATGTGCATGATTTCCAGGCGACGATCATGCATTTGATGGGGATCGATCATGAGAAGTTCACCTTCCGGTTCCAAGGCCGGCAGTTCCGCCTCACCGACGTGCATGGGCACGTGGTGAAGGGGGTGATGGGGTGAGGCAGTTGCCGGATATGGGTGTTTGTGGGTGTGATTACAGTTGGACTTTTGGGTGTTTATGGGTGTATATTTGGGTGAGAGGCTGTTATGCTCAACACCCAGACCATCGAAATCACCCCGGAACTTCTGTCGCTGGTGGCAGAGATTGATGAGTTCAAAGGAGCGTGGAGAGCCCTTGGCTCGCTCGCTCCTGAGCGTTTGAAGTCGCTGCGGCTTATCGCCACAATTGAGAGCATTGGTTCCTCCACGCGCATTGAGGGCAGCAAACTGACAGATCGTGAAGTCGAACGCCTGCTCGCGAATTTGGAGATCAGGAAATTCGATACGCGGGACGAGCAGGAAGTGGCTGGCTATGCCGAGGTCATCGACCTGATCTCCAGCGCATGGCAGGACATCCCGATCACGGAAAACCACATCAAACAGTTCCACCGGGATTTGCTGCGCTATAGCGAGAAGGACGAGCGGCATCGTGGTGAGTACAAGACATTGTCGAACAGCGTTGCCGCCTTTGATGAGGACGGCAGGCAGATCGGCATTGTCTTCGAAACAGCAGCCCCTTTTGCTACGCCGCGACTCATGGCTGAGCTAGTCGCCTGGCTGAACGAAGCGCGCGAATTGCGCCGCATGCATCCCCTGCTCATCGTCGCGGTGTTCACCGTGGTGTTTTTGGAGATCCATCCCTTTCAGGATGGCAATGGGCGACTGAGTCGCATCCTTACGACGTTACTACTTCTGCAAGCTGGCTATGCTTATGTGCCCTACAGCTCGCTGGAAAGCGTGATTGAGAATAGCAAAGAGGGTTACTACCTGGCGCTACGTCAGACGCAGGCGACGATCCGTGCTGAGACTCCGAACTGGCAACCCTGGCTGGTGTACCTCTTACGCGCTTTGCGGCAGCAGAAGGATCGCCTGGCTGCTAAGGTGGAACGAGAGAAGCTTTTCATGGCGGCCCTGCCGGAACTCGCCGTGCAAATCCTGGAGCAAGCAAAGCAACATGGCCGCGTGACCATGGGGAGCATGATCAAGTTGACTGGAGCGAGCCGGAATACGCTCAAGGAACACTTCAGACGGTTGGTGGAGTTAGGGCACCTAAAGCAGCAGGGTGCTGGTAAGGGGACGTGGTATGCGCTGCCTTAAGCACACGAACTTATGAATTGAGTTGAGATTCGACTTTCAATATCGACTATTTATCTCCAGCCTCAATGAGCTCCGCAACCCTCCCTAACCTTGTCATCCTCACCGGGGCAGGCATCTCTGCGGAGTCTGGATTGCCCACCTTCCGGGATGCGGATGGGTTATGGGAAGGGAATCGCGTCGAAGACGTGGCGACTCCGGCGGCATTTGACCGGAATCCGGCGCTGGTGCATCGATTCTACAATTTGCGGCGCAAGGCATTGCTCGGTGTGAAGCCGAATGCAGCGCATGAGGCCATTGCCAAGTTGCAACTGAGCCACCCCGGCTGCGTCACCCTCATCACGCAGAATGTGGATGATTTGCACGAACGTGCGGGCAGCCCGGAAGTCATTCACATGCACGGAGAACTGCGTAAGGCGCAGTGTGAGTGGTGCGAAAGCGTACACCCATGGGATGAGGATATGGATTACGTAACCCGCTGTCCCACCTGCCGCCGTCCGGCACGCATGCGTCCTCACATTGTCTGGTTTGGAGAGATGCCCATGCACATGGATCGCATTGCCGGGGCTCTCGCTAAGGCGGAGGTCTTCGCCGCGATTGGCACTTCAGGCCTGGTGTATCCGGCCGCCGGCTTCGTCGCCGATGCGAAACGTCACGGGGCAATTGCCGTAGAAGTGAACAATGCCCAAACGGATGTGTCAGGCCGGTTTGACCACCACTTTGTTGGGTCGGCGACGGAACAGGTGCAGAGGTTTGTGGAGTGGTATTTAGAATAGCTATTGAGTTGCCCGCGCAGGTAAACCTAGAGATCGCAATGGCAGGATCAACCTGGGAAATCGCTCAACCAACTTCGAGAAACTTGGATATCCATCATACATAATGAGGCCCTCTGCATGCGGTGTTCCGTCTCCGTTCAGCTTCAGCACTTCAAACTCACTTTTAATCTGTGACAGGCTATAACCTTCGAAAAAGCAAACGGCCACATTTTGCTTCTCACGGCGCAGTCTGAAAATTAGATCGAATCTGCCCTGATGAAATCTTAGAAACTCATCTGCATCTACTCGCCACTTGTCCAGCATCAAGAATTTCTCAGATATCTTGCTTATCGATGACTCACTGAATGCTTCCGAAATTGTTTGATGAAATTTTAAGAGTCCGTCAAGCATCTCAACAGTCGCCTTCAGTCTAGCGAAATCAAAAGTCATCTGCATCTGCCGCGAGTCATCTACCCCGAGCCACATCACCTGAGTAGCAGCGGTCTGCGAAGACTCCACGAATCGCATGACACTAATCGCGGAAGCAGCACCTTCGTAAGACAAGATAATGCGTTGATGTGGCTTGACCGGGAGAATGAGAACATCGTTCCCCATGAGCAGATGATACGATAAAAACTCGATCACAGCTCCATCTTCACGCCGCACCGATGCTCGTGCAGGATAGGATTTGCCATCGTCTCGTTGGTCGTCACATGGAGCCAATGCAAAATCTCGCATGGATAACACTCCAAGAAACATTATGGGAACCTGTAATTTAGGATCAGCTTCAGACTCCAAGTTAACTCCCACAAAGCCCGCATTGGCACACATCCGTACGGCTTGATCCAACTCATAGCACTCGATTCTCTCGGGAACAACAAGTGTTGGAATGGGAGAATCATTTCGATTCATCAGCATTTGAGCGAATCTTTGCTGTGCTATATCCAGCGCAACATCTTCCCCGCCAATGGCCACCCAGCCTTCCCGTTGCAAGACAATTTCAATAGCTCTATTGTCTTTTGTGCATGAACTGCACAGCATCACTATCAGGACACTGATTAACAGTCTCAAGTTGTTCTGGAGGCGCATTCAGACCCAGATTAACACAACGACCTTGAGCAAAGCAACGACCAAGCTTTGGTCCATCAACTCAATTATTGCAAGTAATTGCCAACGCGGCAAAGCATGTGTTATGGTCAGTGAAGCTTGTAATAATTGAATGTGGTGCCCTCATCGAAACCGGCCAGCTTATCAACTCGAGCCTTGTCGTCAGTAATCTTTGTTGTCCAGTCTATATCCAAGCTCGAAAATCAGCAGTCAATTGACATTCGGCCCCTTCGGCAACTCCCCTTCCCGCTTATACTCCGTTGGATCCGGGACGCCTGCGTCGATGAAGGCTTCGCGGCGTTCCACGCAGGTGCCGCAGGTGCCGCAGTGGATGTTTGCGCCTTTGTAGCAGCTCCAGGTTTGGGCGTAGTCGATGCCCAGGGCGGCGCCACGGCGGGCGATCTCGGTTTTATCGCAATCGATGAAGGGGCGGAGGAGTTCGATTTTGACGTAGGTGCCGAACTTCATGGCATTGGCCATGGCGTGCATGAAGGGCTCACGGCAGTCGGGGTAGATGGCGTGGTCGCCGCTGTGGGCGGCGATGACGAGGGCGTCGGCTGAGCGGCTTTCGGCGAGGCCGCAGGCGATGGCGAGCATGATGCCGTTCCGGAAAGGGACGACGGTGCGTTTCATGCTTTCCTCGGCGTAGTGGCCGTCCGGGATGTCGCCGCCGGTTTGGAGCAGGTCGGAGGCGAAGAGTTGGTTCACGAAGTCCAGATTGATGACTTCATGCGGCACGCCCAAGTGCGTGGCATGCCAGGCGGCCATGGGGATTTCCTTGTGATTGTGTTTTGAGCCATAGTCGAAACTGACGGTGCCGATGACTTCATGCTCCCGTGCGGCCCAGTAGAGGGCCGTGACGGAATCCATGCCACCGGAGAGGAGGACGACGGTTTTCATGAGATGCCTAGCCGATCAATGATGATGATCATGCCCGCAGCCGCCTTCGGAGCATTCGACGGTTTCATCTTCCGGCCAGTCGGGGTAGCGGGCTTCGCAGGTGAGTTGGATGCCGCCGCGGGAGCCGAATTCGCCGCGCACCTGGCATTGTTTGGGTGCGGTGGCGGCGACGATGTCATCCAGGATGCGGTTCACGATGGCTTCATTGAAGGCAGGGTGGTTCCGGTAGGAGGCGAGGTAGAATTTCAGGGATTTCGTTTCGACGCATTTTTCATTCGGGATGTAGACGATCTCGACGTGGGCGGTGTCGGGCTGGCCGGTGACGGGGCAGAGGGAACTAAACTCCGGGCAGGTGAGGATGATGCGGTAGTTCCGTCCGGGGGTACGGTTTGGGAAAGTTTCCAAAGCAGCTTCGTCCGGGGACTGCGGCAGGCGGTGCTCGGAGCGGCCTAAAAGGCTGAGATCATGATCCATGGGGTAGGATAGGCGCATCCGGCCCCCGTGCAACGCGGGCTTCGCAGCTTCTGAATCAGCTTGCACAAAGCCCGGACTTGCGGCATCTCACCCGCCCGCGATTTCATTTTCCGGGACCCTGCCCTGTACTTGTACCGACACTCACGTCCATGACCGCCAACACTTACCGCACCCATCATTGCAATGAACTGCGCTCCGAGCACATCGGGCAGGTCGTCACGCTGACGGGCTGGATCAATACCGTGCGGGACCAGGGCGGCGTCATCTTTGTGGACTTGCGGGACCGCGAGGGGCTGACCCAGATCGTCTTCCGCTCCGAGGAAAGTCCAGAGGCGGCGAAGATCAGCCACAAGCTGCGCGATGAGGACGTGGTCTGCATCAAGGGCAAAGTCGTTCAGCGCCTGGAGGGCACGGACAATGCGAAGCTGGCTACCGGCCACATTGAGCTCGTCGCCCAAGAAGTCACCGTGCTGAACAAGGCTGCGGTGCTGCCTTTCCAGATCGACAGTGAGCTGAGCAATGAAGATCTGCGGCTAAAGTACCGCTACCTGGATCTGCGCCGTCCGCGCATGATGAGCAATCTGCGCACGCGCCACCGCATCGTGAAAGCGGCGCGGGATTTCCTGGATGAGGCTGGCTTCGTAGAAGTCGAGACCCCGATCCTCTCCAAGTCCACGCCGGAAGGCGCGCGCGACTTCCTGGTGCCGGCTCGTCTGAACCCCGGAAAATTCTACGCGCTGCCGCAGGCGCCGCAGCAGTACAAGCAGCTTCTCATGGTCGCCGGTCTGGAGAAGTATTTTCAGATTGCCCGCTGCTTTCGCGATGAAGACTTGCGCGCTGATCGCCAGCCGGAGTTCACCCAAGTGGACATCGAGGCGTCGTTCATCACGGCGGAGGATGTGTATGCGCTCGTCGAAGGTTTGGTGAAGTCCATGTTCCAGGCGGCTCGCACGGAGGTGGACATTCCCCTGCCCTTCCCCCGCATGACCTGGCAGGAAGCCATGGACCGTTTTGGTATCGACAAGCCAGACACGCGTTTCGGAAACGAGATCGTGGACCTCGGCGATGTCTTTGCGAAGACGGAGTTCAAGATCTTCCGCAACACCTTTGATCAGGGCGGCGTCGTGCGTGCCATCAATGCGAAGGGCTTCGCCTGCCTCACCGCGGGCCAGATGAACCGCCTGAACGAGATCGCCATCCAGGCCGGTCTGCCCGTGAAGACACTGGCTTTCATCAAGGCTGAGAACGGCGAATACAAATCCCCTCTGTGGAAGTTCTTCACGGAGGAGGAAAAGGCGGCGCTCATCAAGAAGCTGAACGTGGAGGAAGGCGACATCGTCTTCTTCGTCGCGGGTCAGTGGGAAAGCACCTGCACCATCCTTGGCCGCGTGCGGTTGGAGGTGGCGGAGATGATGGGCACCACGAAGGACAGCACCGCGCTGAACTTCCTCTGGGTCGTCGATTTCCCGCTGCTCGCCTATAGCGAAGAAGACGCAAAGTGGAACGCCGTGCATCATCCTTTCACGCGTCCCTTGGATGAAGACATTCCGCTGCTGGAGTCCGGCGAACTCGCGAAGGTTCGTGCCGTTGCCTATGACGTTGTGTTGAACGGCACCGAGCTCGGAGGCGGTTCTTTGCGAATTCACGAGAGCACGCTGCAGGCACAGATGTTCAGCATCCTCGGTGTCAGCGAAGAGGAGCAGAAAGAAATGTTCGGCCACATCCTGGAAGCCTTCCAGTTCGGCGCCCCGCCCCACGGTGGCCTCGCGCTTGGTCTGGATCGCATCATCATGCTCGCCGCTGGTGAGGAGAGCATCCGTGAAGTGATCGCCTTCCCGAAGAACAATCGCGGCCAGGAACTGATGACCGCCAGCCCCAGTACGGTGGACTTCAAGCAATTGCGTGAGCTCTACATGCAGAGCACTTTCAAGCCGAAGGCAAAGGAAGGTGATGGAGCAGCGAGTGCAGAGCCGCATCATCCGAAGACGGTGGTGACGGAGTAGGCAATTCGCGCTGGGTGATGACTTAGTTTAGGTTCACCGCGAAGACGCGAAGAATGATTGGGGAGGTTAGCAAGCCAAACCGCAACTATCGAAATGAGGAGATGCCCGGAGAGGTGTCTCTTTTTTCCGCGGATTGACAGATGCTTCCTTGCTCGGCGGATAAAGCATTTCCTTTGCCGGTCGCTGGCTGCCACTCTTTTTTTCCCTGGAGTTGTCCTCTATCTGCATCTCAGGCAGCGCACTGAAGCAGGTCAAACTCAGTTTCAGGAATTGGCGAAAACTACCGGCGCCATGCGCCCCTAACCTGACACACAGCGACACTGCAACTTCCTCTCGAAGAAGCACATCCACAAAGTTCCAAGCCGGCGATTGAATTAGGAGGCGACACCCCTAACATTCTTCACACCATGCCAGACGTAGGACTTTTCAGTGCCACAGCGCCACTCACCAAGGACATACCCCTGGTCATCAAGTTTTCAGTCGAAGCCGGAGGTCTTCCCGTTTATCAGGAGAGTTACGATGTGCGAACCCTCGCCAAGGAATTGAAAAAGGACGAGGCGAAAGCCATCGATCTCTGGGTCCGGCGATTGAAGTCCGTGGTCGCGACCATGGACCGCCCAGGGTTCAGTTCGGCTCTGACGAGATGCCTGGCAGATGGAATGGCCTGCGACTACGGCATCAATCCGGAAAAAGCCGAAGTGCTCGATTCAAGAGGGATTCCTTCCAGCTGATGTCTAGCGGCAATTCACGGCAGCATGCACTCAGACAGCATCGCACCCTAGGAAATAGCTTCAGCGCCAAAGAGCCATGAAAAAGTTTTTCCATGACAATGGTTTGTCCCTCGTCCTCTTCGCTACCTTTATTTTTTTCTGGGCGGGTCAGACGGTTACGGGCCTCCTGGAATACAATGAAGAGCGAGCGGATAGAGGACAAGCTGAAGTTTCCCTAAGACAATACTTTGCCACTGGGCACTTTATGGAAGGAACGGCAGAGAACTGGGAGAGTGAATTCCTCCAACTCTCCGCGTATGTTTACCTGACCATCTTCCTCTTTCAACGAGGTTCAGCCGAGTCCAAGGATCCGGACAAACCCGCCCCAGAGGATGCCGATCCGCGAAAGTCGAAAAGGAAGGATTCCCCTGGTCCTGTAAAGGCCGGGGGCTGGCGGCTGAAGCTGTACGAGAACTCCCTGGTGATCGCTTTTCTCTTTCTCTTCCTTCTGTCCATGCTGATGCATGCCATCGGTGGTGCGTGGGATTACAGTGAGGAAGAGTTGTCAAAAGGAAAGGCGGCTGTGTCCACATGGGACTACCTGTGCACATCCCGTTTCTGGTTCGAGTCTTTTCAGAACTGGCAGAGTGAATTTTTGGCCATTGGTTGCATGGTGGTTTTCTCCATTTACCTTAGGCAGCGTGGTTCACCTGAATCCAAGCCCGTTGCGGCGCCGCATCGCGAGACAGGTTGTGACTGAGCACCTGAAAAGTGTCCAAGTTTATGCGATATCGGCCGGGCGGACTTTGGCACATTGCAAAGTCCTGCATCTTATGGAAACTCGGCGCACGTAACTTATCGAGCGAAAACGATTTTGCTTAAATTGAACTGCAAGTCGGCCCTAAATTTCTCAACTCAAGATAGGTCGAAAATTGTCCCTTAGCTCTTTTCCGAATGAAAACTTTTTCCCTCCCCTCTCTTTGCGCGGCACTGTGCAGCATTTTCCTTCTTTCAGGCTGCGTCGGTTATTATGACTCGGCGAACCAGGAATCACTTCTGGTGGCGTCGGGCTTCAGGGCGTATCAGCCAGAGACGGCCAAACAGCAGGACATGTATCAGCGTTTGGAACCCTATCGCCTCATGGAGATCGATACGGGAAAGACGACGATGTATGTGTACAAAAATGAGCGCACCGGGGCGGCCTATATCGGTGGGGACAAGGAGTACCAAGCTTTTATGAAGCTGGCGGTCGAGCAGGACATCGCAAGGGATTACTACAGGGCCGCGCGCATGGAGCGGGATCTGGCCTGGGGCTGGTATGATGCCTATGGGCCCTACTACTATGGTCCGCGCTACAACTACTGGGCACGTCCCTACGGGTATGGTTTGGGCATAGGGATTGGGTACAGCCATTTCAATCACCATCATCATGATCACGGTGGTGGACATCGCGGCGGTGGCGGATCAAGGGGCGGCGGCGGCGGTGGGTCACGGGGTGGTGGTGGTGGTGGTGGTGGCGGCCCACGCGGACGCTAAACGTCGGTTTCCTTTCACACAAAAGCACGAAGGATCACGAAGAGCACAAAGGCTTGAGGGGGGTGGAGTTGCCCGTGGTGGTAGCCTGTAGCTATGGCGCAGACTACGACTTTTGAGAGAGTGGACGTCTTGAGGCTGGCCGCTCCACCCGCGTCGGAGCAAGCTCCTCCAGCCGAGCGGCAGCCTGCGCTGCGTAGCCCGACGTAAGGAGGAACCCGCGAAGCGAACTTGCACGTACTCCGGGCGCTGGGTTGGCGGTGAATTATCCGTGGATCCCGCCGAGAGGGTGAATCGCCTTAGATACAGGCCATGCCTCACGCCACAACGCGGCAAGGGAGGTCAATCGGCGGATTGAAATAATACTCGCCGGCGCGGATCATTTTGATGACCTCGATGAACTCGGAAGGCAGAGTGTTTTTCACCGCGTAACCCCGGGCGCCCACTTCAAACGCCCGCTCGGAGTATTCCGTTTCTGAATACATGGACATCATGAGGATGGGCAATTCCGGATGCGTCTTTAGAATCTCCTGAGCAAAGTCATAACCATCGCCATCCGGCAGTGAAACATCAAGGATGAGCAGGCAAGGCAGGTCTGCTTTTACGCGCTGACGGGCTTCCTTCAGGTCCAGGGCGGACCATGCAAATTCCAGGCTATCGCTTCTCTCCACTAGCATGCGGAACATGGAGCAGACGATGGAGTGGTCATCCACCACGGCGACCCTGGCCGTGCCAAGATAACCATCGCTTAAACTATGGGGCGAAGGGGCCATGGCAGGAGTAGAATTTGAAATAGGGGGGCCAGCCAATTCAGACAAAAATAAGTTCGGATTGTTTCGGAAAAAGTATGGCAGCAGAAAAGAAAAAACAAGGCAATGGAAAAACTGAACCAGGAACCCCTAGATTGAGCTAAGCTTCCGTCAGACTTTCCACGGCCGAATCGTGATTTGCGCTCATCATTCGGTAGATGCGCGTGCGGTGGACGCCTAAAAGTCGTGCCGCTTGCGCCACGTTTCCTTTGGTCTGCGCGAGGGCCCGTCGGATGAGCACCGTTTCCGCCTCCTCCAGGTTCAGCGGAAGGTCAGCCAGGCCTGCAGCGGAGGGCTCCGCCGTGGCCGAGGGCGCGGACATTGCGAAAGCGGTTGCGCGATAAACCGGCAGCACCGGGTCCGTCATGGAAGTGATCGTGGTCGGCGCTGAGGGCAGCGTCCGGGCAGCAGGCACCTGGGCAAAGACCATGTCCAGATGCGCGGGTTCAATCGGCTCACCTCCGCTGAGAATGAGGGCCCTCTCCACCATATTCTTCAGCTCACGAATGTTACCCGGGAAGTGATAGCTCTGCAGCGCACGGATGGCCCCGTCGGTGATCGGGGGAGGCTTGCGTCCCATCTCCTTCACGAACAACGCCACGAAGTGCCGCGCCAGCAGCGGGATATCCTCCAGTCTGTCTCGCAGAGGCGGCGTGGCCACGTTGAAACGGGCCAACCGGAAGTAGAGGTCCTGCCGGAACTGCCCGGCAGCAATGCGCTCCGGCAGGTGAGCATTCGTGGCAGCGACGACGCGGCAATCGATCTTGCGTCCTTTGTCGGAGCCTACGGGGAAAACCATGCCGTCTTCCAGCACGCGGAGCAGCTTGGCCTGCAGGCTGAGTGGCATGTCGCCGATCTCGTCCAGAAAGAGCGTGCCTTGATGTGCCAATTCAAAGAATCCCTTCCGGTCATTCACCGCGCCGGTGAAGGAGCCCCGCATATGACCAAAGAACATGGACTCCGCCAGTTCGGAAGGCACCGCTACGCAGTTCACGGGAATGAAGGGGCCTTTCGCCTGCGGCCCTTTGGCATGCACCGCCCGGGCGATGAGTTCTTTGCCGGTGCCGCTTTCTCCTGTAATGAGCACGCTGGTCGCGCCAAAGGCCCGCAGCTTCTCCACGTCATTCAGGATCCGCCGGAGGGTTGGACTCTGCCCGACGAGGCCGGAGACGTCCCAGCGTTCCGCCTCCCGCTCGCCCAGCACATGCAGGCGTTCATCCGCAGCCACCAGATCCTGCTCCGCCTGCTGACGCAAACTCATCTCAGCCTCCAGTTTTTCATTGGCGGCCCGCAGTTCGCTGGCCTGCGTCTCCAGTTGCAGGTTCTTCGCCTGAAGCGCACGTGTCAGCCGCCGGTTCTTCAGGTGCGTCTCAATGCGTGCGAGGATTTCATCTCCGTTGAACGGCTTGGTCAGGTAATCCACCGCACCGGCTTTCAGTCCGGCCACCATGGTCTTCATCTCCCCTCGCCCGCTCAGGAAAAGTACGGGGATGTCCCGCGTGGTGGGAGATTTTTTCAGCAGTTCGCAGACCTCCAGGCCGTTCACTTCCGGCATGACGACATCCAGCAGGATGAGGTCCGGTTGGCCACGTTCCGCCACGCGCAACGCGATCTCTCCATTCGGCACCGCGAGCACCTGAAACCCGGCAGGCTCAAGCGTGTGCGTGAGCACGTCCAGGTTCACAGGCTCGTCATCGACGACCAGAATGGTTTCAGGTTTGCGTTTTTTCATGCGGTGAAATGGGAGATCATGGAGCGGCGTTCGCAGGCGCGTTGACCTGCTTCGCGGCGTTTGTATGCGACTGTAGAAAAGCGATGATGCCCTCCATGTCATAGGCCGCGATAAGCGCGGCCAGGTGCCGGGAAGCCTCGGCTCCTTCCCGTTCGACTGCCGCCAGATCCGGCAGGCATTCCTTCAGGCCAGTGATGTTGTAAGTGTCTGCAGCGGCGCGCAGCCGCTGGGATAATGCCGCAGGCAGCGACACCGGCGCCGCATGCCACGCCAATGGGGAGTTCGCCGTCATGTCTTGTTTAGTTGAAAATCGTTCCGGCAGCAGAGTGACGAGGCAGGCGCAGAGCCGTTCGAAACGGAAAGGCTTCGGGAAGAAGTCCTCAAAGCCTGCTTCCAGATAACGCCGCGCTTCATGATCGAAAGCCGAAGCGGAATGCGCCACGATTTTCATGGAGCCGGTGCGGAATCGCTTCAGAAGCAGTTGCGCGGCCTCGATGCCGTTCATCTCCGGCATCCAAATATCCATGAAGACGATGTCCGGTGCATGAGCTTCTGCTAACTCCAAAGCCTCCAGGCCGTTGCAGGCCTGCAACACGTCACACCCTGTCATGATGAGCATGCGTTCCAGCAATTGGCGATTCTCCGCTACGTCATCCACCACCAGAGCTGTCACTCGCTGACCTGGCAGGAGCGTCACACTCGTCATCTGAGACAGCGCGGACCGATGATCATTGTCCGGGAGCAGATCCGCGATCAGCGGCAGCGTAAAAAAGAAGCGTGAGCCGCGTCCGGGCGCGGAGTCCAGCTCCAGTTTTCCGCCCATGAGTTCGATCTGACGTTTGATGATGGTGAGGCCGAGACCGGTGCCACCATGCAGACGCCCCGCCGCCGCCTGCTGATAGGGCTCAAAGATGCGCTCCTGCACATCCGGCTCGATGCCCATGCCGCTATCGGCGACTTCAAAATTCCAGGCGACGTCGTCCACTTTGCGCACGGTCAGACTCACCATGCCGAGGTCCGTGAATTTCACAGCATTGCTCAGCAGATTGATGAGCACCTGACGCAGCAGGATTTCGTCCCCCTCCACGAGACCGCCGGGTTCATCACAATGCGCCACAAAGTCGAGCCGCTTCTGCTGGCAACGATTGCGGAACATGCTTTTCATCAGGCCAACCATTTCCTGCAGGTCAAAGGCCGAAGGCCGCACTTCCATGCGTCCGGCTTCGATCTTGGACAAATCCAGTACACGGTCCACCAGCGCCAGCAGGTGGTCGCTCCCTGCCGCCAGTGCCTCCACTGCCTGCCGCTGAGCCGTATCCAATGATGCATCCCGCTGCAGGATCTGCGCATAACCAATCACTGCGTTCAACGGCGTACGGATCTCATGACTCATGTGCGAGAGAAAGGCGGACTTGGCTTCATTAGCAGATATGGAGGCCTTCTCCGCGCGCTTCCGTTCTTCGATCTCCACCATGAGCGCCGCATTCGTCTGGCTGAGCAGGTGGCTCTTTTCTTCATCCCGCGCGCGCAGGTCTTCATTGGCCCGCTCCAGGGAGGCACGCGCATAACGGATCTCCGTGACGTCTTCCACGATGCCCTCGTAATGCAAAAGGCGTCCCGTGGTGTCGCGCACCGCGCGTGCCTTTTCCGAGATCCAGATGATGACGCCATCCCGCCGCCGCACCTGGGATTCGAAACCGGAAATGGTGTCATGCTGCCGTACCAGTTGGCGGAATTCCTCCCGCCGGGCCTTGTCCACATACAACTGTGTGCCGATGTCCGACAGCTCCTGCATCAATTCCTCCGGCGAAGCATAGCCATAGATGCGCGCCATCGCGGGATTGGCCGACAGGTAGCGGCCATCCGTGGTGGTTTGGAAGATGCCGACCAGCGCATTTTCCACAATGTCCCGGTAGCGACTGCTGTGACTTTGGCTTGCATTAGGCTCAGCGGCTTCCTCTGATGTTTCGCTTCGGTCCTTCGCCTGCACCCGCACCCGCCAGCGCGCGCCCGCGAACTCAAGCCATTCCACCGCCATATCCGGGGCATCGTCTCTCCAGTCAGGCGTACTTCTCCGGTAGATCAGATTGGCCTCGGGCGACTTGTCGAAGACAGCGACTTCGAGCCGGTCATCCTCTTCCCCTGCCCCATCCGGGAGCACGACAGAGTCCACCATGTCGCCGATACGAAATGCGGCTGAAGCAAAACCCGTGAGCTTTGCGCGGCGTTGCGCCACGGTCTTCACTGGACCGGCGTACAAAGGCAACACGACCAGGCAGCCAAGTTGATCTTCCGGTTCCTGCACCAGGCGCACGGGCGGCGTCGTGAAGGGATCTCCGGTATCCCTCGCATGTTCCAGCGCGAGACGGCGACGCTGCTCAGAAGCAAGGTCGAAGCCCAGCACCGCTTCATTGCGATCCATGGGCTGAACGAAGAGCACCGGCACATACGAGTCCCGCTGGGAAGCGATGCGCAACTGGCTCTCTCCGTCCAGTTCCTTGATCGTCCAGTCGCGGCCCAGCACGGTGCTCATGGAAGACTCCAGCGCCACACGATCTGCCTCCTTCACTCGCGGATTCCACGTCAGTGCAAGCAGCCCGGCGTGACGCGCCACAGGGTCGCGGGCAAACTCCCGGAAGTCCTCCAGTTTCATCTCCCGTCCCCTGCTCAGGAGGAGCGCGTGCAGGCTCTGAATGGAGTAGAGCACTTCCATCAAGCCTAACATGCGGCTGCGCAGAACGTCGAGTTTCATCCGCGCATCATTGCGCGCACGCCGACGCCGGCGGAACGCAGCATCTGACGAGCCTGGAGATTCCGGCATGAGAGACATTCAAGGAGGAAGGAAGAGACAAAAGAATTTGGCAGTGCTTAGGCCGTGCCAAGACCCCGGCCATCCTGTGCGGACGGGGCCATTTTCAAACGCCCAGCGCGAAACCGAGCTGCTCCTCCCTGCGCCGGAAGTGCTGAGTGGTCACCACCGCCCGAGGGCGATCCGCGATACCGCTGCGTGCCTTGCTCACCCGGAACACCTGGGCGATCTGCTCCGCCCATACGCCGACGCCAGAGAGCCGTTTGCCGAACTCCGGATGGGACAACGTCTGCCCCTGGCTCTCGCGGATGCGCTCCAGAATCTTGTCCTTGCTGCCCGGCGCGTTCCGATCCAGCCAGGAGGCAAATACGTCTTTCACCGCGAACGGCAGGCGCACGACGGTATAACTTGCAAAGGAGGCGCCAGCCTCTGCTGCTGCTTCCAGGATGGCGGGGATCTCGTGGTCATTCAGCCCCGGAATCATCGGCGCCACGGATACCCCCACCGGTATCCCGGCTTTGTGCAGCATTCGGATGGCCTCCAGGCGTTGCTGGGGTGAGGACGCCCGCGGCTCCAGGGCATGGGCAAGTGTCGCATCCAGCGACGTTAACGACAGGTGCACCGCCGTCGCCTGCCACTTCGCGAGTTCGGACAGCAGATCAATGTCCCGCGTGACGAGGAAATTTTTCGTGATGAGATAAACCGGATGCCGGAACTCCAGCAGCACTTCCAAGCAGCCACGCGTGATGCGCAGTTTCTTCTCCAGCGGCTGGTAGCAATCCGTCACTCCGCTCATGGCCAGCGGCACCGGGCGGTAAGTCGCTTTCTCCAGCACCGCCCTCAGCAATGCCGGCGCATCCCGCTTTGCCATGATCCGGGACTCAAAGTCCACCCCCGCGCTGAAGCCGAGGTATTCATGCGTGGGCCGCGCATAACAATAAGCACAGCCATGCTCGCAGCCCCGGTAGGGATTCAGACTCCCTTCGATGCCCAGATCCGGGCTGTTGTTCCGGGTGATGACGGTGCTGGCATGATCGATGAAGACCTTGGTGTCTACCTTCTCTGGCGCTTCCCCTTCGTCATAGTCCACATGGAGTTGGGAGAAGCGCTGATCGGGGTTTGTGGCGGCGCCTCGACCGCGATAACTCGTGGTCGCAACATTGGTTCGAGGAGATGAATGATCCTGCTCCATGAAAATGGAATAGTTCATTTGAACAGTAAGTCTAATGCAAATTTGCACTTTATCTGTTCATGTGTTGCGGCCCATACGACCGCGGTCACAGTTGCGATTGATTCATGGACGCTGCTTAACCATCTCCCCGTAATATGCCTACACCCCCCTATTCCACCACCATCTGTCGGCACACTGCCCTCTTCGCGATAACGGCTGCCCTGAGCAGTTGCGCTTTACCAAAGCCACCTCCCCCGGGAGGCTCCAAAGACCGGGCCATCATTTCCGCCTATAACCCTGCCCCGGAGGGCAGCGGTCTGCGGCTGGCGGTGAAGGATCTCATCGATGTCAAAGGCACCGTGACCACGGCGGGATCAGAATACCTCTACAAACATGGCAAACCCGCCACCCAGGATGCTGCCTGTCTGGCGATTGCCCGCGAGCGTGGGGTACACATCGTGGGCAAGACGAATCTGTCTGAATTCGCCATGGGCACGACAGGCATGAACGAATTCTTCGGCACGCCGAAGAACCCGGTGAAAAAGCACGGCAAAGTCATCCCCGGCGGCTCCTCCAGCGGCTCTGGTGTGGTCGTGGCCACCGGCATGGCGGACGTGGCCTTTGGCACGGATACGGCGGGCTCCATCCGCGTGCCTGCCGCCTGCAATGGCATCGTCGGGATGAAAACCACTTTCGGTCTTGTCCCATTGAAGGGCGTCTTCCCGTTGTCACCCAAAAATCTCGATAGTGTCGGTCCCATGGCCCGGGATATTGACCACCTCGTAGATGGCATGGACCTGCTGGAACGCGGTTTCAAGGGCAAATACGCCGCCGCCAAGGCAGCGCAACCGACCGCCCGCTCCATTCGCATTGGCCGACTGTACCTACCCGGCACGGCGAAGTCGATTGACGATGCCATTGACGCGGAACTTGCCGCCAAAGGTTTTACAGTGGTGAAGCTGCCCGATTCCCTCGGTAAAAAGTGGCAACAGGCGCATAAGGACGGCGACACAGTGGTTGTCGTGGATGGATGGATGAATAACGGCAAATTCGAAAAAGAGCCCGAAGTCAGCATCGTCACGAAGGCCGGCTTTCTGCTGGGAGACGTTGAATATCCCAAGGATTACAATGAAGCTCTCGCTCGCAGGGATCAATGGCGCCGCGATCTGAACAATGTTCTGAAGCGCGTGGATATGATCGCCGTGCCGACGCTTCAAAAAATGCCTCCCCGCATTCCTTTCAAAGGGCGCAGCATTATCTTTGAGGCCGACGTGCTAGCCTCTCAAAACACGGTCCCTGTGAACTTCGCAGGTCTGCCTGCACTGGCCGTCCCCGTGCCCATGCCAGGTCGAAAAGCAGTCCCAACAAGTGTTCAATTTGTGGGTCCGAAATTTTCTGAAGCGAAACTTATGAACGCTGGAAGGATCATGGAATCTAACGACGCATGACTTCTACCCCGAAGAAGCCGATTGTGGGGCTCGTGGCAAGTGTGACAACCTCTGCGCAAGCAGGATGTCGTGGATATTCCGTTGTAAAAACCTGGATTGCTGGTGTGTGCCTGTTAGGTGCCACCGCGGGATCGCTTCCCGCTGAAAGCATCCCAGTCGAAACGCTGATCCAACAAGGTGATGCATTCGAAAAGCAACTGGATACCAAGGACGCTCTGGCCACCTACCTCGAGGCTGAAAAGCAGACCCCTGAGAACGCTGATCTTAAAGTGAAGATCGCACGGCAGTATCGCCATCTCATGGCCGAGACTTCCAGTGATAGCGAAAAGTTGCGTCTGGCCAAGGTCGCCCTGGAGTACGGCAAACAGGCCGCAGCGATCGCACCGGGCAATTCGGACGCACAGCTTTCCCCTGCCATCAGCTACGGAAAAATGCTTCCTCTTCTGGGCAAGAAAGAACAACTGGAAACTTCCAAATTGATCCAGCAATCCACGGACAAGGCTTTGAAGCTGAATCCAAAGAATGATCTGGCTTGGCACATCAAAGGCCGCTGGTATCGTGGCCTCGCTGAAGTCGGAGTGCTGAAGCGCGCCGTGGTTTCCATGGTCTACGGAGGCCTCCCTGAAGCCACCCCGCAGGATGCGGTGGATTGCTTCCAGAAAGCCCATGCGCTCAATCCAAATCGAGTGATCCATTGCATCGAACTCGGCAGCACCTATGCCAGCATGGGTGACGAGGTAGATGCCAAGAAATACCTGAAAAAGGGTCTGGCCATGAAGACCGCTGAGAAAGACGACGCCGCTGCCAAGCAGTCCGGCCGTCAGCAACTGGCCAAACTCGAGTAGAAGTCGAAGTCAGTCCTCTGCGGACAGGCCACCATTCAGCCACAATCTATTAATAAGCGGAGCAGGTCGAAAGATCTGCTCCGTTTTTTTGTGCCCACTGCGTCTTGCTGATCTCATTTGGCCCTCTTGGATGCCAATCTGTCAGGCGGAAGACGGCTCCACCGGGGTGGGCATTACACTCAAAAAAAGATCAACATATCCGAAGACAAATTATGGTAATTATATATATTCTCTGAGCTTTTCCCCTATGCCGCAGTCCCCCCTGCACTCCCAATTTCCGAACCGGCGCCGCTTTTTCAGGCGGGTGTTCCTCGCAGCTGCACTGGCCACGCTCTTACCTTCTTATACCGCGTTTTCCCAGTCGGAACCAAACGTTTACACCGGCATTGGCAACTGGCAGGATGCCTGGCTCTGGTCGGCAGGCGTGCCCACCGCGGGACAAACTATTAGCATCGGGGGAACCGAAATGGTCGGCGTTTCCATCAACAGCGCCGATGCTTTTTCCGGGGATACGACGATTCACTCAGACGGCCAGGCATTCACGCTCGTGGAGGTCACCAACGACCGCACCTGGACCGTTGATGGAAAATTCTTCATGGACGGCGGCACGACGTTTGTGGAGTTGAGCGATGGCGGCGAACTCGAAACCACGGGAGATTACGCCTTGCTAGGTGGAGGGAGCGGCATCAGTTCAGCGAATGTGAACGTATCCGGAACTGGCTCAGCATGGACGAGCAACTACACCTATCTTTACAGCGGCAGCATTACGGCCGAAGACGGCGGATCGCTCGACTTCGGGGGTCTCACTCTGATCGACAGTGAGAGTCAGGGGCATGCCCGTGTCACGGTCACCGGTGAAGGATCGAACCTTTATGTTGGCTCACTCAGTATCGATAGCGGCAGCCTTACCGTTCAGGATGGCGGGCAAGTCACAGGGAGGACTGGTCACATCGGATTTCTCTCCGGCACACAGGGTGGCATTACGGTGGAAGGACAAAACTCCTCGCTGAGCCTCACAGAGGGTGTGGGCATTTATAATGGCGACTTGACCGTGCGTGGTGGCGGCACATTCACAGGTCACACACTCTGGGTTAATGAGCGCTCGGAAGTTACGCTCTCAGGCTCGCAGTCACGAATAAATCTCACTCAGCTTTCCTTGGAAGGTACCCTCAGAGTCAGTGGCGGAGCCAAGCTCAGCAGCAGTGAAGCTGAAATGGGGTTTATGGTCGACTACGGCACTACGCTCGCCGTTAGTGGTGAAGGATCGGAGTGGTCCAACGAAGGACACCTCGTGATTCGCAACGGAACTATCCGCGTTGAAGACGGTGCGAAGATAACTACTGGCACTGCCTATGTTGCGACTGACCCAGGCCTGACTAATATTGTCGTGTCTGGAATAGGTTCACGCTGGGATAACGTCGGCAAATTTGAGGTCGCGGAGAATCTCGACTTTATGACCCCTACCAGCCGGGAAATCACGGTGGAGAACGGCGGGGTCCTGACGGCAGCCCAAATGAAGGTCGAAGGATTATTCTTTGATACCACTATCAATATCTCCGGGGCTGGCAGCCAGCTGCTTGTGGCGGGAACCCTCGAACTTAATACGCTAAACACAGGAGCCTTGAATATTCAGGATGGCGGTTTGGTATCGACCGGAGCATCTCAAACTTATTCCAGTTCGGTGAACATTACAGGCGCTGGATCGAAGTGGGATATCGAGGGCGCACTGGGCATGATGTTTTCTTCCATGCTTATTGGAGATGGTGGGCAAGTTGTCAGCCAGACCGCATCGGTCGAGTATGGCTTTGATACACCCGACATTTCTAACGCCACTGTCACTGGTGCAAACTCCCACTGGATGGTCGAAGACACGTTGAGCATTTTTAGCAGCAATGTCCGGATTGAGAACGGCGGCAAACTCACGGTGGGCCAACTGGCAGTGAGCGTCCACGATTATTCGATAGCGGCATTTCAAATCACTGGCACGGAGGGAAGCCGCGGGGTTGTGGAAGCTGGGACGATCACCATTGTTCCTTCCACTGCTTCCAGCGAAACTGCCCCATATGGGGTGAATAACTTCATTGTCGACGGCGGTATCATCCGAGCCAACCAGGATGGCGTCGCCCTCATCAGCGGGAGCGAAGTCACCATCGGCTCCGGCGGCATGTATGTGGACACGCAGGCAAACACGGTCAGCATTGCTTCCAATCTCACCGGCAGCGGCAGCCTGACAAAGCTCGGCAGCGGAAAGCTCACCCTCAATGGTGACAACACCTACACGGGCGGCACCATCGTCGCAGAAGGGGCGCTTTGGGTGAATGGCACCCTCACCGGTGATGTCACCATACAGGATGGCGCAAAGCTGGGTGGCTCCGGCACCCTGGGTGAACTCACCGTGCAGGATGGTGGCATATTGGCCCCTGGAAACAGTCCCGGCATCATGAACACCAGCACGCAAACCTGGGGTGGCGCAGGAGTCTATGATTGGGAAACCAATACCGACAGCCTCAGCGGCACCGAAGGCACGAACTGGGACGTTATCCTCATCAACGGCAACCTGAACATCACCGCGACTCAGGCCGATCCGTTCATCATCGCGCTGCATTCACTTACCATAACGAATGCCTCCGGCTTGATCGCGGGCTTTGATCCCCTCTCCGACTACACTTGGGAAATCCTCCGCGTCACCGGCACCATTACTGGCTTCGATCCATCTGTCTTCAGCCTCAATGACGCTGCTTTCCTTAATGACCTCGAAGGCGGATCTTTCAATGTCTCGCAAGCCAACCAAAGCATCTTCGTAAACTTCGTCGCTGCTCCGGTCCCTGAGCCCGGTAGCGCTCTGCTAACCTTGGTCGCTTGCGCGCTTTTCGCGGGCCGCAGGCGCAGGAGCTAGCTTCACTATTGCCTGGTGGGGAAGGAGAGGCGCGGTTGGCACTTTGCTTTTAGCGCCACCGTGCTACTCTGCACGATGCCTCCTGTCATCGTCGACAATCTCGTTCCCATCATCATCGGACTCGTTGCGTTGACGGCGATTATAGCTTTTATAGTGATGAGGCCGAAGAGATCAGTCATCGCACCTTTGATGCGGACGATCTGGCTAAGAACCAAAGACGGCCGTCATTTTAACGGCAGGCTTCTCAACGGAAGGATCGTGGGCGAAGGCCAAACGGTGGATTTTTCATCCGTGCGTGAGATCCAACTCGAGCCCCAGGGACTCTGCATCAAACTGCGCGCGACTTTCCTTCAATTCCAGCCGGCCAAAGTGGAGGGTGAAGTGTCCATCGCCCAGACAGGCGCGTCAGAACCGACGGAGATCCCTATGGCAGACATCCAGTCCCTGCGGCAATACGGAATCTAGAGCTTCGGAATTTCGGGGCATACGGCGTCTCCGCACGTCGCTGAAACATGCATTGGTGAGAGCATGACACTCTCCCGCCAGAATGAGGCAAACGGCTTCGTTCTCTGGCACCATCATGATGCTTCGCCGAATCCTGCCGCTTCTCTTCATCGTCACGCTTGTTCAGGCGCAGGAGGAGAAGACGCCAACGACGCCGCCTTCTTCCTCCAAAGAGACCAAAAAAGCGCCTGCATCCTCCCCAGCCCCTGCGGCTTCCGTCTCGCTTGATCCCGAGTCGGCAATCGGTCGCTATCCCGATCTTCCCTCTGTTGCCGCCGCGATGAAGAAGGCGGCCAGTTTTTACCGCACCCGGCTCAGCTTTGCGGGCGGCTACGCTACGAAGTGGTCGCGTGATTTGAAAGGAAGCTTTGACTCGGATCGCAGCTCATCGTCGATGATCACCATCGAATCCCCGGGCACGCCTACCATCGGCACCGCCATGCTCAAGGCTTATCTGGCTACTGGGGACAAATTGTATCTCCAGGCAGCCAGAGAGGTCCAACAGGCGCTCCTGTGGACGCAGCTCGCCAGCGGTGGCTGGCCCACCGATCATGACTTTGCACTGGCAAAGGCATTTCGCTCCCACTACCGCCGCGATCTCGAAGCCGGTGATACCGATCCACAAGGTCGCAACACGCTCAGCACTCTGGACGATGACAAGACCCAGTTCGCCATCATCTTCCTCCTTGAGATGGCGCAACTACCCGAGCAGAAGGATGACAAACCTCTGCATGCGGCTCTGAAATTTGCGCTGGACTCGCTGTTGGCTGCGCAAATGCCGAATGGCGGCTGGCCACAAGGCTTTAAAGGTCCGGCCGATAAAAACTTGCCCGTCAAGAAGCCAACTCTGCCCACGGACTGGCCGCGCAAGTGGCCCGCCGTGGAATACACAGGCTATGCCACGCTCAATGACGGTAATTTGAACTCCATCGCCAAACTGCTGATCCGCGCGCATGAAGTGACCGGTGAAGCTCGCTTCATGGATGCGCTAAAAAAGCTCGGTGACTTCCACATTCTCGCGCAATGTCCTGCACCTCAAACTGGCTGGGCGCAGCAATACAACGCGAACATGGAGCCCGTCTGGGCTCGCAAGTTCGAGCCACCAAGCTTGAGCGATCGCGAAAGCCTCTGGGCCATGGAAACGCTCCATATGATCTGGTTCGCCACCGGCGATGACAAATACCTGGCACCCATCCCGGCAGGCCTGAAGTGGCTGGAAAGTTCCCGTCAGCCGGACGGCGGCTACGTGCGCTTCTACGAGCTGCACACCAACAAGCCATTGTATTTCGTCAAGGACACCTATGAGCTGACTTACGACGACTCAAACCTGCCCACCCACTATGTCTTCAAAGGCGCCGTGGGTCAGGGCGATCTGGACAAATTCAAAGCGCTGCTCGAGCGCCCTCGCGAGAAGATACTCTCCAATCAGGCTCCACCCGCCACTCCCAAAGCCTGGCTGTCCAAAGCCAAAGGATCAGCCCAGAAAACCGTCACCGCCATGACCCAACAAAACAAAGAAGGCATCTGGACCCAGGACAACATGATCGAAGCCTCCCTCTTCTGGAAACACATGAATGCCATGATCACCTACTACGAAGCCGCCAGCAAATCCGGAGCCGAGTTTGAAGCGCTGCGTGCGAATGGGAAGTGAGCCGAATCTCTCTCACACTTCCTCATTAACCTTCGCGCCTTCGCGTCTTCGCGGTGAAAAACTCGCGTCTTTACCACCAACACACCTCTCCCGTCCTCACACCGCCACCCGCTGCACCGTCCCCGCATCCGAAGGCAGTTCACACAGATCACCCTTGATGTGCAAATGATGCCACAACTGCGTGGCCACGATTGCCGCCAAGCCCGTCTCCAGTGACAGACGCGGCAGTGACTCTGATTTGAAAGTCGTATATGCTTCCCGCCAGTGCTGTACCGCCTTGTGGTCAAAGTAGCCTGTCTTCTTCATCGACTCCTCACTCAGAAGCTGCCCCACATAGACAGGCTCGGGCTTCAGGTGGAAGCTATCCAGCGGCGCCCGGAAGATCACCTTGCCACGGCTGTAGATGTCCTTCGGCAGGTAGCGCTCCGCCAGCAGTCGCAGCAAATGTTTGTCCCGCAGGCCCTTCAGCTTCCACTTGGGATGCAAGAGGGCAGTAAAGTTAAACACATCTTCATCCAGGAAGGGATAACGCACTTCCACGGAGTTATGCATGGCCACGCGATCGCCCTTGGCTTGCAACAAATGCCCCGCTAACAAGATTCTGGCGCCAGCCCAGATGCTCCGGTTCAGGGGATGCCACTTCTTCCCGCGTTCCAGATCAAAGCCCAGGGTCGACCACGGGCGATTGCTCGTGCGCACCTCGTGCATCGCGTCTGAATAGAAGCGCAGTTTGGCGACGCTCAGCATGCCGTAGGAATCGATCCAGGCATTCGTCCCACCCATCGTAGCCTCCTGATCCGCACGGAATTCCGGCGGATACTGCGGCACCTTCATCGCCCTCAGGTAGCCGCGCTTCACCACATTGCTCAGCCTCAGGCCCGGCACCACATCCAGATAGTTCAGGATCTTGTGAATCTTGTACCACGGGTAGCCCACCAGCCACTCATCCGCGCCTTCACCCGTGAGCACGACCTTCTGGCCATTCTGCTGCACGCGATGGGAAAGCTGTAGCAGTGCCGCACAGGCCGTGTCGATGACGGGACACTCGGCGGCACGGATCAGCTTCGGATAGGTTTCGATCGCATCCGCATGTCGGAACGTCTGCACGATCGGCGGCTTCGTCCCCACATACTTCGCCACGCTGCTCGCGGCGCTCAGCTCATCCATCTCCGGGTTATCCACCTGGATGGTGTAGGTATTGATGTTATGTTTCTGCTCGCCCAGCACCTTGCAGGAGAGCGCCACGATCATGCTGGAGTCCACCCCGCCGGAGAGATACGAGCCTACCGGCACATCCGCGCGGAGACGCTTCCGGACGGCCTCCAGCATCAGATGCTCAAACTCATCCACCAGCACCTTCTGATCCGCGTCCCGCTCATCCCCCGCATCCGGGAAATCCATTTTGAAATACGCCTTCTCCTGCAGCGGCGCGGTATCCGCAATGCCCTGCCCGAGCGGGATCTGAATGAAGCTCCCTGGGGACAGCATCTGTATCCCCTTGAAACACGTGATCGGTCCCGGCATAGCCGAGAAGCTGAAGATGTGGTCAATGCCCCGCAGATCTGGCTCCACCTCGATCATGCCAGAGGCGATGATGCCCTTGATCTCTGAGGCAAACAGCAGCCAGTCGCCCTGCCGACTCCAATACAACGGCGCAATGCCAAAGCGGTCGCGGCCCAGCGTCAGCAGGCGCCGCTTCTCATCCCACAGCGCCACCGCGAACTGCCCGCGCAACCGCTCGAACATACCCTCCGCATGGTCCTCCCACATGTGTGGCAGGATCTCCGTATCGCAGTGCGTGTGTAGATGGTGCCCTTCATCGATGAGGCGCACCCGCTTCTCCACGTGATCGAAAAGCTCGCCATTGAAGACCACGGAAACATCGCCGCGCTCATTGGCCATGGGCTGCTGGCCATCTGCCAGGCCCACGATGCTCAGCCGCCGCGAGGCCAGCGAAACACTCGCCCTGCGGAAGAAGCCCTCCTCATCCGGCCCACGATGCACAATGGCCCGCGACATCCGCTCCAATACACCGTCCGGAACCGTTCGGGTCCCCGTAAGATCCATGACACCAGCTATGCCGCACATGAGAAAGCCTTCTTTTTTATCGTTAGGTTATGGTTTGAATGAATTCGTCAGGAATGATGACACCGGGGGTGCAAATGTGGACAGAATTAAAAACCATACGTTCACAGAGTCGAGCAGGAGTTTTCGCTAGCCTGCCCTAGAAGGCCCCTCGGCCCCCTGGTTTCACGCGCTCCCTTCACTCCCCCACCACCCAATAGTGATGCATGAAATAAAGCTCCCTCAATAAAAACGGCCCCTTCGACTTCCAACTCTCATACCGCGTCGTTGGCGTCGGTGAAGACACCGCCTGCATCCCCAGATCTTCCGCCATCACCATGGCCCGCTTCAGATGCAGCGGATCACTGACGATGATCGCGCTCTTCAATCCGTGTTGCCGCATCAGCGCCGCCGCCTCTTCTAGATTTCCTTTCGTCGTTGTTGATCGTTCCTCGATCAAGATCACCTGCACCGGCACACCTTGCGTTACCGCATGGTCGCGCCCCACGGCGCCTTCGGAATGCGCCTTGTTTGCGCCAAAGCCACCCGTGAAAATTACCTTCGACGAATATCCTTTCTTATACAGATCCACCGCATGCCTGAGCCGTTCCTCATATACCGGCGAAGGCTTCGCGCCATTTACCGCAGCTCCCAGCACGATGATACAATCAGCCTTGGCGGCATGATCGTGGTTACCATACCGCACGATACTAACAGCCAGGATTCCAAGCCACAAAAGCAAGGCAAAGTGCAGCACAAATGCCCATTTCCGATGTGCCTTTCTCCGCTTCTGCTTTGCCATGAATTATCCACCTTCCCCAAGAATGGAAAAATGTCTCGCAGAATAAAGCCCATTTCGAGACAATGAATCTTGATGAGCAGCAAGATCGCCCCAAAGCAAAAGATCCGCCTGAAGATCATTGGGGCAGCACTGCTGGGCCTGCTGTATACCGGGGATGTTGCAGTCGCCGAGAACTCAGAGCCAGGGGTTCTAGGGAAAATTGCGCACGCAGAAGAAACCCCAGATGCCCGCGGGCAGAACACCCCCAAACTTCCTAAACACATCCTCGCTTCGGACTAGCAATCAGAATCCTTTTCCCCTGAGGATCCGTCAGGGACTTCTTGGTACGCGGCCATGTCTCCGCCTTTTTCACCGCCGCATCCAAACTCCCTGACATTCCGTTTGGCATTGTCGTGGCATCTTTGGGCAACGAGCCTCTGCGCGCTTCG
This sequence comes from Phragmitibacter sp., assembly GCA_965284365.1. Classification (GTDB taxonomy): domain Bacteria; phylum Verrucomicrobiota; class Verrucomicrobiia; order Verrucomicrobiales; family Verrucomicrobiaceae; genus Phragmitibacter. The sequence goes on from OZ260079.1 coordinate 5,668,653, forward strand.
ATATCTGCATGGTAGGCCCGCCGCAACGTAACCCGCTCCACCATGTCTCGCATGCGCAGATGATTCAACGGGCGGCGAGGCTAATCCACATCGACAGAAGCCAAGCTTGAAGTCGCGAGTCGCTTGTGAGGACTAAAGTGAAAGTCGTTCTATCTTTCCATAAGTCTCGCCAATTTCTAAATGACTCAATGTTTCACCAACAATCGGGCCTTTTGCGGCAGCTTTTCCAAAGGCCATCAAACGAAAATCCACAGGCCCATTTCCGACTTGAATGGCTACGCCATACCAATCTCTCCCTCCTATCGCGATAGGTTCATCCGCGCCAAAATCTTCGACTGGAACTTTATCATCATCGGAACTAGATATCCTCAATTTTCCGTCATATAAGCGAACGGTATCCAGATCACTTGTAACTAAAAATGGTGGAGGAGGAATAGCTAAATTATTGTCATAACTAATCGTCGTGACAAATCCACGGCGACTTACATGATTTACGGCTATACTAGCCACGCTCGAAACCCTGCCATGCTCAGCCACAAAAAGTACCGGCCCTTTAAATAGCCTTGGTCTTCGATTCGCGAATCCACCATTTTCATCGAATGCAATGTTGTCCATTTCAAATACATCCAACGCTCCATAGTACGGTTTTAATCCGGTCACCCAAAACCGGACGGTTGCATTAGTATCCCATTCTGATTCCATATTTGCTGATTTGATTTATTTGTTGCTCTATAAAATGTCTATCGTTTTGATCTAGAAAATCTCCAAAAGTTTCTAATATGTGTTCCTTAATCAGAATCTCTTCCGCTGATCTCTCTCGGTCAATTTTGATCCATTTCCCCGAGGGCAAACGAGTCTTTTTCGAAAATGTCTTCGCAAGCTTTTGAATCTCATCTTGTAAGAAACCTTGAAGTGCCACTTTTCCGTGTAACCACTCTTCCACCATTTCCCATCTTCGAGTAGCGTTTCGATTATACTCAATGCGAGCGACATCGATATTCCAGCAAGTTATCGTCCCCTCCACAACATTAAATCCCTCCTTCTGAATTTGATCAATTAGGTCTTCAATTGGCTCCGGAACAAAAAGAGCCATATATTCATTTTTATAATGGAGTCGTCCATACGAGTCATCTCGCGAACCCATTCCTTGAGAAGCTCTGGATCCCCCAATTTTACCCTCGAATGCTTGCGTTATGATCAAGTTTGCCCGCTCATAAGCCGCCCTGGCGTCCGGATGCAGCTTCCTTCCCTCCCGCACCGCCGGGCCTAGGTTCTGCAAAATCTTCGCTTCTCTCGGATGCTGCGCATAAGCACGCGAAATGGCTTGTTGAGCCTCAGGATCTTTGACTCCAGGAGCGATGCGCCCCGCCATTTCCCGCATCTTTTGCTGGGCAGCTGGCGGCAGCTTCCCCGCGTCGTGGACCTTGCTGAGATTCTCAAAACCTTTCAGCTCATTTCTTGTCGGTTGGACTTGGCCCGCCCCTCTCTCAGGGCCAGAGAGCATCGCGGCCACATCCATCTTCGTAGCGCCAGCTGCTGGTGATGCATCGGGCGCTGCTGGCGAATTCTGAGGAGCATCCGTGGCGCGGGCCGTTGCCCTCGTCCGGCCCGGTGGCGCTGCGGCCGGAATACTTCCACTATCAGGACGGCTCGCTGGCGAATATTGAGAGGCTGCCGATCCTAGAGCCCGCCCTTGCGGTGTATCCACGCGGTTCGCGTGCGGATGGCTAGGCTCGGGCTGTGGCTGACTCGGAGCTCTATCGAACCGCCCAGGCCCTGCGTCTCCATCCACATCCGCGTCACCAGGTCGCCAACGATTTGGCAAAGACCCACGCCCCTGAATACTACCTTCAACCCGCTCGATGAAATCCGGTCTCCGCTTTCCTTCTGCGTCAACTTCATGCGGCCGGTTATTCCCGGGATTTTTGCCCCGCAGATCATCCGGCCTCCGCCATTCATCAATGGGCTGCAGGGGCGACGAATCGTTCGGCCCTCTTCCATAGGGCTGTTTCCCGCTATCAGGTTTATCGACCTTCCACGGATCCGGTCTGTGCGGAGAATCGAACCTGGGTGGAGTCGCACTTTTCGGCGGAATTGAGCCTGGACCAGGTCGAGGACTCGGGCTCGGCATTGGCGCTGACTCATCCTCCTCGGGCGTCGGCAGAGGACGTTGATCGGTATCACCAAACGGTTTGCCAGATGGCGGTGCTACCGGAGGATTGCTCGTATGCTCGCCCTTTGGTTGTGGTGCACTGACCGGTGGCGATCCTCCAGGATTTGGTGCGCCCTCACCGGCACGCCCGCTGGATGGTGCAGCCGGAGCCGCAGGTGTGCGCTCCGGCGGCGTCGTATTAACTGGCGCAGGCTCCGGAGAGGGAGCAGCTTTCCCAGCATCTACAACTTCGTTCCGTTCTGGAGTCACCGACGCGTCGGTCGCCGCAGGAGCTTGTTGGGCATTATTGATTCCGCCTTGCGGTGTCACTTCAAGGTTCGGGTAAGCAGGCTTGCCAGGGTCGGCAGTACCATGCTTTTGACCCGGTCCTATGTTGCTTCCTGCTGGATGACCGCCCGGCGCTCCCGGCGCCGCCATCCCACCCTCCAAGAGTGATCCAACCAGCACATCAGCCACGCCTGCATTATCTTGTCCCGTAATAGTTTCCACCGCTCCTGAAGCAATGTCTTTCACGATGGACTTGGCGCCCGAACCGATTCGCGATGCTCCTTTCGCCGTGGGTGAATTGGCCACCCCTATACCCTTCGCCACCTGCGCCCCCAACTTCCCTGCCACTTTCCCGCCAAGGGCACCTATGAACTTGCCCGCGCCTGGCGCCATATTGGCAACGGTCTGTACCACATTGCCCGCGTCTTCGCGCGTGGTCTGCACCATGGCATCCCCTGCGCCCGGAGAGAAAACGCCAAACACCGCTTTCGCTGCCTTCTCAGAAAGATCATTTCCCTTTCGCCTGCTTTCGATCTTATCCTGCCGCTTTTGACTTTCCTCAGCAGATTGACTCCGCCCCAGACGATTGCGCATCGCTGCAAACTCCTCCGGGTCGCGTGTAAGCTGATACTGCCGAAAGCTCTCGACATTCTCGGGAGAAAGCACCAGGCTCCTGCTCTGGTTGGACAATGCTACTCCACCCTGCTCCGCCGGACTTTCGCCCCGCAGCATCGACTTAAAGGACTCTCGATACTTGGCGTCCGACTCTGGACTGGGATTCACCAGTTCCGGCGGCAGATAATCTTCCGCCTTCCCGCCATAGAGCTGAGCATTGGCATCGGCAATCTTCCTGCCGTGCTCCTTCAGAGCATCATAGAGTTGATCAGGATCCTCGGGTAACTTGCGATCCAGGATATCCTTCTGCACCCCTTTTAGGCTATCATCCCAGACATTGTCTTTTTTGCTGAACGGATTGTTTTCCTGCGCAAACTCGCCGATCCGGGGAGCGAACCTTTTCGCGTTGTTCGTGAGGTGATCCACATCGACGGTCTTCTCTTCTGAGCCTCCCGTCATCTTGTGAATTAACTGCTCTCCCTGTTTCCAGAGAGTGAAGGGTGTGGCAGCGAGCGAGCGATGCACCGAGTCCGAAGTGTCCCAGTAGAAATTTTTCACCTTCTCGAGGCTGCCACCGGCCGCTCTAGCGTGCAGTTCATCGAGCTCCTTATCCAGAGCCAGACGTCTTTCAGTGTCTCCTTCAGGTAGAGCTTTGCGCTGATCCTTCGCCCATTGATTGATGGCCTTGCGCCGGTCCTGCGGCGTTCCGCCAACCCATTCAGGCGCTGCCGAAAGATCCTTTGCCGACACCGCCGATCTGTCAGGCACTGGCTCAGGAGTCGTTCCATTTCCTGTCGCTTTCGGCTCAGTGAAATAGGAACGCGCTGGCTCGGTGGCCGGATTCTTCACCTGTCCACCCAAGCCGAGCATTCGCTGCTTCCGCTCTTTCCTCGCCTCAGGCCCTTCAAAGATTCTGAATATGCTGAGAGGCGAAGTGGGGTTATCCAGCATCGCCGTTCGTGCGATGTCAGTGAAAGAAGGGGTAGTCCTCTCTGCACTACCCGTGCCTTCTGGTATAACACCGCCGTGCCCTTGCTTTTTGGCATCTGGTCGCTTTGCAGGTGTGGATTCGCTTGGCCGAATCACCGCGTCGGTACTGGCGGTAGTTTTAGGAGGAGTGGCCGGAGAGGTCGGCGGCGGTGGCGTCTGGACACTCGACTTCAGCATTGCTGGTGGCCGCGCCAGCAATGGCGGCACCCCATTGTTAGGCAGTGTTCCACCTGGAAGGCTAGCATGACCTGAACCAAGTGGCGCACCCGGCGCAAAGGGAATTCTGACCGGCCCTGGCGAAGCCCCCCGATCTCGTTGCGCCTTTTCCGCCGCGATCTTCTCAGAATCTAATCCCAGCGTCGTTTTCACCGGCGAGACATAGGGCGCGTACTCTCGCTGCTGCCGCGCAACATTCTCCGCCAGCGTCACCACCTTCTTCTGCTCGGCTTCAGCGGCTTTATAAAAGGGATCTCCGCCCATGTCTGAGGTCACGCCTCCCATAGAACGAACACCAGCGCCGAGACCGATGCCAATGCCCCCAGCAGAGGCTGCCTTGGAGCCAACAGACACACCCGCGCTGGCTCCAACAGCTCTTGTTCCCATCTTCGGAATGGCACCCGCACTCGGGGCGGCGGCACGCTGCGACAACAACGTTTGCGCCCCACTAGCTGGTGGCTTCGCCCCTGACACAAGTGTTGAACTTGGACTTGCACTCTGACGCGGGATTTTCCCTACCATGGCACTTGTGGCCCCCCTCATCGCTGCGCCCGCCATAGCCCCCGCGCTCGTCAGGGAGGCCGGTGCTGCAGGCGACGGCGACGGGAGCGCAGGAAATGGGTCATTAGCTGCATGTCCTGGTTGGAACAGAGGTTTTGCACCATGGATCCCTCCGTTCACCAAAGGCTTCGCCAGAGTCGCAGAGGATGCCTTAACGCCAAACATCTGTCTCGCGCCTGCATTGGCCCCAAATGCGGATCCTGGAGCAGCGACGGATGCAGATGTTGTCGCGGATCCAGGTGGCCGGGATTGAGTCGCTTGTTCTGCCAAGCCAAAGCCAAGCTTCGGAGGAGGATTGACCCCGAGCCGAAACGGCAAACGAGGTGGCTTTTGAGGAGGAAGTGGAAAGGAATGCCTGAGTGCGGGATTCATAGATGAGGCGCGCGTCTGTCACGCACCTGCATCATCAGGCAAGACTCACCGCACTCACGCGTGCCGCGGCCTAGTTGACACCAACCCCGCCAGAAAGCGGGATGCACTTCACTCAAACATTAACTACAGATGCGCGCCCACCCCGCCGCTTCAGACGTTTGCCCACGCCCAGAGACATTCGAAGGCAACACCGTATGAAGTCAATTACTCTGATTACTCCGGCGGACCTGACCTTCCAACGAGTTGATCGCACGGATGGATTCCATCTGCCGATGAGCATTAATAATCTCGGTATCAGACATGATTTTCTCCGCATCGCGAATAGAAGAAATCCGGCCGTGCTCTCTGAGTTCACGCAACATGCGTGATCGATCACTGTTAGTCAGCTTTGTTTCCGCTTTTTTCTGCGCCTCCGCCTGCAATTGAGCCTGTGCACGTTGATCAGCCTCCGCGCGGGCACGCGCCAGCGCATCAGACTTTGCCTGGGCTTCGGACGCATCTTGTTGCCCTGTTGTGGCCGTCATCTGATCATCGATAATATAACCACGCTGCGCCATGACCTGATCTGCCTGCGGACCTGTGGCCCCACCCAGAATGACCTGCTGACGCAGTTTGGCGAACTCCTGCGCACTGACCCTCGGTCCCTGCGGAGGTGGAGGCGGCTGTGCCACGGAGCGCATCGTCCTCGCTTTCCCACCACCCGTAGCCCCTACCGGTGCTTCGTCCAGCGCATGGCCGAAGTGGCGGCGATGCACACGATCCATCAGAACCATTGGCCAATCCGGGGATTCAAAGATCGTCTCCTGCCGGTAGGCGGCAGCGTCACGAGCGTCCTCCACCGCGGCCAGAAAGTTCGGATCAGACAGTGCTTCGGCATAGATCTCACCTGCTTTATTGATGAACAGCGTTTCCTCTTTCTTGTATTCTTCTTCCGTCAGCGCAAACACAGGCGTCACCCACAGACAGCAGCACAGAAAAAGGAGTGGCTTCATGGAGCAAAAATAGGCAGAAATTCAAATTCGGTCAATAGGATGAGTAGCACAAAAGTGGCCAGTTCATGCACCCCCGTCCCCTGTTCCATCCCCTCCGTTGACGGACCTAAGGGCCTCTCGTAACATCCAGAGCGTATGCAGGGCCGATCCAATACCCAAGACCCAGATCTCCTACAGCAGCCGCCACGCGCCGCCAGAAAGAACCACCGGGCCGCCATCAATAGCCAGCGGCTCAGGACCGGCGCGCTTAGCTTGCTCTCCTGGCTCCTGTTGCCCATCTTCGCCGTCATGCAGGCCTCCTTGCCCGATCACCACATCACGGCATTGGCCTTGGTGACCTATGGCCTGATCACGGTCCTCTATTGGTTCGCCTGGCGTACTCAAAAATGTCCGCAGTGCGCCCAGCGCATCGCCTTCCTCCCTGCCGAGGGCGGCGTCCCCATTAACGAATTATCCTGGGAAGTCTCCCGATGTCCATTCTGCGCTGCCGACTTCAGCCTCAGGCCGAAAGAAAAAAGCAAACCCCAACCTGATTCACCTAACCAATCTACTCCACCAACTAGATGCGCACCATCGCCCACCGCGGAGCCATGACCCGCGGCTTGCAAAACTCCCCGGCAGGCGTGCGTCTGGCTGCGGAGCGTCGCGCAGATTTCGTGGAACTGGATGTCCTGGCGAAGCCATCCAACACTGCCACGGCAGGCAATGGCAATGCCAATACCCACATCACCTTCGTCTGCGCCCACGGCCTGGCCAAATGCAGCTTACTTGCCGATTGCCTGAGAGAGATTCCGCCGCAGATGTCTCTCATCCTCCATCTCAAAGGCTGCTTCGATAATGCCTCTCTCTCATCGCTGCTGGCAGAGGTATGACTCACCATCCCGTTACCTCGCGTCATCTTCGCCTCACATGGCACAGCCGTGTTGCAACGACTTCACACGCTTTTCCCCGAAGTGAATCTCGCCCGCTTCGGCTTCCTTCCCGCATTCACCGCGCTGCTCAAAGACAAACGCCACCCGTGGCAATACTGCCTCGTGAACCACGCCGTCCTTATCCGCCCTCACGTCAAAGCCCTCCAGACGCGCGGTTACACGGTCTTTGCCAGTTGCGTTATTGAAACGCGCAGCCGCGCAAGCATCCAACGCCTCGGCGTGGATGGCACCTTCATAAACCTGTACGCGTGACAACCTCTCATCCCTTCGCGCGTTCCTCCTGCGTCGGGCTTCGCAGCGCATCATCGCGGTGAAATTCTCACTTAGCAAACCACGCTCCTCACCTCTTCCCCATCTCCAATATCTTCTCCTGAAGTAGCAGCACCTCCCCCCGTGCCTGCCTCTTCCGCCGCAGTTCCCCCTGCCCATCCAGTTCCATTCCCGCCAGGTTTTCAGCGAGATCCGCCAGTGCGGCATACATCTCCGGAGTCGCCTCATAGATAACGTTCCCGCCTACCGTCGCAGCAGTGTCGCTGACGGAAAAGATCTTACTCTCCTCGCTGGTGCCCGTCTCTTCGTCACCAAACGTCAGCCGGTCAGACAACGGCTCCCCCGTGGCGCAATCCCAGAGTGTTACCCAATACGTCATCAGGTTTGGTGCATCCCAAAACTTGCTCCGCGAGAGCATCACTTTTCCCGAGGGCGATAGCATGAATTGATCGATCTCCGATGCCACGCCGCCCTGCTGAAAAAGCAGGCGCTCATCCATAGGCTTCGACAGCGGTTCCTTTGCGTCCAGTTCAAACAACTGATATACGAGATCCTTAGTCGTTACGATATAGCGCCCCACCTTGTCAGTGGGCACCACCGCGTCCACCAGTCCCAGCACCGCATGCTTCTGCGCCCGGCCTTGAGGCTCCAGGATTACCTCATGCCCCCGGCCTGCCGCCGAAAGCTCTAGCCTCCCCACATTCAAATAGAAAGTCTGGGTCGATCCATCATCCAGTTTTACCCATAGACTCGGCGGATCCTCCCGCGCTGCGACTGACTTCACCTCCGTTCTGAAGCTTGTCTTCGACAAGACCTCTCCCCGATTCCACAACGTCACACTACGCTTGTCATTTTCGATCCTGGCAAACATCTTCGACCGCTTCACCGGCAGCTCAAACGCAAACGGTGCCGGTCTGATCAGGATAGCCCGATACTGCCTCCCGTCCGACTCCATCAGGACATTCCCTTCCCCACCGCCATCCGTGATACGGGTCACCGGCCTGGCCATCCGCAGGTACGGCTCCGGCGGCCTCGATGTCCCGAATTGCGCCTCCGTGAAACGCACCTCGCCATCCTCAGAGGCCGTCACCAGCTTTTCTTTCTCTCCTTGGATCACATACGCCGACCGTACCGCTGTCCGATGGTTCGCTACTGCCTTGGTATACGCGCTTGCCCCACGTGCTTCATCGCTCTTGCTGACATGTACCTGCGCCCAATAAGCATCACCGCGATCCGTGGCGGCAATGAACTGGCAGGACCATACCCCCTTCTGTTCTTTCATCGGCGTGAAGAATACTTCGGTGAAGCGCGCGCCCTGCATTTTCGGATCCTCCCCCGTCGCCACCAGAGGTTCGAGAATCACCCTACTCTTTTTGATATCATACAACAGCAAATACTCCGGCTGCCGCCATCGGCTCACCGTCACTGCCAGAAATTGTCCATCTGGCGAAAAGACCATACGCGAGATATCTCCCACCCAGTGATCCGCTTCGTACTCAGGCCACAGCCACTCCGTCAGCGGCGCGCCCGCCGCATCCCACACGCGAAAATGATGCAGGCCCTGGCCCTGATGCTTCATGCTTTCCGGCGCATCCATATTCTCCGCCCAGCTCACCGCCAGCAATCCATTCGGCCCCTTCACTCGCAGATCCGCCTTCCCCGGCTCAGTGTTCCCCGCGATGACCGGTCCCTGGAATCCCTTTGGCAAGGGCAGCACCGCCTGCGAGGGCGACGCCTGCCCCTCCGCCTCACCGATGTCCTCCAGCATCCACACCGGCCGCTGCTGCATAAAAGTCAGCAGCCGATTCGCGGAAGTTGCATGCCCATGTTCCCGCACCGCCCTGGCCAGAAACGCCAGCCCTTCATTTGCCGTCGCATTCGACCGCAACCGCGCACTGCCTTCCTTAAAAAGATAATGCCCCAGATTATCCGAAAGCATCTTGGATCGCTGCGTCGCCAGACCCCGCTGCTCTTCCGCCTCCGCCTGCCGGGTCTTCGCCACATCGCGCTGCTCTTCCGCTTCCTTCCCATTCACATAGGCCAGCAAACCCGCCACGATGGCCGCGACTCCCACCGCGCCAACCAGCAGCAGCCAGTTCCGCAGCGTCCGCGCCTTCTGCCGCTGCTTCTCCAGTTGATAGGCCTTGTCCCGCGCCGTCAGCGTCCCCAGCGGCAATCCCAACACCCCGGCCACGATCTTCAGCAGCATTAGATTCTGCTGCTTCGCATAGTCGGCGATCCGTGAGGCCATCTGTGCTTCATCCAATCCCGCCTCCTTCAGCGCCACGCGATACGCCCCAATCGTCGTCCACCCAGGCGACCCATCCGCCAGCCGGAAATCCGCCGCCACCGGTTCTGTGCGCGTCGTTGTTAGCTGACCAGTCGCTGCATCGCACGCAAACCGCAGTGGCTGGGGAAAACACTCCTTGGCCACCCCGCCCTTTGCCGGATCATCCGTCGCATTCGGCTCCCCTTCCAGGATCGCCGCCAGGATGCGGTTGCTCTTCCCCAGTTGTTTGAACCGCAGAATCTCATTGGCCACATACGAGCTCTGCACCGCCTGCGGCGAACAAAGCACCACCATGAACCGGCTCCGCACCAGCGCCCCCTCGATCGGCGCCGAAAGCTCCGCATCCGCCGGCAATTCCTCCTCATCCCGGAACACCGGAAAAATCCGCTCCGGGATCACATCCCCCCGCTCATTCTTCGTCCCCACCAGATCCCCCGGCACCTCATACGTCTCCAGCGCCTGATGCAGCCACGTCGCCCACTTTCGTCCCTCCACCTTGTTATCCGCATGCCGGTAGCTGATGAAACACCAATACTCCCGTTTCAGCACGGCGAGGCGGGCATCCTCACCCTCAGGCAGCGGCGTTTGCTCCATGAGCCGGAAGATATGTTCATGGCCATCTCTTTGTCAACTGAAGTGGTCACCCCGTGAGAGAAAGCGCGCAAACCACCAACCGACAAAGCAGGACAAAGTCCACCTAACGGTCCTTGTTCACCGCCATCCCTTCAGCTTCCGCGTTATTGAACCACGGGCTGGTTTTCTGTGCATTGGAGTCAAGGGCGCACCCCATGGACCCCGCATAAAAGTCTTTCAAATGTAGCTCGGTCGTTCTTTCCGCACGAGTTTGTTAGGCCTTCCATCTCATCAATCCCCAACGATCACACTTCCCACTGAAACTTCAAAACTGCCCTCACCGCTTCCCCATCTCCACCAATCTCTTCTGTAGCCTCCCCACCTCCTCCCGCGACTGCGGTGTTCGTCTCAGTTCCCCCTTTGCATCCAGTTCGAGTCCCGCCAGATGGCTTGCCAGATCTGCCAGCACTGCAAACATCTCAGGAGTAGCCCGGTAAACCACACTCCCGTACAGCGTCGCAGCATCATCGCTCACCGCAAAGAGTTCGCTCTCTTCGCCGCTGCCCGTCCCTTCATCTGCAAAGGTGATCCGATCCGACAGAGGCTCCCCTGACGCACAATCCCACAGCGTTATCCAGTTCATCATCAGATTCGGCGGGCTCCAAAATTTGCTCCGGGACAGCATCACCTTCCCTGAGGGCGATAACAAAAACCGGTCAATGCCCGAGGCTACTCCGCCCTGATGAAAAAGCCGCCGCTCATCCATCTGCTTCGAGAGCGGCTCCTCCACGCCTCGACCAAACACTTGGTACACCATGTCTCTCGTCGCCACGATGAAGCAGCCCTCCTTCTCCGTCGGCACGACCGCTTCAATCAACCCGAGCATCTCGTGCTTCTGTGCCCAGTCGTTTGGCGCCAGCATCACCTCATGCCCCCGTGCCCCAGCCGCCAGCACCGCCTTGCCATCACTCAAGTAGAATGTTTGGATCAGCCCGTCCGCCAGTTTCACACGCAGACTCAGCGGAGGCTCCTGCACATCCGCAGTGATAACTTCCTTTTCAAAAATCAGTTTGTAGATTTTCTCGTTACCTTTCCATATCGCCACCCCCTTTGGATCCGCCTCAATCCGGGCGGTCACCGTCGACTTCTTTGCCGACAGTTCCCTGCCGATAGAAACCGGCTTGATCATCGTGCCACGATACTGCCGCCCATTGGACTCCATCAGCAGCGTCCCACCTCCTCCGTCTGTGATGCGTGTCACGGCCCGGTTCAGCTTCAGGTGCGGCTCTGGTGGAATGACGATCTCACCTTGCACGACCGCAAACCTCACCTCGCCATCCTCAGAGGCCGTCACCAGTTTCTCCTCTCCTTCATGCATCACATACACGGCCCTGATCGCGGCGCGATGGCTTAGCTTCATACTTTCATAAGCCCTCGCTTCCTCCGCCTCCGGCCCCGCCCTTTTACTGACATACACTTGCATCCAATAAACTTCGCCGCGACTCGTCCCCGCGACGAATTGACATTTGCTGGCCGTCATGTCCTCGACTGATGGGGTGAAAAAAATCTCCGTGAATTCTACCCCCTGACTGTTCGCCCCCTCGCCCGCGGCAATCAGCGCTTCATGAATCGCCTTTCCCGTTTTGATCTCATACACCAGCAGATACTCCGCCTCCCTCCACCGTCCCACCGTCACCGCGAGATACCGGCCATCCGGAGAAAAAACCATTCGTTTGATGTCACTCACCCAATGATCCGCCTCGTAGTCAGGAAATAACCACTCCGTCAGCGGCTGGCCCCTTGCATCCCACACCCGAAAATGGTGCAACCCCTGACCCTGATGGTGCGAGCTATTCGGCGCATCCAAATCCTCACACCAGGACACCGCCACCTGGCCTTGCGGCCCCTTCACCCGCAAGTCCGCTTTGCCTGGCTCCTCATTCCCAGCAAGGACAGGACCTTGAAATCCTTGCGGCAAAACCACCGTCGCCCGAGCAGGCGATTTCGGCTGGGCCGCCGCCTCACCAATGTCCTCCAGCATCCACACCGGCCGCTGCTGCATGAAGGTCAGCAGACGGTTCGCCGAAGTTTGGTGTGCATGTTCCCGCACCGCCCGCGCCAAATATGCCAGCCCGTCATTCGCCGTGGCGCTCTGCCCCAGTAGCGTGCTGCCATCTTTGAAAAGGTAGTTGTCCGAGAGCATCCTCGCCCGATCCGTCGCCAGGGTGCGCTGCTCCTCCGCCTCCGCCTGCCGGTTCTTCGCCACATCCCGCTGCTCCTCTGCTTCCTTCCCATTCACGTACGCCAGCAAACCCGCCACGATAGCCGCGACTCCCACGGCGCCCACCAGCAGCAGCCAGTTCCGCAGCGTCCGCGCCCGTTGCCGCTGCTTCTCCAGTTGATACGCCTTATCCCGCGCCGTCAGTGTTCCCAGTGGCAGTCCCAATACCCCTGCCACAATCTTCAGCAGCATCAGGCTCTGCTGCTTTGCATAGTCGGCCACACGCGACGACGCCTGCTCATCGCTCAGTCCCGTTTCGTTCAACGACAATCGATACGCACCCACCGTTGTCCATCCCGCCGATCCATCCGGCAGACGGAAATCAGCCGCCACCGGTTCCGCTCGCTGACTTGTTAGCTGATTCAGACTCGCATCCCACGCAAACCGCAGCGGCTTGGGAAAGCATTCCTTTGCCGCCCCGCCCTTCGCCGCATCATCTGTGGCATTCGGCTCTCCTTCCAGGATCGCCGCCAGGATGCGGTTGCTCTTCCCCAATTGTTTGAACCGCAGAATCTCATTGGCCACATACGCGCTGTGCACTGCCTGCGGCGAACACAGCACCACCATGAACCGGCTCCGCTGCAGCGCCCCTTCGATTGGCGACGAAAGCTCCGCATCCGCCGGCAATTCCTCCTCATCCCGGAACACCGGAAAAATCCGCTCCGGGATCACATCCCCGCGCTCATTCTTCGTCCCCACCAGGTCCCCCGGCACCTCATACGTCTCCAGCGCCTGATGCAGCCACGTCGCCCACTTTCGTCCCTCCACCTTGTTATCCGCATGCCGGTAGCTGATGAAGCACCAATACTCCCGTTTCAGCACGGCGAGGCGGGCATCCTCACCCTCAGGCAGCGGCGTTTGCTCCATGAGCCAGAGGATAAGTTCAGGGCCATGCCTTTGTCAACTCAAGTGGCTTTCCATGAAAAGCCTCTGAAAATCGAGGTCCATACACTTGTCCAAAACAACCTGACAAGACCTCCCCCCGAAAAACCCCGCGACAGACATCTGGGATCTTTGCGATCCTTGATCCGCGTGAGTTCAAATTCCTGGCCAACACCTTCCGCATTGAACCACGGAGTGGTTTCCCCATGCCTAGCCATGGGTTTCAACCCATGGTACACAAATCCGCCCCCTCAACCACAGCGTGGTTGCCCTATGCGTGCACCATATTGTTAGTCCGTCGTCTCATCAATTACTCCAAGCCACTTGAAACTTGAAACTTGAAACGAGGCCCGCATCTAGAACAGACACCGTGCCTCGTCTCGCCTGGGAGCATTTATACTCCCTTGAACTGGGCCCCTCAAAACTTCCACTCAAACCCGCCGTAGAACGAAATCGGTTCACCGGGATGGAACACCCGAGCCGTCGTCGATGCTCCCCTACCACCTGCATCGGCAATCGGCTCCGCGGAAGACGCATAGTTCTCATCCGTCACGTTGCGGGCTTCCGCAAAGATCGTCCAACCCTTGGGACTGCGATACCCCAGGCGCACACCCAGGATGGCATAGCTGTCCGCATAGAGACTGTTCGCATAATCCGCTGGTAGTTTGGACGCACATTGGAAGTTAGGGCCGATGTAAATGCCGGTGCTGGACTCAAACATCAGTTCCGCGCGATACCAGAACTCCGGTGCCCCCGCCAGTTGGTTGTCGCCATAGGCGTCGCTGTCATCGAACCGGAAGTCATTCCAGTTGAACACCTGCCGTAGCGTCACCTTGTCGGTTGCTTGATTAAGCGCCTGTTCCTGCACAGGCGCCACAGACTTGGCTGACTTTGCACTCGCTACAGGAGAAGATGAAACAGGCGGACGGCTTTCCCACAGCGTTACATCCAATCCCAGTTCGACACCTTGATGATGCGTGTCCGGGCCGTTGATCGTTCCCAGCGGATTGCCCTGCGCATCATTCACCGTCAGCAGTTCGTTGTTAAGCCAGGAGTAATAGTAGGCGATCTCCCACTTGAAAATCCCTTCCTGCCCGCGCGTGCCGATTTCCAGCGTCGTCGCTGTTTGCTCATCCAGATCCCGAGTCAGCACGTCGCCGTTAGGCCCACCAAGCCCCACCAACTCCACCGTCGTCGGCGGCTCAAAACTGCGGCTCGCATTGGCAAAGATCTGAGTCTGCGGCGTGACATCATAGAGCACTCCCAGCTTCGGACTGAATCCATAATAATCCTGATCGCGCGACTGATCGCCATTCGGATCACTGTTGAAGTCATCATCGAAGTTGCGGATCGCATACGTAAACGAAGCGCCGGTCAGCAAGGAAAACTGATCCGTGAGGTAATGCTGATTCTCCAAATAAAAATCATAGTTCACCCCCGTCGTCTCCCCATCGGCGGAATGCGGTCCACGCACGCCGAAGTCATTTTCAAACCGCAGATCATGAATGAAGGTCGCCGCAGGTGTGAGGCCCATCGTTAACCGGTTTTTCCGGCCCAACAAATCCGCGTCATTAAGATAGCGCAATTCACCACCGAAGCTGTTGTAGGTGCCATACCGCACGCCCAGACCATTCAGGAAAAAGGGATTCCAGAAAAGCGGATGGTCGAGCAGGAAGTAGCTGTAGTAGAGACTGGCTTCGAGCCGTTGCTCGCTGTCCAGTTCCCACGTCGTCTTGTTGGCAATGCGGAAGTTATCCACATCACGCCCCTGATCGAAAGCGATCGCATCGGGATCCGCCGCGCGTGGCGACTTTTCGATCTCCGACTTCGTCAGATTGCCCGGCAGATCTGCGCGGCTCCGCACATAAGTCAGGAAGAAGCGTGTCTCCACGTCCTCGCTGATGCGATATCCAAAGTTCCCGAAGAAGCGCTCGTTATCCATCTGCGAGTGCTCCTGAAAACCCTGACGGCTCATGAACGAGCCACTCACATAATAATCGAACGGCCCACTCACAAAACCGGAGCTGATCTGACCATTGAAGTAATCATAGCTCCCCATCTCGTAACGCACCCGGAAGGGATCCGCATCATACCCCGTGGGACTGACGAAATTGATGGCGCCCCCCAGCGTCGTGGAACCATACCGCAGCGCGTTGGATCCACGGAACACTTCCACATAGCGCAGGGAAAGCGGATCGATCGATTGGTAATCGCCGAAGCCATCCGCCAGCGTCACCGGCACGCCATCGAGCAGCAATTTGATGCCGCGCAGATGGAATCCCAGATCCAGGCCACTGCCACGGATCGACAGCTTCACTTCATCCCCTTCGCTCCCACGCGCCGGCGCATATATGCCCGGAGTATTTTGAAACACGTCCGAAAAATTGGAGGCGCGCCCCATGCGGTATTCTTCGGAGTCCACGACAGAGTTATTCCCGGGTGTAAGAGCCAGTTCCTCGCGGGCTGCTTCCAGCGAAGGAACCGTCAGCGAAGGTGAATCCGAAGTCACCGTGACCTCCGGCAAAGTGATGGCAGAGGCGGAGCCATCCGTCGCCGGACTCTGCGCAGAGACGTTGTAAGTAAAAGAAGCGGCAACAAGTAGCGCCGCGAAAGGAATGAGTTTCATCTGAGTTAAGTGAATGAGTTGTGTCGGTCTAAGATTGGTTAAACAAGAAAGTCGGTTTGAGGGGGAAGAGGTCTTCTTCCCTTGGTTCACCAAGCCCACGCTCCCAGCGCCGGACTTGTTGCCCGCGCACGCTTGTCAGTTCTCAAACAAAGCGGGCCACGGCGAGACGGTCCATGTCTCACTGGCATTCACCAGCGATCATGACCGCGCATACGCGATGGTCTCATTCCCGATTCACCGATCCCTCCAGCACATCTGCAAAGACAGACGACTTGAAGACAATGGTAGAATCAACCCGATACGCTATACCGTATCAAGACCCGAACCCTTCGCTGAAATCTCAGCAAAACGGACCCATATCGGGAGGGGCGGACCAACGCTCAGGCCGCTATTTTAGGCGGCGGCACCGGCGGCTCCGCATCCCATTTTGAATAGAACGCCGCAAAGGCGTCACCCTGCGTAATCGCCTCCCCTGCCCTCCAGCTTAGTTGCGGCAGCAAACTCGTCGGCGTCATGCTGACCCATTTCGAAAGGGCGCTCGACCCATCCTTCGCCATGGGCAATTCCGGCTGCTGCTTGCCATCCCTCTCCGCGCTCAGCTTTTTGCACATCGCGCACGGATGCTCGCCATCAAAAGTCTCCTTCAAACCTTCCACCAGACCCTTCTCCTCAGAGTAGTCCTTCACCATCTTCACCCACGCCGCGATCTGCATCACATCCCAATGCGCCCCGATGGAAACCATCAGAGCCAAAGTCGTGAGCAATCGTGCAACAGCTTTCACCAGGTGCCCCGGTATAGTTGTCCCACCACGAAATGTCTAGGAACTTTTAGCCAGAACCTGTCGAAGCACTCGCCGGATCATGTACAACAACAGGCTCCCTGCTGCGGCTACCTCCTTCTTCTACCCTTCAAAAACTTCGCGTGTTCCTCCTTCGTCGGGCTGCGCAGCGCGCCTTCGCGGTGAAAACACCCACGCAAATATCTCCCCGACTCCTCACTACCGTCCTTCCTCCAGCCCACCCCCGCACACCTCCATCCCTCATCTCCACAGTTGACCCCGACCTCACATGGAGTAGAAAATTGCATCTCCCAAATCTGCCACGCACGAATACCGGAGTGGGGACCCGACTCGAGGTATGCTACATCAAGATCATCGTACAGATAATAACACATCAAAGAGTGAGCGTGCTTGCATCCTGGTAGTGGACGACGATCCCAAAATCCGGATGGTGCTTCAATACGTCATCCAAAGCGCAGGCCTCAAAGTCATCGTTGCCGAGAACGGCGCGGACGCTCTGGCAATTTTGCGTTCCAGCGAGCACAAGGTAGACCTCATGGTGCTGGATCTCATGATGCCCGTCCTGTCCGGCCCCGCCGCGCTCGCAGAGATCCGCGAGTTAGGGCTCAACCCCCGAGTCGTGATCTGCAGCGGTTCCACCACCGACGCCGAAGCCACCTCGACCGAGTATCCCGACCTGGTGCAGGCCGTGATCTCAAAACCTTTCGCCCTGGACAAGGTCGTCAGCGCCGTCAAAAAAGCACTCGCCCAAGGCACCCCCTCCGACCAGGCGTCGCAGCCAGCTGCCTGATCGGGAGATACGCGCGAAAAAAAGCAGTCTGTCCTATTCGCTCTCCTGACCCGCCCTTCCCAGCGTTCGGTCTCCAGCCATCAGCTTTCTCCATTCGGCGTCATTCAGCGGAAACACCTCCCGCGTGAAGTTCCCGTAATCCAGGGCCAACAAATCCTCGCGTTGATCTTCGCGGTGCACCCGGCGGATCTCAAACCTCGCCTTCCAGAACCACAGAATCTTCGCATCGATCGACGCGACCACACTGGCTTCCGGGTGATTCCGTAACGAAGAACTGCTGTGCGCAGGAAACCACTGCGTACTCTTCCGGCGCTTGTCCATGTAACGCGGATAAAACGTCAGCACACCCGTCCCGCGCTCGCCATTCCACGCATCCATGTAAGCCACAAAACCCCCGGGCCGGACGCCACCGTTCGCCAGAAAGTGCTCGTCAAAGAGCCACCCCGCATAGCCGAATGGACTGAACCCGACCTCGTGCGGTAGCAGCAAACCTTCGTCCAGAGCCTTCTCATACAACTGACAGAAAGCCGAGGATCGGTCTTGGCTCAGCTTGTGTTTGATAAGGCAACGCCCATTCCACACGAGCACTGTCGCCGCCAGCGCCACTCCCACCCAGCGCACCAAGCCTCGCTCCAAAAATCCACCCTTCGCTCCGGTTCCCATCACTAATGCCTCCCGCCGCACGCTCCTGCCAAACAGCGCCGCCACCAATCCCCACAGAAACGTCTCTATATAATAGTAATCAAACCCGCTCACATAGATGAGCTGGGGAAGCCAAGCCGCAATCCCTGTCATCAGCGCAGGCCACCACGGCAGCCGTGGATACAGCACCAGCCCCAATCCTGCGACCGCACCCATCACCCCCATGGTCGGCTTCGCCCATGTATCGATGTAGCAATTATGCACCGCGTACAAAAGCCCCAGTGCCCAAATGGCCAAACCCACTCCCAACAGCGCCCCAAAGATCGCCGGCAGCCACCGGCCCCGGCTCACCTGTTCCCGTTGGCCAATCCCCAGCAGGAGACACGCCCAGCCGTAACCACCCACAATCGTCAACACGCCCACAAACGACATGATGCCGCCACCCGGCATGCGCGCCATCGCCTCTTCCGCCACCCGCTGTCCATTCGTCTCATTCATCCCCAGCTTCAGCGCCACGAACGCCCCTACTCCGATCATGATCGCCACCACCGGTCCCCCCGAGATTTTCACTCGTGGCCACCTCGCCCGGCTCGCCCACACCTGCTCCACCAGCAGCCAGCCCGGAACCGCCAGCCACACCAGCGCGCTCTGACGCGTCGCGAGGGACAGCACAAACGCGATCGCAAACCACCCCCATTTCTTCTTCACCGCCGCAGCCACACACATCACCAGCCCCGCCCAGTAGACCGGCACAGAGGTGAACATCAGGAGCATGAAAAACACCGTCGGCCCCGTCAGCACCAGCACCCCTGTGAGCGCCGCCAGCCAGCGGGACACTCCCGCATATCTCAGCACGGCCACGAACCCCACGTAAAAGACCATCGCGCACAGCGCCAGTGCGCCATGCACCCCCACCACCATGCTCCCAGTCAGCGCAAACAATCCACACGTCAGCAGAGAAGTCGTCACCGCGAACGGCACCAGAAACTCATTCGTCCATGGCCGCCCCTTCTGCCAGGTCTCCTGAATCGACCGCAGATACCCGTAGTCGTCGTCGATTGCCACCACCCGATCCGGCAAGCACAGCCAGACCAAAAGTCCCATAAAAACCCCTCCCGCCAGTTCCCAATTCCAGGCCCTCAACCACACGATCAGTTTCAACATAAAAACGACACATTTTTGCGCGTTTTCACTTAATAACCAGCGAGTTACAAAGCAGCGCGTGCGATAGTATCCACGCCCTCGCTTCAAGCAATCCGAAATCCCATTTCGCCCTCATCTACCGGGGTCATCTGGACAGAAAAATCCGTTCCTCCAAACCCGCTTTTCCTCACTGGACGAAACCCATTTATGGACTCTTTACAGCCACTTCGCGAAACTCTCGCCCCTGCCTCCCTCGACAGTTTCCTCACCCCTCCCTGAAAGACTCAGCCTGAACGATTCGTCACATTCCCCCGGCGCAACCAGCTTTCCCATTCCCGGAATTGCGCTCATCATTGAATATTCGCCAAACTGGCTGACAAGTTGCGTCCTCCTTTTGCCCCTTGTGGCGTCCTCGACGCCGCCCGATGCACGCACCCTATCGAAACTCAGTCTGTGAAGATTACTACTTGGGATTTTGCGGATTCTCCGTATGATCAAGCGCTTCTTGCGAAAAAACCAAGTTCGCCAGTCAGTCATTCAGTTCACCACCTACGCCCACTAAGTACCTAGCATTCATCTGGCCCCTCATCGTGGGTCCCGCTGATCCCCCTTCATACATCACCCATGGAAAACCGAGCTCAAAAAGACGGAATCGCCATCATCGGTATCGGCTGTCGCTTCCCCGGCGGCATTAATGACACAGAAGCCTTTTGGAATTTGCTGGTGGAGGGACGCGAAGCAGTGTGTGAAGTCCCGGCGGATCGGTGGAATGTAGAGCGCTACTATGATGCAGAGCCCGGTATCGCGGGCAAATCCATCGCCAAACGCGGTGGTTTCATTGAAGGACTCGACCAGTTCGACCCTCAATTCTTCGGTATCTCCCCTCGTGAGGCCCCCTACGTCGATCCTCAGCAGCGTCTCCTTCTTGAGACCGCCTGGGAGGCCATGGAAGACGCCGGCATCATTCTCGATCTCGAAAAAGGCACCGACATCGGTGTGTTCGTCGGCGTCTCGCACAATGACTACCAGGTCATCCAGGGTACCCCTTGGGATTCCGCCGGCATCAGCCCGCACTCGCCCACCGGTTCCGCCCACTCCATCGCGGCGAACCGTATCTCTTATTGCTTTAACCTCCTCGGCCCCTCCGTGGCCATGGATACCGCCTGTTCTTCTGCCCTCACCGCTGTGCATTGCGCCTGTGAGCACATCTGGACCGGCCGTGGCAAGGTCGCCATGGCAGGCGGCGTGACCATCATGGTCACCCCCGGTGGCTTCATCGGCTTCTCCCAGGCAGGCATGCTCTCGCCGGACGGCCATTGCAAGGCCTTCGCCGCTTCCGCCAACGGCTTCGTCCGTGGTGAAGGCGCCGGCATGGTCCTCCTCAAGAAACTTTCCGACGCGATCGCCGATGGCGACCCCATTCACGGCGTCATCCTCGGTACCGCCCTGAATCAGGACGGCCATACCAATGGCATCTCCCTGCCCAGTCCTGACGCCCAAGCCCGCCTCGTGCGGGACGCCTGCAAGGACGCTGGCGTACATCCGACCGACATCGGTTTCGTGGAAGCCCACGGCACCGGCACTGCCGTCGGTGACCCCATCGAGGCCACCGCGCTGTCCGAGGCCCTTTGCCCGGATCGCCCGGCTGATCAGCCTCTCGCCATCGGTTCTTCCAAGACGAACCTCGGTCACCTCGAGACCGCCGCTGGCATGCCCGGCTTGGTAAAGGCCCTCCTCATTCTGAAGCACGGCCAAATCCCGCCCAGCCTGCACTTCGACGAGCCCAGCCCCTATATTGATTTCGATGCGCTGAAGCTGCGTGTCCCGACGAAAGTCGAGCCTTTCCCGAAGAGCAAAGGCCCCCGCATGGTCGGCATCAATTCCTTCGGCTTCGGCGGCGCGAATGCCCACGTCATCGTCTCCGAGCCTCCACAGGTCGCGAAGAACGAGACCAAAGTCGTTACGAAGGACCGCTCCTGGCCGGTTATGCTTTCCGCCCGCTCAGAGGAGGCTCTCAAGGCCACCGCCTGGAAGCTCACCGAGTATCTTGAAGAAAAGCAGAGCGCCAATGGCCGCTCGCCCACGATGCCGGACTTGGTCTACACCCTCGGCACAAAGCGGAATCACCACCAGCACCGTCTCACGGTCGTGGCAGATTCCCCGACCAGCCTCCTTCAGGAGCTGAACGATTTCGCCATCGGCCAGTCCACCCAAAAGGTCCGCACCTCCTTCACGCCTCGCCGGGAAAAACCCGCACGCGTCGGCTTTGTCATGAGCGGCCAGGGTCCTCAGTGGTGGGGCATGGGCCGGAAGCTCATGGAGCATGAGCCGATCTTCCGCCAGATCATGGAGCGCTGCGATGCGGCCATGAAACCTTACGCCAGCTTTTCCCTCTTGGAAGAACTCGCCAAGGACGAAGCCACCTCCCAGGTCTCCCGCACCGAAGTCGGCCAGCCTGCCATCTTCGCCATGCAGGTCGCCCTCGCGGAACTTTGGAAATCCTGGGGCGTGAAGCCAGACGCTATCGTCGGCCACAGTGTCGGGGAAATCGCCGCCGCTTGTGTCGCTGGTGTCATGAGCCTCGAGGAAGGCGCTCGTATCATCGTCCTCCGCGCCAAGTTCATGGAGAACTGCGCCAAGGGCGACGGCACCATGCTGGCTGTCGCGTTGGATGAAGCTGGCGCTCGCGCCGTCATTGCCCGTCACGACCGCACCGTCAGCATCGCGGCCTTCAATGGCCCGAAGTCGTTGACACTTTCTGGGGCGAAAATCTCATTGGAAGCTATTCAGGCTGAATTGGAACCACAGGGTATTTTCGCTCGTTTCGTGCGTGTGGACCACCCGTTCCATCACGCCATGATGCAGCCCGCGGCGGATAACCTTAACCGCGAATTGGCCTCCTTAACGCCTCAGGATGAGACCGTTCCGTTCTTTAGCACGGTTACAGGTGATCGTTGCCACGGTAAAGACATGGTGGCGGAACATTGGGGTAGAGGCGTCCGTCAGGCCGTTCTTTTCGCTCCCGCTGTGAACGCCATGGCCGACTTCGGCGTGGACGTCTGGCTGGAACTCAGCGCCCACCCGGCCCTCGTCGTCTCCATGCAGGAGATCCTCGGCGCCCGCGGCAGCTCGACCAAGGCCCCCATCTTCACTTCCGCCCGTCGCGAGCGTGAGCACGATTATTTCTTGGAGACCGCTATGGATCTCCACATGGCTGGCGTCGAACTGAACTTCGCCGCCATGACGCCTTCCCGGCGTCAGTTGACCCTCCCGCTTTATGCTTGGGACAAAGCCCGCTGGTGGAATGAATCCCCGGACTGGAAAGAAGGCCGTCTCGCCCCTGGCGGCAAAGGCCTCCTCGACGTGCGGCTTCCGCGCTCCCTCCCGACCTGGATTGCTCGTTTCGACGCCCGCCACATGGCCTTCCTGAAGGACCACAAGGTGGAAAGCCACATCATTTTCCCTGCCGCCGGTTACGTGGACATGGTCCTTGAAGCTGGTGTGCAAATCTTCGAAGGCCGCCCCTTCGTCATCGAAGACTTCGAAATCCGCAAGCCTCTCATTCTGCCGGACCCTGCGTCCGGCGTGATCGTGGAGCTTACTTACGATCCCGGCGAACGTCTCTTCACCTTGCAGAGCAAGTTTGAGCAGGGAGCAGCCTGGTCCGTCCACGTCGTCGGTTCCATGCGCGGCGAGCGCACCGAAACCGAGTTCGCCCACTCCACCTGGAGCGGCCTGGATCAGCCTGAGTTGATCCCCTTCCCGATCGATGAGTTCTATGAGCACATGAGCGACCTCGGCCTGAAATACGGCGAGGAATTCCGTGGCGTGCGTGAACTCGCCGCTGGCGGCGGCAAAGGCGCCGGTATCGTCTCTCTCACTGAGGCAAGCGCCGCACGCGCAGCCGAGTATCCTCTTCACCCTGTGTTGCTTGACGGTGCTTTACACGTCTTCTCCGCTGGCGCGAAATCGGTGGAAGATCGGAAGGCCCGCATGAAGCTGCCTGTCCGCTTTGGCCGCATCCTTTATCTCAAATCCCCCGGCGCGACCACTAAGGTCCAGTCCAAGGTTCAGCAGTTTAACGATGAGTTCATCGAGGGCGACGTCGGCCTCTATGACAGCGAAGGCAAACCCTGCGTCCTTGTCCACGGCTTCCGCGCCATAAGCATGGCCGCTGCCCGTCGCTCCGGTGCCCCTGGCGGCACCCGTGATCTGATTTATCATCTGGCATGGGAAAAGACTGCTTCGCCAGTTCAGCCTGAACCGCTTGCTCCAGTTCCACTTACAGTGTTGCAGGAAACCATGAAGCGCATCACCGAAGAGGTGATCGAAGTCCGCGGCCGTGCGAAGCTGCAAGGCGCCATGGCAGCTCAGGACGCCTTGGCCCTGGTCATGGTGGCTAAAGGCTTTCAGTCCATGGGTGTGGGCCGTGGCCGTTTCGACGCCAAGACGCTTCGCATCGCAGAGAGCATGCTGCGTCCTTACCAGCGCCTCATTGATGCCCTCCTTCAGCACGAACTCATCGCACCTGAACCGAAGGGTGGCTACAAGCCCACCCCGAAGTTCAGCAAAGCAGCAGGTTCCGCCCAAAAGGTCCTCGGCGCCTTCTTAGCCCACCATGCTGGCCACTTACCTGAAGCTACGCTATGTAGCTCAACCTCAGCGGAACTCGGCCCCATTTTACGCGGAGAAAAGGATGCCGTTCAAGTCATCTTCGGTGGCGCTAACACGGATCTCCTGGAGCAATTCTACGGCGATGGCCTTTTCGCAAGCCCGTGGATCGCGGCTCTTTCCGGAACGGTGGCTGAAGCAGCCCGTCGCCTTCCCGAAGGTCGCGGCCTGCGCATCCTGGAAGTCGGCGCCGGCACCGGCGGTCTCGCCTCAGCCCTCCTGCCTCAGCTCCAGCGCGGTCTGCACCAATATGTCTTCACCGACGTCTCGGCCAGCCTCTTCACCATCTCGGGTCAAAAGCTTTCCGGCTTCCCGGAAGTCGAGTTCAAGGTGTTTGATTTGGACAAGCCCGTCGAAGATCAAAACATTGAACTGGGCTCCTTCGACTTCGTCCTCGGCACCAACGTAATTCACGCCGTCGCCGACGTCACCGCCTCGCTGACTCGGATCGAGCAATTGCTCGCCCCTGGCGGCACGCTCATGTTCATGGACATCGCAACGCCGAACCTCTGGACGGATTCCATCTTTGGTCTCACCAGCGGCTGGTGGCATCTCACCGATCGCGAACTGCGTCCGGAATATCCGCTCCTGCAGCGGGCTCAGTGGGAAACCGTCATGAAGAAGGCTGGCTTCGCCGAAGTCAGCTCTCTCTCCGGCTTGAATGGCCTCCACGGCGAAGGCCAAATTGGCCTCTTCGCCCGCAAGGCTTGGGAAACCCCGAAGCCTACTTCGGACACCACCACCGCCTCCGCTCCTGCGGAATCTTCCTGGCTCATCTTCGCCGATGAAGGTGGCCTGGGTGCCAAGATCGCGGATCTCATCGAACCTTCCGGCGCTCGCGTCCGGATCGTGAAGCAGGGCAAGGCTTTCGCTCAAAGTGGCGATGCCTTCACCCTGAACCCGAACACGTCCGCTGACTTCCTGAAGCTGATCGAAACCGCCGTGGCCGATGCCCAGCCGGATCGTCTGCTATATCTCTGGACCCTGGATGATGCCACCGTCGGCACCGACGCGCTTCTGGGCACGGACCCGCTCCTGCATCTCACCCATGCGTTGGAGAACACCTGCGCCGCTGCCAAGCTTCGTTTTGACCTCGTCACCCGTGGCGCTCAGGCCGTGGGCGAACGTCAGGACGCCGTAGCCGTGGCTCAGGCCCCTGCCATCGGCATGTTCCGCGTCATCCTCAGTGAGCATCCGAACTTCAGCGGCGGTGGCATTGACCTGCCTCTGGTGCCTTCGGACGCTGATGCTGGCACTCTTTGGGCCGAACTCCTCAGTGATAGCCCAGAGCGCGAGGTCGCCTTCCGTGGCGAAGCCCGTTACGCCCAGCGAATTGACCGTGGCCTGCCCATGCATCAGACCTGGCTGTCACCTGAAGTCGGCCTCCGCCTCGAGTCCCGCGAACGCGGTCTCCTCGATACGCTCCACTTCACCCCTTGCGAGCTCCCTGCTCCAGCCCCTGGCGAAGTCCTCATCGAAGTCCGTGCCGCTGGCATGAACTTCCGCGATGTGCTCAAGGCCCTCGCCCTTTACCCGGCGGAAACGCCCGATGCCCGCATCTTCGGTGACGAAGTCGGCGGTATCGTGAAGGCCGTCGGCGAAGGCATCACGCACGTTGCGCCTGGCGATCATGTCTTCGGTCTTGCCGTCTTCGGCATGGCCACCCGCACGCTTGCGCGTGGTGGAGATGTCCGGAAGATCCCTGGCAAGCTTTCCTTCGAGGAAGCCGCCACCCTCCCGGTCGTCTTCATGACCGCCTGGCATGCCCTCAAGAATGTCGCCCGCATGCGCAAAGGCGAAACCATCCTCGTCCACGCCGGCGCCGGTGGTGTCGGTATGGCCGCCATCCAGATCGCCAAATACCTTGGTGTGGACGTCATCGCTTCCGCGGGCAGCCCCTCGAAGCGTGCCCTCCTCATGACCATGGGTGTGAAGCACGTCGTGGATTCCCGTCGCGGCGACTTCACCGATGCGGTTCTGAACCTCACCAACAATCGTGGTGTGGACGTCGTCCTCAACGCCCTCGCCGCCGAAGCCATCCCCATGGGCCTTGCCTGCTTGGCGGAATACGGGCGTTTCCTCGAAATCGGCAAACGCGACATCTACCAGAACTCCCGCATCCCGCTCTGGCCCATGCGGAAGAACGGCTCCTTCCATGTCATCGCCATGGATGCCGTCTTTGCTGGCGACGAATCACTCACCCGCGAACTCCTCTCGGATCTCGCGAAGCTCGTGGAAAAGGGTGCCCTCGATTCCCTGCCCTACCGTGCCTTCCCCGCCTCCCGCGTGGATGCCGCCTTCCGCCTCATGGCGCAGGGCAAGCACATCGGCAAAGTGGTCGTCACCTTCTCGGACAGCTTCATTGCCCGCCGCGGAGAACCTCCGGTCAAGCCCTTCACCATCAAGCCGGACGCCAGCTACCTCATCACCGGAGCCTTCGGTGGTTTCGGTCGTGTCTTGGGCCGCTGGCTCGCTGATTGCGGCGCGAAACACCTCGTCCTCACCGGCCGCAGTGGCGCTTCCTCACCGGAAGCCGTGGCTTTTGTGGAAGAGATGCATACCCGCGGTCTCACCACGGAAATCGTCAAGGCAGACGTCGGCACCGCTGCCGATGTCCAGCGCATGGTCGAGGCCGCTGAGCCCACTGGCTTCCCGCTTAAGGGTGTCTTCCACCTTGCCATGGTCATCGATGACGCGCCGATCTCCGCGCTGAACTCCGAGCGCATGCTCGCCGTCATGAAGCCCAAGGCTTACGGCGGCTGGCTCCTGCACGAGGCCACCAAGGGTCTCGACATGGACGCCTTCGTCATGTTCTCCTCGGTCTCCAGCATCTTCGGAAATCCCGCCCAGGCGAACTACTCCGCTGCCAATACCTTCCTCGATGCGCTGGCCCACGAACGCCACCGCCTCGGTCTCCCCGGCCTCACCATCAACTGGGGTGTCTTGGGTGGCGAAGGTTACGTGGCCCGCAATGAGCGCGTCGCGGAATTCCTGGCCCGCCAGGGTACCGCCGCTCTCACTCCCGGCGAAGTCATGTCCCTCATGGAATCCTTCCTCGTGGCCGGCGCCGATCAGGTCGCTGCCATCCGCGTGGACTGGAACAAGTGGCGTCAATCCTTCCGCGGCATGTCCGAAAATCCGCTCCTCGAGCGCGTCTTCGCCTCCACCGTGGAAAGCCAGGACGGTCACGGCGCTGCCAGCGACTGGCGTCCCCGTATCGAAGCAGCCTCTGCTGCCGAGAAAGAAGGCGTCATCTGCCAGGCCGTCCGTGAAGTGGTCGCCGGCGTGCTTCGTCTGAAGCCCGACAGCCTCCGCGACGATCAGCCGCTTACCGACCTCGGTCTCGACTCCCTCATGGGTGTGGAAATCGAGAACTCCATCGAAAGCGCGATCGGCGTCGCCCTGCCACCGACCAGCCTCATGCGTGCCCGCACCATCGGCCAGATCGCCGTGCTTATTAACGAGCACATGGGCAACACCACCACGACCGGTGCTGCCAAGCCCGGAGCCAAAGCCGCCGCTCCTGCTGTGGTGGAAGCCCCCGCCGCCTCCGCCGAAGAAGTCGACCTCGATGCCCTCTCCGACGAGGAAATCGAACGCCTCCTCGCCGAACAAGGCGCCGACGCTGCCACCGAAGAAGCCGCCACCGAAGCCCGCTCCTAGTCCGGTCAAATAAATCGTTGATGGTGTAACCCGCCCTCTTCATCCAACATGGCGTAATTCACGCTCCCAGCGTCCATTACACCATGCCCACCGGTCATCCCACTCCCCCTAGGCCTCACCGCCAGGAGAGTGCGATGACCGTTTTTATTTCTTACGACATCGCCCGAAGTGCGGAGCCTCCCCCAAGGAGCGCGGCTGTTCCAGCCGTACCCAAGCACGCAGCAAAATCCCAGCACCCCTCACACCCCAGATCGGAGTGCGGTGGCTTGCCACCGCTCGGTTGGAGGAGCTTGCTCCGACGGGGCGGCAACGACGCATCCTCGCCCTCACATTCCGCCACCCCCGGCCCCCCTGGGACCGCCAACGTCACCGTCGCCCCACCCACGACGACATCCTCCCCTGGAGTTCTCTCCCGCCCCCGACCTCAAGTCTGGAGTGCGGTAGCTTGCTACCGCTTTGTGGTTGGAGGAGCTCGCTCCGACGGGAGGTCAGTGCCGCGAAACCCCCAACTTCTCCACACCCCCGACCCGGAGTGCGGTGGCTTGCCACCGCTCGGTTGGAGGAGCTTGCTCCGACGGGGCGGCAACGACGCATCCTCGCCCTCACATTCCGCCACCCCCGGCCCTCCCGGGACCGCCAACGTCCTCGTTGGCATCACCGTCGCCCCACCCACGACCGAATTTTCCACACGTCCCGAAAGATCCCCCCGACGCCGTAGGACGAATTTCCAAATTCGTCCGGCCGCACCCAACATCCGGTCATTTCCAAACGACCCCATCAGCGCCCCAATCGCAAAAGCTCCTCCTCAAAAACTTCGCGTCTTCGCGCCTTCGCGGTGACTACTTCCTATCGCCGCTCCCTCCGCCACTCCCACTCCACACCACCACCCTTCCCTAAACTCACCTTCCTCTCCCTCTCCCTGAATGCCCGACGCTAACCCCACCCCCGACGCCTCCCCAGCAGCTTCCCCCACCCCAACCCCCGAAGACCGCCGCGCCCAACTCAAACGCCTCCTCGCCGCCAAAAACACCACCACTGGCGCCCCAACCCTCAATCTCAACCTCCAACCCTTGAGCTTCTCCCAGCGCGAAATCTGGGAAACCTCCCCCGTCCCCCCCGGAGACGTCTCCAATCACATCTGCGCCTTCCTCGAGATCCGGGGAAACCTTCCTTGGGAAGCAGCCGAAGCGGCCCTGCAACGCGTAGTCGACCGCCAGGACGTCATGCGCCTCTCCATCCTCCCCGGCAAAGACGCCCCTCTCCAGAGGATCCGCCCCACCGCCACGGCCAACATCAATTACCGCGAACTCACTCCGGAAGAATCCAAACCGGAAGCCCTCGAGGAACTCATGCGCCAGCTCTTCCACGAGCCTTTTGATCTCGTGAATGGCCCTCTCTACCGCGTGGCCATGCTGAAGCGCGGCGAAAAGGACTTCGTCCTCCCCATGGCCATCCATCACTCCATCGCGGATGGCTGGTCCCTCGGTGTGTACGTGCAGGACCTCGCCACCGCCTACGGCCAGGCTGCCCGGGGCATGAAGATCCCCCTGCCTCCCGTTCCCATGACCTATGCGTCGTGGGGTGCCGCCGAGCGAGCCCAGTGGACGCCCGAGGAAATAGCCCTCAAATCCGGATACTGGAAAGAGAAACTCACCAACCTGCCCCGCATCTGGGACGCCAAAGTCGATCTCACGGCCATCAACCAAGTCCAGAACCGCTGGCGCACCGAAGTTCCGGCTGCCCTCGCACAACAAGTCCGCGATCTGGCCAAGCGCACCAGCACCACCCTCTACAGTACGCTCCTCACCGCCTTCTACATTGCCTTTTGGAAGTGGAACGGCGCCAAGGACCTGACCGTTGGTAGTCCCACCGCCAACCGAGCCCGCCGCGGCGTGCAGGAAACCATGGGCTATTGCGCGGGGAATGTCCCCATCCGGCATCAACTCGATGATTCAGAGACTTTTACAGAAGCCCAGCGTCGCGTGCAGGAGGACAGTCTGGACGCCTTCGCCCACGCCATCCCCTTCGCGGAACTGGTGAAAGTGCTCGGTGCCAGCCCCGCAGACGGCACCACGCCCATCTTCGAAGTCCGCTTTGCCCTCCAGAACCACCCCGTGCCCGACGTGGAGACACCTTCCATGTCCATCAAACTCAAGATGCGCTCCACCGGCACAGCACGATTTGCCCTCGCTTGCGAAGTCACCGAAGAGACTAGCGGATTCGAAGTTGTATGGCTATTTCACAAGACGCTGTTCCAGCGCTCAGACATCGAAACCCTCAATCAGCACTTCCAGTCCGTGCTCACCCGCGTCTGCCAAACCCCCGGCATCCGGATTGCCAGCCTCGAAAAATGACGTATTCTCAATCATGCTCATAACGATGGGACCAACGAGAGACGTAGATAAAGGTGCCCGGCCCCGCGCATTCTCGATCTGTGAAGTATAACTACATAGTTATACTAAACGCCTCTTACAGCATGCCCATCGCGGACTTGGAACCAACTCCCCATCTTTCGCCTTTCCCTTTCTAACACGCATGTCGACCACGATCACTGACGATACCCCGCTCTCCGGCACCACCGATCTCGAGTACGTCGACCGCTCCGATCATGACCACGGCACGCCTCACTGGGTCAATCGCATGGCCTTCCCGATCGTTAGTGCCCTGTTCTTCGCCACCCAGGCCGCCATCATTCTCGGCGTCTACTACAGCAACTATTGGATCGTTGTTCCGCTCTCCCTCCTGGCCAGCCACTTCATGCATGGCCAGCTCATCGCCTTCCACGAAGCCTCCCATGGCAGCCTTCGCAAGAACCGGACGCTGAACAACCTGGATGGCCTCATTATCGGCCTAATCAGCTTCACCAGCTTCACCCTTTACCGCGCCGCGCACCAGACGCACCACGTGCATATCTGCTCGGAGCGCGATGAAGAATTCTGGCCCTTCGTGCGGAAGGATGTCTCCCGCACCGGCCGCATCCTGTTCGCCATCGCGGAACTGACCTTCGGCCTCTACATGACGCCCTTCGTTTTCTTCCGCGTCTTCATCCGTAAGAACTCCGCCATCCGGGCCCCGCGCGTGCGCCGGAAGATCTGGAACGAATACATCCTTATGGGAGTATTCTGGGGCACGGTCGTTGGTACCGTTGCCTGGTTCGGACTCTGGAAATATTTCCTCTGGGTCTATCTCATCCCCGGCTGGATCGGTGGCAATCTCCAGGCCTGGCGCAAGTACATCGAACACGTCGGCATGACAGGCACCACCGCGAATGGGCTTACCCGCAGCATCGTGGACGATACCTGGACCGGAAAGCTGGTCTCCCTCACCCTTTTGCATGAGCCTTTCCATGGAGTCCACCATCAGGTGGCAGGAATTCCCCACGCGGAAATGCCGCTCCACCGGGAAGTGCTGCACCCTAAGGCTGAAGGGGATGTGCCTCCCTTCCCCAGCTATACCGCCGCGTTCTTCCACCTTTTCAAATGCCTCCGCGATCCAAAGGTAGGGCCACATTGGAACCAGCCCACGAATAGTGTGTGAGGGGCTTGAGCGTTTCGCGAGAGTCCTTTTCTCTAACAAGAACTACAACTTAAAAGGACTCACCATGAAACGTACCAACCCAGCCTACCTAAACGGCTTGATCGTCGCCGGCTCCCTGAGCTTATGCGCCGGCTTGTCAGCCCAGAGCACGACCGTCACCACGCAAGAGCGTAATGTGACTACATCTCCGGTCCCTGCGACCACCGTCGTTACACCGGCTCCTGCACCATCAGCCACAGTCGTCACGCCAGCGCCCGCACCTGTGAATAAGGTCCCCGCTAGCGTTACCTACGCCACCGGATCCGTCACGGAATTCGCCCCATCCTCACGGGTCGTCACCGTCCGCACGGAGAGCAGCCCTTCACCTGTGCAGTACTCCATCACCAATGAAACGGTGTATGAAGATGAAGCTGGCCGCCCCGTCGCTGTTGAAGCGATCCGCCCCGGCATCCCTACTCGCGTGTATTATACGCAGTCGGGTGACGGCTGGATCGCTTCCCGCATTGTGATCGTCGGCGCAGCCGCCCCGGCTCCTGCTGCGGCCCCTGCGGTGATTGAGCGCGAGGTCATCAAGCGCCCCAAGACCGAAGACGAGAGAGAGGCCGAGAAGGAGCTCCGCGAGGCTCGTCGTGAAGCGAAGGAAGACGCGAAAGACGATTAACCGTCCCCGAGCTCGGCTCCTACCTAAAAGATTGACGGCGGGGCGATCCCAACCCCCAATGCCCTGCCTCATGAGAAGCCCCGCTGGCAAACCCCTGCCGCGGGGCTTTGATGTGCCCACGGGATCAGTACGATGGTCAATGGATCGAGTGAACGTTTGCAGTTGCTCCGTGTCCCACTGTTATCCAAAATCACTGCTAATCCCACTCCGTACTTTATCACAGCTCGCGCCTCAAACCTTGTCATGAACAAACGATCATTTTCCAGCTCCACCTTTGCCTGCGCCGTATTGTTGGCCGCAGCGTTTCTCGGATTTTCCCCCACGAAGGCCACCGCTGAGGCGTCAGCCAAGGAGCTGGCCTCAGCCCTCAGCGCGACCCGTCAGGATGGACATTC
This sequence comes from Phragmitibacter sp., assembly GCA_965284365.1. Classification (GTDB taxonomy): domain Bacteria; phylum Verrucomicrobiota; class Verrucomicrobiia; order Verrucomicrobiales; family Verrucomicrobiaceae; genus Phragmitibacter. The sequence continues at coordinate 5,700,995 of OZ260079.1, forward strand.
TTACATTCGTTTCCGTCTGGTGGTGAAGGGCGGAGACACCCTGCAGCTCGCCATCAAATCCCGCCGCGAGGCCAGCGCCACCGATGTGCTGTATCAAGTTCTCTGGCCCAAGGAGCGCAAGAACGAAGCGGTCTGGCTCCATCAGGATGCCAACGGCACCTTCTCCGGCTCCGTTATCACCACTGACAAAAAAGTTACTGCCCTCAGCGCTGCGGATGCCAAACAACCCGCCTTCGGCAGCGATCTCTCATATGAAGATCTCGTCGACAACTTCTATGCCTGGGGTAGCCAAACCGTCGTGGGTGAAGACACCATCGGCGGCGTAAAATGCGTTGTCCTGGAATCCAAACCCGGCGGTGTGAAGTCCACCTACAGCAGCGTGAAGAGCTGGGTGGACACCAAGCGCATGGTCCCGCTTCGCGTGGAGAAATACAGTGGTGGCAGCCTGGTGCGCCGCATCAATACTACCGACGTGGTGCAGGACGATGGCAAACACATCGCATCATCCCTTGCCGCCGAACGCCCCGGCCAAGGCGGCGGCACCGATCTCGAAGGCTCCAAGATCAGCCGCAGCGTGAAATACTCCGACAGCGACTTCCGCGGCGGTGGCAGCGCGAACTGAAGACGCGAACAAACATCTCCACCCCGCTGTCTAGAAGTTGCACTTCCAGGCCAGCGGGGTTTCTTTTGGCGGCACATGACCTCCGTCGTCGAATACACCCCGGACTCCATCATCATCCGCGTGCGCGGCTTTCTGGATTCGTTGACGAGAGGCCGCTGGGGCGAGATCAATACCATCGATTTTAACCGAAAGGTCGTGGAAAAAGTTACGATTCGTCTCTCGAAACGAACCGTGGTTGAATACCCCTTGAGCATGTTTAAGGCGGTGGACTTTGCTCATGAGCCTTTAGGGAATCACGAGACATTCACCGTTGGTCTGCGATTCAAATCAAAGTATGAAACGCTTCTGTTAGCCAGCTTCCAAGGCATATCTCCTTCGGGTCAAAACCCTGAGTGGGTCCAGCGCCTTATGCCGACCCTATTTGGCGGATTCCTTGCCCATGAAGCAGACGCCCGTTCCCTGGCAAACCTCCTCTGCCAAAAGCTGGGCATGAAGCTGGCGGTGTGACAGAGCGCCCCAATGTCCCACAGTATTGACAATCTGTGGGACAATGATAGACTGCACAAATGGCGGAAGGCGTAAATGTTCGTTTTGCGGGTGAATTGCAAAGGTTCCTTCAAACTCGAGTAGGAGATGCAGGGTTATACAACTCGGCCAGCGAATACATTCGTGATTTGGTTCGTCGTGATTACGAACAAACGGAAAAAGTTCGATGGGACAATCTCGAACACGAGTTGCAGCCAGGTATGCAGGCCGACGAGAATGAGTTTGTCTCTCTCAACGCGTTAGAGATCATCAAAGAAGCGAAGCTCCGTAAGAAGAAGAGAAATGGCCGTTAAAATCTTTTCTGCGGCAAGGGAACGACTGCTGCAAATCTGGGATTACACGGACAGTACTTGGGGCACCCAGCAAGCCGATAAATATTTGCGTGAGCTTGTTGCTTCATGCCAAGCATTGGCCACAAGGCGTTCTTCATGGCGCCATGTGAAATTTGGCAGGCTCAAAGGCGTCTACTGCTTCCACCATGAACACCATTATATCTTCTTTCGAGAGCTTTCGGTCGGAACCATTGGCATCGTCAGCATCCTTCATGAGAACATGGACCTCCCTAATCGATTGAAAGATGATCTTAAAGTCCCGGAGGACCAATAAGGGCCAACTATTGGCGCAATCTCTCGATCTGTAGACGGAAAGACTCACTGTGAGATTCCGTCAACCATCCCCGTTCTTGTGGCATGAAGTTCATAGGATTTGGGGTCTTGGCCATGTTTGTTTGTCAGGCGCAGGCGGCGGATCTGCTCCCCAATGACCCACGGCAGTGGTCACGCAAGGCGGAGGCGGTGGTGGTGACAAATCTTGCGGAGGTCAAACCTGCTACCGCTCTGGTTGCGGAAGGACTTCGTCAGAAGGGTAAATGGAAGGTCCTACCTTTTGAAACAGCGGACCTGAAGGGCACCGCGCTTTCCTGTTACGCCGGGACAGGAGCACCGCCGGTGACGGTGCCGCTGCCAGAGTCGGCGCGGGGATGGCATGCGGTGTATGTAGGTATGTCGACGGTCTCGACGGGATTCAAGGAAGCGAAGTGTGGCTTGCGAGCGAAGCTCAGTGATGAAACGGTATATAGATCTCTGGCCAATAACCTGGCGCTGTTGCCGAATCGGGTGGATGTCATTCAAGAGCAGTTCATCACGGCAGCCGATCTGAAGGGCCAAAGCGTGGATCTGGCCCAGCAGCGGGCGCTCGCGGCAACGGTTTGTTATGTAAAGCTGATCCCGCTCACAGAGCAAGAAGTGGCGGCGTGGAAAGATGCTCAGGCACCCGGGCCAAAACCCACGCGGACATCCATCGCCACCTTTGACGGACATAGCTGGATCTCCCCATACAACCCACAAACGAAAGAAGATCTGCTCTCAAACTTCCGGGGCTTTGAGTCATCGGATATTGGCAAATGGTGGTTCCAGGTCTTGGGCGCGGACTTGGTCATCTACCCCACGAAGGTGGGCAACCTCCCCGGCGAAGCCACGCAAGACTTCAGCAGCGGCGGCCATGCGGCATTTGTGAAGGCCGTGCAGGGACTGCATAAGAAAGGCATCGATCCGCTCAAGGTCGCACGTGAAGAAGCGCGGAGACAGGGCGTGGAGTTCCACGTTATGCTGCGCAGCGCAGGCTGGAAGGCTGCCATCCCTTATGAGGAAACGTTCAACAGCCGCTTCTATGAAGCGCATCCAGAATGGCGCTGCGTGGATCGCGATGGCACGCCGACGATGCACATGAGTTATGCCTATCCTGAAGTGCGGCAGCACCTTCTGGATATCTATCGGGAAACGCTGGAGTTGCAGCCGGAGGGCGTGGGCCTTTTGTTCAATCGCGGCATGCCGCTCATGCTGTGGGAAGACGGCTTCTGCGATCGCTTCCGGCAAATGCACAAGGCCGAGGCACGCGAGGTGCCGGAGGATGATCCACGTATCTACGTCACACGCGCCGCCATCATGACCGACTTCATGAAGGAGATCCGCGCGCTATTGGACGAGACCGCCGCGAACCAGGGGCGCAAGACTCCGTATAAGATTTCACTCGGCACCTTCAGCAAAGAAGCCGACAACAGCTTCTGGGGATTGGACCTACCCAACTGGATCGCGCAAGGGCTCGTCAATGACCTGGGCGTTGCGTGGTTTTCGCATCACACCTCCTTCGCACAGCCGGACATGGCGTATTACTCGCGTATCACCAAAGACACGAAGACCAACGTCTATCCCTTCATCATCTCCTGGAAATCAGGCAAGCCGCAGGAACTCTGCAAAACCGTCACTGACTTCTACAAACAAGGCGCCGCCGGCATCGCCATCTGGGACCCGCAGGTGGAGACCGGCTGGTCATTGGCGCCACATGGAAACCTGTTTGAAACGCTCAGCCTAACAGGGCATCGTGATGTGATGGAGCGCTGGGCGAAAGCTGGTGTGCCGTTGCCCGTGAGTGTGCCAATGAAGCGCCTGGGCGAGAACCATTACAGCCGGTGGTTTCCGACTACGGGGTTCTGAACAGTGACGAAAGAGCACACGTTGTCTTCTGGTGCGTGAGAGCGTTACCGCTTGGCTGCAACTAAGCAAGGAGCGGCGGTCTCCGAACCGCCGAGAGCCTTTTGCTTAGAAGTGAATTGCTATGACAGTCGCCGTCCCCGGCGGTTCGGAGACCGCCGCTCCTAAGTGCAAAGCATCGCAAACCACAGTTCGTGACAGAATTGTGATTCTTTGCCGGTGGTCGGCGAGGCGCGGAGAAGGCAGAAGAGCACTGCCCAATCCCACAAAGTATGATAAAACCCTTCGCTGCTCTCCCATCGGGAACAGTTTCCAGCCCACTATCATTCCGCACTTCTCTCGCCCTGGTGATGGGCACAGGTCTTTGTCTGATCGGGTCACCGCTTTTTGCCACTACCTTCATCGTCAATGCTGGCGTCACCAACAGCACTGCCCAGACACTTAACGCGAATGAATCAGGCACGGTGGCCGCCACAGGGATTCTCACCACGGCTGGGGCGAGAACGGTGCGGCTCAATGGCAACAATGCGACGGTGAACAACTCCGGGACGATCAGGGAAACGACCAACGGACGTGCCATTCACGACAATACCGGGGGCTTCACAGGACTCTCGATTACCAATCAGAGCATCGGCCTGATCCAGGGCAACGAAGGTGATGCGGTCAAGATTGGCAACAGTGGGATCACGATCGATAATTTTGGAACGATTGTGTCTCTCCTGAACGGTCAAGCCCTAGATCTGGACAACATCGCAGACAAGACCAATACCGTGACCAATCGTGCCGGTGGGGTGGTCCGCTCCGGCGCCACGAATGGTGAAGCAGCGATTGCGACGGGTAACGGCACGATCATTGACAACTATGGAACCATTGAAGCCCTGAAGGTAGGCGACGATGGGAGTCATGCCATCGACTACAATGCGCATACCGGAGTATCTCTCATCGTGAGATCCACGGGAATAGTCGATGGCGGCAATCACGGGATCACGGGCGAGAAGGCATCGACCATCACCGTGGAAAACGGAGGCCAACTCATTGGCAGACATGGTTCGGGTGTCAATATCGACAGTGATAATGCTTCTGGCACTGGAACGCCCATCGTCGATAACAATTACTTTACGGTAACTGTCACCAACTCGGGGCTGATCAGCGGGGACTACAGCGCCACTGCCGGTGGGCCGGGTGACGGTGACGGGGTGGATGTCGATGAACTGGTGGCGATCACCAACAACAGCACAGGCATCATTCGCGGGACTGGCGCTGCTGGCAATGACGCCAATGCCCAGGGCAACAATACCGAAGGCATCGCTGCGGGCGGTGGCACGATCAACAACTACGGATCAATCTATGGCGAGACGCTCACGGGTGACCAGACTCGCAAAGGACGCGGCATTGTCATGGACAACGGCATCGACGGTTCCGCGCTAGCGCTGACAAACATCTATAACTACAGCACGGGCACGATTGAAGGCCGGGATGGCGCGGCAATCATCCTACGCGGAAGTTTTGGTGACAGGATTGAGAACAATGCTGGAGGTGTGATTCGCGGCACCGGAGGAGAGACCTCCGTGTTTATGGATGGCGGCATAGACGTGCTGATCAATGGTGGCCTCATCGAGAACGTGAGCGTGGGCGGCAACACTGTGGATATGGGCTCTGACAATGACACGCTGACCAATGCATCGACCGGGGTGATCAAGGGCAGCGGGCCACAGGTGGTGCAGTTGGGAGGTGGCGCTGACATTGTTTCCAGCGCGGGCAGCATCGAGCACACGACTGGCGGCACTGCCATCGATCTGGGATCGGGCGCGGATCAGCTCACGTTCACCGGTAGCGCCGTGGTGAAAGGCGACATTGATGGCGGCTCCGAATCGGACTCCCTGGACATCAGCACCGCCGCCCCTTTTGCTTATGAAGGCACCTGGAGTAACATCGAGAATGCTTCTGTCGCTAGCGGATCCACTCTGGCAGTTGGCTTTGCCAGCAGTGCGGCGGGTATCCTCGAACTGGAGAATACCACGTTGTCCTTGCTGTCAGGCAGCACTTTGAGTTTTGACCTGTTTGCGGGTGGATCGAACGATAGCGTGCTGGTAGGTGGCAGCAGTTCACTGGCCCTCGCTGGCATTCTGGACCTCAATCTAGCTTCAGGCTTCTCTGCCCAAGTCAATGACTGGTTTCAACTCACGAGCGGCACCGGCCCCACCGGGCAGTTCTCCGGCCTTGCAGAAGGAGCTTTCCTTGCCGAAGCCGGCTACTCCTTTCAGATTACCTATGTGGGCGGAAGCGGTAACGATGTGGCCCTGCGGGTCGCTGCGGTTCCAGAGCCTTCAAGAGCGATGCTGGTACTGATCGGCGGGTTGTTCTTCCTGGCGAGACGGCGGCGGTGAAGGCGGACCGACGAGGCTAGGTTTAGTGAATCAGTGATTTCCAGCAACGGATCTTGAGCAGCGTACCGTGCACTATGGAACCGGTATCCACCAATGAGCACATGGCCCGAAGATCATAAAATCCTCGCTCCATTCCGCAGGCCCGGCATTTTGTAACATAAGGTCATCCCATCGTTCAATGACTTCACCTTCACTTATTTTCAAATACGCTACGACCGGAGCGTCACTACCGCTGCCAGGTGTGACGTGCAACCGAATCCAAGGAGTCACCCTGTAGACTTCTACGACATACTTGCCGTCTGGACTTACCTCTTTTGAGTGAAACTCTTCCTTGGGCCAGAATGTCCAATAGCCACAAATCAAGACGATCAGGAAGATGACTCCCCCCCCACGAGTTTCACGGCCTGAGCAGGCCGTAGCGTCTTTATTTGGATTTCACGCGGGACCTTCATTGCGATTGGTTGGCTATTTCTTCTTCCCGCTTGATGCCATGAGCATCCAAGAGTGCATTCAAAATAGTCGGCTCTGCTTTTGCTTGGTCGGATGCCATATAGATGTCCCCTACCTTCTCGCCGTTGACCGACAGAATGGCATGAGCACACTCATAGCAAATCAGCATGTCGTGGGTACCCTCGGAGGTTGTCACCCGAAGTCCGTGTCTAGGGTTGAAACAGGCGGCGTAGAAATTAGCCCAGTGTTTACCGGCTTGATCAAGCTCATGGACAGCAGACGCAATGCTCGCGAGATCTGCTTTTGAAGTGGCTTCAAAATAGCCCAGAACTGGACGACCGTGAAACTCGCCAAATTCGGTGACCAGCGGCTTCGGCGTATAGTTGGAATCGGTGAATCGGCTTGGGTCATCCCTGACAGACAGATATGGGCTGACCGAATAGACCTGAACGGATGTCGCCTCCAGGTAAGGCTTCAGTTGTGCCGTGGTATACTTGTTGTCGGGATGGAACGCCCTCCAGACTGTGTAGGACAAGAATACAACCACCGCCAGCGAGAGCGCGAGGATAATGCGTAGTGAGGTGCGCTTCGGAATGAGCTTCATCGTGATTCTGATGAATAAATTCTATCAAGACGCATTTCAGGAAGCGATAGAACAATCTTCGGTGCGCATAAGAGCCCGTGGTGCCGGCGCATGACCTCAGCTACGATGTTCTAACGTCTCCGAGGAAATAGAACACCATCAGCATATATGAACTCACCACCATGAGATGGTAGACGCGACTCCGCTTTTGGATGAAGAATCCGAACGAAGCCAAGACCGGCAAAGTCAATAGAAACAAAAGGAGGCCGGACCTTAGCCTTATGGGATCGCAGAGCCATGACACCATGATATACCACTGCACTCCAATCATCAGCAGGGTCAAGGCGAGGTAGAAAAGGTCGTAACGCGCGGCGCTGGCTGGCGTTGCACTTTTTACGTCGGATTTTTTCTCTGAGGTCATACACGTGGCAATCAGCCAGACGACTCATGGGGATTTTGAACTGAGGTAGGCAACTGCCGCCCCTGCGCAAATGGCATATACACCGATAAGCATGAGGGCAACTGGCAACGGACGGAATCGGCGAATACCAAATGCGAACGCCGTCGCCAATAAAGGAAACTGCAGCGAGGCCGTGAGTAGCATCAAAATCGTGTCGCCTCTTAACACCGGCACGTACACGACAGGAAACCATAACGCGACATTCCAAAGGTCAGGCACCTTGTAGAGGAAGGTGTGCTGGAATCCAAGCACTGTGAGAACCATGGACAGGGCGTAAGCGATCACAATAACAGAAGCACGACAACCAGGTTTCATGTGAGTCCTCCGAGGTTGAAGCAAAGCGAAACTTCGCTTTAACCTCCCACCCCCTTACCTACGACTTCTCCAGCGCCGTGCTTCTCCCCAACGACAACCTAGGCACCATCGCCACATAGTGTTGCAGCCAGCAGACGATGTAGAAGAGCCAAACCTGCAGCCTTAGCTTCCAGCCGAGATTGGTATTACCGGCAACCAAGTTGTTCACGGCCCACTCCATGCCTTTGGGAGGCTTGGGAGTCATAAAGACTTCGAAGGAATGGTTGTCGTAGAACATCTTGATCATGCTCAGGAAGATGCCGCACATCTCTCCGACTTTCTTGGTATAAGCGGCCTGCTCGGATGCGCTGAGAACGCGTTTCTGTGAGTCAGCTTTGATGATGTTCTGCGCGGCCAGGTAGCCGGACTTGATCGAGAGCATCACACCGGAAGAAAAGATGGGATCGATAAAGCCAGCGGCATCCCCGACGAGCAGCCAGCGGTCACCGGCATTGCGCAGATGACGGTAGGTGTAGTCTCCCGCGAAATTGAAGTCGCAGACTCGCTTCGCGTTGCCGAGGCGAGCCTGCATCTCCGGAGTCGTGGCAACGACGTGCTCAAAGCACTCTGCGGGAGTAAGCCCCGTGGACTTGAAATGCTCCGCTGTCTGCACCAGTCCGACAGAAGTCTTCTCCGCATCCAGCGGGATGATCCAGAACCAGCCAAAGCCGAGGCGCACCACCGTGATGTGACCATCGGCAGGCGGGTCGTTGCGTTTCACGTTATGAAAATGCGCAAAGGTCGCGAACTTCTTCGGCATGCCGAGATCCGTCTTCTCCAGACCAAGTTGTTTGCCTAGAAAGGCATCGCGGCCGCTCGCATCCACCACCCAGCGGGCTCGCAGTTCGCGGGTTTCACCCTGATATTGGCAGGTAACGGTGACGTGATCCTCCTGGATGTTCGCCTGCTGCACCTTCGCCTGCTGCCAGACTTCGCAGCCTTGGGTGATGGCATTATCGAGCAGAAGGTGGTCGAACTTCGAGCGCTCTACCTGGAAGGTCTGGGCATAAGCCTCGCCCAGGTAGCGGCCAAAGAGCACCTGAATGCGAGCCTGGGCATTTCCCAGCACGAACTCGGCGCCGAGCTTCTTCATGAAGCCTGCCGCGAGAAGCTTGTCCCAAACGCCGATCTTTTTCAGCACATCGTTGCCGAAGGGAATGAGCGACTCGCCCACATGAAAGCGCGGGAAGGTCTCCCGCTCCAGGATCAGCACTTTCTTACCCGCTTGCGCCAAAGCCGCACCCGTGATGCTCCCCCCTGGTCCACCGCCTATCACAATCACGTCGTGCGCTGCTGCTGTCTCTGTCATGGTGTGTTTGTATCAGATCTGTCTTGCTGAGATTCGCACAAACTACAAGGTTCGCACTCATTGTGAACCACTTTTCGGCCCACAACGTCGAGATCGCCATACAGAGGCCGGTCATCGGAACAGCTCATCGCCTTCCCAGACGCGAGCTCCGGGTGACTACTGCCTATTCCTTGTCCTGAAACCGCTTCAAATCGATCAGCTCAAAGCTGGCCATGTGATTGAAGATGGCCGTGTATTCCTCCCAAAGTTCCTTGGGAGCGCCGGCGGTGGTGATGATGACCATATCGATCGTGTCGCTCCAGAAACAGGAATACATGATTTGATACTTCCCTTCGATTGTCTCGATCCCCACCCGGGTGAAACCGCCTTGTTCGCTCTCTGGAACGGTGCTGACAAGTTTCTCGGCTTTATCAGCTTTCTTCCGCGCAAAATCGAAAACGAACTCCTTGGCAGTTTTGCCGGTTCCCTCCTTGACGCCGTTGAAGGTCTGGATCCGCATCCCTGTTTCATAAGGACCTTTATCAGGATCTTCCTTGGAGAGGATCCACGAGTATGATGGCCCTCGATGACGCTCCGCGTAAAACCAACCTTCAGGCCGATCGATCTTGCCGCCCAGTGGCTCCAGCATTTGTTCGACGTATTTGGTCTCAGCAAGGGCCAATGTGGCGACGCTGCTGAAAAGCACGAAAAGTGACATGGACGCTTTTCTCATCGGTTGAAGGCAGCGAAAGGGCGAGTGAAGGGATTTAGTGCGGCGTAGACAAATAAAAGGGCCACGCCCGCCACGAGGACTATGCCCAGAGTGATGCAGGCAAATTCAAGACTCCTACCTGTTTTATTACTTGAGCAACGGAGCGAGATTAAAGTCCAAACTATGGGAAGCAGGAGGAACCACCCTCCATAATAACGCAGAAACAGCGCCATGGTATTCCATCGCACCCAAGTCGGGTTTTCAGGATATCCCGACGCCTTGAGAACTATGCCGAGGGCGAAGAAACCCAGTATCACAACCAATGCCTGAGCGAGAGCTATCTGGGTAATGCTGCGCGTCATTTAGCGTACAGAATGCCACAATTCACTCCTTCAGTCGAGACATTGGTTAGATGCACGCTCCTGTGACTTAGCCCACCTTCACCGGCTGATTCGTCTGATACGACTTCGTCAAAGCGGCAACGATCTTCATATCAGCCAATCCCATGCTGCCCGGCGTACGGCACGTTTCTTCTCCGAAGACCACGGAGGAGAAATGATCCATCTCGGCGGCGAAATGGTCCGCGGCATCGAGCATGATTTCCTTGGCTTCGGCATTGCCCTTTTTGGCGTCGCCCAGCTTCAGATGCAGACGGGTGCCGCGATAGCTGAAGGCGGGGTCCATGCGGAGATAACCTTCCGTCCCTTGCACGCGGTAGAAGCGGCTTTCACCCATACCAAACGAGGCGTCGCAATGAGCGATCACGCCGGAGGGATACTTCATGGTGAAGGAAACACTTTCGGGCACCTCGCGGAAGCGTGGGTCATCGGCGGGCTGTTGCGCATGGGCGAAGACTTCCACCGGCTCTTCATTGAGGCAATAGCGCGCGGCATTGATGCTATACACGCCCACATCACCGAGTGGGCCGCCCGCGAGTTCGCCACTGAGTCGAATGTTTGGAGCCTGCACATTCTGACCATTGGTTGAGACGAAGGTCTTGATCTTACCCAGCGCACCGCTCTTGCAGATCTCCATGGCCTTCATGTTAAAAGGCTCATAGTGCAGCCGATAGGCGATCATGAGTTCTTTCTTCGTTTCCTTCGCGGCGGCGATCATGTCCTCGCTTTCTTTCACCGTGGCGGCCATGGGCTTTTCACAAAGGACATGCTTGCCCGCCCGCAAACCACGAATGGTGTACTCCGCGTGCATGCTGTTGGGCAGGACAATGTAGATGATGTCCACGTCCTTGTTCTTCGCCAGTTCGTCGAAGTTCTCGTAGTTATAGATGGCGTCCGACTTGATGCCGTAATGTTCGGCGACTTTCTTTGCCTTGTCAGGGTGACCACTTACCAAAGCGACAGGTTTTGATTTCTCGCATTTCGCAAAGGCAGGCAGGATCTCATATAGTGATAACTCGCCAAGGCCAACAATGGCCCAGCCTGCTTTCTTCTTCGTTTCAGGAAGCTGGAGCTTGGGTGGTTGTTTGTCAGGCGGTGCCAAAGGCACGGCACCTTTGCCACCGGCAGCCTTTCCACCACTGGCGGCGGCGGCACTGTCCGGCGCATTTGCGGCAATCGCAGGAGCACTAATGGGATCCGTGGGCGCGGCAGCGGAAAGGCCCTGTGCGGCTCCGGCGATGGCGGAGAGGCCGGCGGCGGACATGAGGAAATCGCGGCGATTACTGGAGAGAGGCGTGTGGTCCATGAGGTAGAGTTGGAACGGGTGATTGGTTAGGTGGCAGGAGGGCGATCAATGCTCCTCAATAATCTGAATGCAGGAGCCGATGCCTGGACGGCAAGTGAAGAAGACAGGACGACGCGAGGCACGGATGATGGCGGCGCGCTTCGCTCGGATGGTCGGTGCCACACTCCCGATAATGGGCGTGCGACGGGATTGGGTTTTCATACATAGGAATCGCAACAAAAGTCCTTCGCGGCCCCCATCTGAGAGACGACCCTGACAAGCGGGTCAGGGAGGCAGCGCACTCATTCGAAAACGTGAGGCTACGACGTGGCTCCATTTCGTATTGGTATTGATCGGTGACTCGCCTTTCCGTTCCTGCAGGCGTGTTCACGAGGCGCATTGTTATTCGCATCATTCATTTGTTGGAATCACCATTTGTCATGAGTCACTCCCCTGCTCATCCACCCTTCACGGACTCGCCGCCATCACCCGCGGAAAGCCTGGCCGCGCTCGCGGAATTGGCCTCCGGTTGCCGCGCGTGTCCGCTCTATGAAAACGCCACGCAGACCGTGTTCGGCGAGGGTCCGGCGAATGCCCGAGTCGTACTCGTAGGCGAGCAACCGGGCGATCAGGAAGACCTGGCGGGGCATCCCTTTATCGGACCGGCAGGTCGGCTGCTGGATCGCGCGCTCGCCGACGCAGGACTACCGAGAGAGCGCTGTTACACGACGAACGCGGTGAAGCACTTCAAATGGGAGCCACGTGGCAAACGGCGGCTGCATGCCAAGCCGAACGCGGGAGAGATCCGCGCGTGCCAGCCTTGGTTGCGCACGGAGCTCGGCATCATTCGGCCAGACTACCTTATCTGTCTGGGTGGCACGGCCGCGCGCTCAGTCTTTGATCAGCCGGTGAAGGTCATGACGGAGCGCGGACGTTTGCAGGCCTCGCCCTGGTCACGGAATACACTGATTACCGTGCATCCCTCGGCGCTGTTGCGGATCCAGGACGAAGCTGAGAAACGGGAAGCGTATGACGAATTCGTGGGGGATTTGAGAATGGTGGGTGAGTTGTTGCGACGGGGGTGAAGACTTGAGCACCGAATGCTGATTCGGCATGCGAACCCGTTCTGCAGAATTAGTGCAAATTGCCGTGAATATGCACTGAGAAACGCCGTCTCTGCAGGAGTGTAAGAGACGGCTATTTTCATTGCTGGCAGGGGAAAAACTGCCATGCTGGCCGCTCTTCAACGGGGAAGCAGCCCCTGGAAAGTATTAGCGGCATGTCGAGCGAGCAGTGTGATGATCCATTTTTTACCGTGGCGATTGGGGTCTTGTCCCCAAGCCTGGATAGTGTCGTGGCACTGCTGAAGCATCTGCTTCCCCTGCCGGGGATGGCGCTGGTGGTGCAGCACATGGATCTGGATCCGGAGACGATCCAGGTGACGATCTCGGCTTCGACCACGCTGCCGATCGTGCAGGCGCGGGCTGGCACGGTCCTGGAAAAAGATCATATCTATCTGCTGCCAGCCAACGGCGAGCTTATCCTGAAGGAAGGCGTCTTCGACAAGTTGCCGCTTGGCCCCGTGGATGGTCTTCCTGCGGGGAAGACTACCTTATTTTTTCAGAAGATGGCCCTTGCCCTGGGGCCCGCGTGCATTGGCGTCTTGCTGACGGACATGGTTATCACCTCTGGGGATTCCGGTCTGGAGGCCATTCGCTCGGAAGGCGGCGTAACCTTTGTGGAGGCGAGAAAAGACGGCACCGAAAGCGCCCTGAATTATGTGGCGGACGAGCGCGCAGACTTCGTGCTGCCAGCGGATGCGATGGCGGAGGAACTCGCACGACTGGTCGCAAATGGGGTGCTGGTGGACTTTGAGCGGACTCCTGCGATGCGGGACGTGTCGGCGGGCCTGCTGGATGAACTGGCGCCTCCTTCAGAGTTGGAAGTGGCGAAGGCACGCATCCTGGAACTGCTGAAGCAGAGCAAAGGCATGGACTTCAGCAACTACAAGCTCTCCACCGTCATGCGGCGGCTGGAGCGGCGCACGGTGCTGACGAAGTCCGGCAGCCTCATGGCTTACGCCGACTTGATCGAGCGAGAGCCCGCAGAACTTGATGCCTTGCACGGGGACATGCTCATCCATGTGACGAGTTTCTTCCGGGCGGCCGAGGCGTTTGAAGCCTTGGAGCTCCATCTCACCACGATGCTGGAACAGCGCGGGGCCAAGGAGCCCTTCCGTGTCTGGGTGCCGGGCTGCTCCACGGGGCAGGAAGTTTACTCTCTGGCCATGATCTTGCTGGAACTGTGCGACCGGATTGGCAAAGGGCACCTGTTGCAGATCTTTGCCACCGATCTGGAAGAGGCCGCTCTGGATAAGGCGCGGTCGGGCAATTACGCAGAGTCCGCCATGCGCGGTGTGTCGGACGAGAGGCGGCAGATCTTCTTCACCAAGTCAGACACGGGCTATCGCGTGGCAAAAAGGGTGCGTGATATCATCGTTTTCGCCCGGCATAACTTCGTGGCGGATCCGCCATTCTCCGGCATGGATTTGATCAGTTGTCGCAATGTGCTGATTTACATGGAGGACACGCTGCAGAGAAAAGCGGCGCTGCTTTTCCACTTCGCGCTAAAGCGGGACGGCATTCTTTTCCTGGGTAATGCCGAAGCCGTGGGCACATCATCAGACTTGTTTGATCAGGTGGACAAACGGTATAAAATATTCCTGAAAAAGGCCGTACCCACGCCTACCATGCCGTTCAAGCAAGCCGTGCCCTCTCCCTCCTCCGGCAGCCCGCCGCTGCCCAGCAGTGAAAGCCTGCCCACGTCCATGCCACTCATCCTTCGTCTGCAGCGGGAGGCGGACCGCGTGGCTCTGTTGCGCTACGCGCCGCCCGGCGTGCTGGTGGACGAGCAGTTGCAGATCCTCCAGTTCCGCGGGGACACGAGCGCGGTGCTGCGGCCACCCATCGGCACGGCCACCATGGATTTGATGAAGATGGCGCGCCCGGGACTCATGTCGCCACTGAAGACCGCCTTGGCCGAAGCACGGGAGACACGACATGCGGCGCGCGTGGAGAATGTCGCCTTGCAAGGCGGCGCGGATTCAGGTGGCGCGACCCTTAACTTGGAAGTGATGCCGCTGCGGAATCTTAAAGATCCCTGCTACCTGATCACTTTTGAGGATACGCGCACGGCCCTGCCGAAACCTCCGCTCATGGATATCTCCGTTGGCGATGGAAATTACGCGGAGCTGGAACGCGAACTCGCGGAAGCGCGCGATGCCGCGCAGTCGCACTTGGAGAACTATGAAGCCGCCATCGAAGAGCTGCAGGCCTCCAATGAAGAGGTCAAGGCGGCCTATGAGGAACTCCAGAGCACGAACGAAGAACTGGAGTCCACCAATGAGGAACTGACCACGGTCAATGAAGAGATCGCCAGCCGGAATCTGGAACTCAGCCGGTTGGTGAATGACCTCAACAACCTGCATCAAAACATTGATACAGGCATCATCCTTCTCGGGAAGGACATGATCATTCGCAGCTTCACCCCCCTCGCGGGGCGGACGTTTAATCTGCTGCCTTCCGACATCGGGCATCCGCTCAACCGCATCCGACATCCAGTCGAAAGCCATGATCTGGAGCACGGCATTGCTGAAGTCACGCGCACGCTGGAGATGCGCGAGTTTGAACTGCAGGATGCAGAGGGGCATTGGTATGCATTGCGCGTGCACCCATATAAGACGCTCGATGGCGGCACGGACGGCACGGTGCTGGTAATGGTGGACATCGACAAGCATCTGGAGGCGGTGCGGCTTTCGGAGACACGCTACCGGCGCCTTTTCGAAGCCTCGCAGGACGGCATTCTGCTGCTGGATCCGGTTACGGAAAAGATCATCGATGCGAACCCCTGTGTGTGCGCGCTCTTGCACCGCACGAAAGAAGAACTGGCCAGCCTGGAACTGTGGGAGCTGGGATTCTATCTTGATAAACTGGGTGCCAGCGAAGCGCTGAACCGACTGGCTCATGAAAAAACCTTCCGCATGGAAGACCGGCAAATTCTGCTGCCGGATCATTCCACAAAGACGGTCGAAGTGACCATCAGCCTGTATGTGGAAGATGAGCAGAAGGTGGTGGAGTGCAATATCCGGGACATCACGGAGCGGAAGGCGGGCGAGGAAGCAGGCAGGCGGCTCGCAGCGCTGGTCAATTCTTCGCAGGACGCCATCACCAGCCTGGATCTGAATGGTAATATCACGAGTTGGAATAACGCAGCGGAGCGCCTCTTCGGCTATTCCCATGAAGAGATCGTTGGTAGGCCGATCACCGTTATTGTTCCTCAGTATCGCGCTCATGAGGAAGCAGAAATTTTCGCGCGACTGAAGCGCGGAGAGAGCATTGATCACTTTGACACCGAGCGGCTGCGCAAGGACGGGACGACCATCAATGTTTCCCTCACGATCTCGCCCATTATTGATGCCAGTGGTGAGCTTATCGGAGCCTCGAAGATCACGCGGGATATCTCTGACCGCATTGCCGCGCAGAGCGCCTTGAGGGAAAGCGAGGAGCGCTTCCGCACCGTGGCGGATGCTGCCCCGGTCATGCTCTGGATTGTAGACATCACCATGGGCGCGACCTATTTTAATAAAGCGTGGCTGCAATTCACCGGGCGCAGCCTGGGACAGGAGCTTGGTCACGGCTGGCTGGAGAACATCCACCCCGAAGACTTGGAGCAGGCCGGGAGAATCTACCGCGAAGCCTTTGACGCCCGGCTCCCGGTGGAGATGGAATACCGCCTGAAGCATCAGAGCGAGGGCTATCGTTGGGTGCTCGATCACGGCGTGCCGCTGATCGATCCGAATGGCGTCTTCGTCGGCTACATCGGCGGTTGCACGGATATCCACAGCCAGAAGGAAGCGACCCAGGCGATCCAGCACGCCAAAGAAGCGGTCGAATCTTCCAGCCGGGCGAAGGATCAGTTCCTCGCGGCGCTCAGTCATGAGCTGCGCACGCCGCTTTCACCCGTGCTGACCATTTCAGGCCTGCGGGCGAAGGACGATGATCTGGAAGATGAAGTGCGTGAGGACTTCGCCATGATCCGCAAAAACGTGGAGCTGGAGGCGCGTCTCATTGATGATCTGCTGGATCTGACCCGCATCACGGAAGGCAAGCTGACGCTCAATCTGGAAACCGTGGATCTGCGCGATTTGCTACAGGACGCACTAAAGATTCTGCACCATGACATTCAGGCGAAAGCCTTGCGCGTGACCCTGGACGCGTCTCCGAACCCGCTCTGGGTAAAGGCGGAAGCGGTGCGGCTACAGCAGGTGTGCTGGAATGTCTTGAAGAACGCCGTGAAGTTCAGCGAACCACGACGGAGCCTGGTCCTGCGGGCCTTCCGTGAGGGCGATGAAGCGCACCTGACCGTGACGGATGAAGGCATCGGCATCACGGACGAAGAGATGCCCGGCATCTTCGACGCCTTCTCTCAGGGGAAGGTGGCGGCGGGACAGAAATTCGGCGGCCTCGGATTGGGCCTCACCATTTCGGCTCTGCTGGTGAAGGAGCATCAGGGCCGCATCTGGGCGGAAAGCCCGGGACGGGATCAGGGAGCCACCTTTCGGATCGCTCTGCCACTCACAGCCGAGCCGGAACCGAAGGCAGCCAGCGCGCCTGGGGAGCCCTCGCCTGCCCAAACGACCGTCTCTGGCGCCAAGCTCTTGTTGGTGGAAGATCACGATGACACGCGCAAAACCCTGTCCCGTCTGCTCAACCGCAAAGGCTACCAGGTGAAGACCGCAGGCTCTATTGCCGAGGCCTTGGGAGTAGCGAATGAATGGCAGTTTGACCTGGTGATTTCCGATCTGGGATTGCCCGACGGTACCGGTCATCAACTCATGGCAGCCCTTCGCGAAAAGCATGACCTCACCGGCATCGCCCTTAGCGGTTACGGCATGGCGGAAGATCTCCTGCGCAGCGCGGAGGCAGGCTTCAGCGAGCATCTAATCAAGCCCGTGGACTTCGCCAGACTGGAAGAGGCCTTGGGGCGGATTTTGGATAAGAAGGGGTGAGATGTAGGGCAGTGGATAGCGCCGAAATTCATCCAAGAATCCCTATCATCGGACGCAGCAGGAATTATTTAGTGATTGTTACACGCGTATGTGAGTAGATTTTAGCGCATGTATTTGAAGTGGATAATCATCGCCTGGATATCACTGTTGATTGTTGGATTGCTGGCTACCGGACGCATCGGTCGCAAAGACGCACAATTGGAGCAGCAAGATATTAGTAGAATCGTTGCATTGATTACGCGAGTTGTGGGTGACCTGCAGTTTGATATTTCGCGACAAAACAAAGTATCTCAAGAAACAGTCAGGCTCTCCCTTGAGAAATATATGGGGAAAGATGAATTAGCGGATTATACGGTCCATCAATTTGTCGGCCCAAGTAGTCCCATCGTTAGTCACCTTGATCCTAAAAATAGGTTCTCCGTGACTTTTTTTGCGGATGGAACTCATACTGTTCAGATCCCAGAAGCTAAATAGCTATTGACCGCTAGCATTCAAGTTGCCTAGTTTCTGAAGAGAAAGAGTCTGAGAATGGTGATGACGTGGTAGACGATTTTTTGTGGTCTGGTGTAACCACCCGCCACCCCCTGGCGTCACTGGCTGCATGACGAAGCAAATCATAGGACTGTGCATCGCACTCTTAATGCTAACGGCCATTTTCTGGGCCGCGGAATTTTTCTGGCCCAGTCTGCCGAAGCAGAAAAGAATTCGGCGTGGGTTCAGGCTGGATCTGCTCTACTGGTTCATCACTCCGGTGGTGTCCAAGCCGATTGCTCAAGGGGTTGTGCTTCTGGTCATAGCTCCGCTGTTTTTATTACTGGGCTACAAGTTGGATAAGGAAACGTTTGCCCAGGGCTGGGGACCGCTTTTGCATTTGCCCATCTGGCTGCAAACGATCCTGGTGCTCGTCGTGGGCGACTTCACCGGCTACTGGAACCATCGGTGGTTCCACTCGCGGAAACTGTGGAAGTTTCACGCCATCCATCATAGCTCCAAGGATCTGGACTGGCTTTCTGCAGTGCGCCTGCATCCGGTGAATGAGATAGGTTCACGGGTGATTCAGGTGCTTCCGTTTGTCTTCATGGGCTTCTCTCCTGCTCTGCTCGCCTCTTATGTGCCTTTCCTGACGTTTTATGCCATCTTCCTCCATGCAAATATATCGTGGGACTTTGGCCCGCTGAAGTATGTGATGGCCACCCCGCGCTTCCATCGCTGGCATCATACCAAGGAAGACGAGGCTATTGATAAGAATTTCGCTGCCCTGTTCCCTATATGGGACATCCTCTTCGGCACCTACTACATGCCGAAAGACAAAGTGCCGACTGAGTTCGGCGTGCATGATGACTCCGTGCCGGAAAGTTTCATGGGGCAGTTGGCCTATCCGTTTAAGAAAACGATAAAGGCACCGGCAACATCAACCGCAGTGGCCCAAGCAGAGCCGGCAGTGAGTGTGTAACACCGCTATTCATCATCTTCATCCAGCATGAAGGGCTTCCCGTCAACCTCGTCCTCATGACCGGGTCGCAAGGCTTCCTCGCCATCAGGCAGCACCGTCAGAGGAAGTCCCAGATACGCCGCCAGTTCTTCGGCCATGGGCAGCACGATGGCACGCTCACCTTTCTCCCGCCAGCCCACTTCAAGTGAGGGATCCTCGGCTCGATGAGTGAGCAGACGAATCATCTGAATATAGATGTGATTGCGCGTCTTCGTCCGGGAAGAAACCTTTAGCTCCTCCATGGCGAGGCGCACTCCGTTGAAATTCGCGAGCGGATGTTTCTTCTCCCTTTGGCCAATAAGCCAGCTACTCACCGTGGCGACTTCGCCCACGGGCTTGTCGAAGCGGATCCAGTGTTGCGAAAAGGTGATCCACCAGCCGAGAGGCAGCGTGAAGGCACAGAGGATGAGCAACAGCACCGCACCCGGCAACGCGGTCCAGAGACCGGAAAGGCCATTCTGCTGAATCTCGATGATGGGATTGGAGATCACCCCATAGAGACACAACGCTCCCAGAATCAGCAGCGGCAACCCAATGGCATATCGCAGCACGGACAGCCCCGCCTGCCGTGCGATCAGGTTGCCGTTTCGATCCGTCTCCAGAATCAGTTTCATGCCGAGCGATGATTGCCCGCATCCGGGCACTTGCAACCAGCACCTGAGGCTGGGCTAATCCTTCCTTCCTAGGCAAACCGCCAGCCGGGCGGCAGACGATTATGTTTCAGGCAGCGGCGTTGAACTCGCTCTGCATACACAACTTTCCTCATCTGCCGATCATGAACACCGCCAACATCCGTGAATCGCATGACGACTTCCGCGTGCTGCAAACGACGGAGCACACGCAAACGGCCAGCATGCGGCTGAAACCGGGCGAAGCGACGAGCGATGAGCCCTCCACCCACGAACACAGCGAGCAAACCGTGCTGGTGCTGGAAGGAGAAGTCGTCGCCGAGATCGACAAAGAACAGCAGACGCTGCGCGCGGGCCAGATCGTCATCGTGCCGCCAAAGACGAGGCATCGCTTTGTGAATCACGGCAAAACAGAGGTCTTTGCCTTCACGACCTACGCGCCACCCGCCTATCCCGCGAACTCCTGAGCATCCTTTTCCACGGCCCTGTCGCAACTAACGTTCGCCTGACTTCCCCTACCCGATCCCATTCTGGATGAGTTCCTTTTATAGTGACAGTACAATCCGGCAACGCCTCATGGAGTTTCTCGGCGGCGAGGCCCTGGAGCAAGCGACCTCTGTCTACATCACCAAGACTGACGACTGCGCTTATGACCCCCGTGAGCTGAGATTGCCCTCAGAGTTGGATTGGTACCTGCACAGGGAGTTGGACATCGCACGTTCACTCGCAGACACGTCGTATGTCCTGCTGCATATGGACGTCGAGTACGTGAACTTCGACTCGCCGTCCGAAGCCTACAAGGACCCGCAGCGCGCTTTCGAACTGCAACAGCCCGTCATCAATACCATCGAGTCCCTGCTGCTTTCCTGGGGCATTCGGCCGCTGCACATCATCACCGGACAGGGGCACCACTTCGCCTGGAAGATTCACCGCGACTCGGATGTGGCCAAACAAATCCTCGCGTTGAACCCCGCACCGGAGTTGCTGGAGCTCTGCAGTCAGCGTGTGCCGTCACTTTTCCAGAAGGACATCACCTCGGACATGCAGCAGATGTTTAATGGCATCGCGCTTCTCATGGAATACACAGCGCACCGCATCAAAGAGATCTCCGCCGCGAAATGTGAGCTACCCGTGGAGATCACCGCCGTGCATGTCGGCGCGGGAAGGACAGGTGCCAGGGAAATCGTGTCCGTGGATATTTCGGAATACGGCGACCCGCTGCACACCCGCATGATCCGCATGCCTTTCACGAACTACCTGAAGCCAAAGCTGACACGGCTGGCAGACGAAATGAACCTGGAGGGCACCTCCCCCGCCCTGCGCGCCATCCCGTTGCATGAGATGGATGTGATGGGCGCCCTGGAAGTGCGGCGGCAGGAAAATGCCGTGAAGGAACTGGCCAGCCGCGCCTGTGTGCGCATTCCGGAGCAACCTCAAGGCACCGCGAAACTGCTGGAGGAATACAAGCTCTCCCGGCTACGCCATTTTCATCAATACTTCTTTAGCAAGCAGCACGAACCGCCGGAGCGTTGGGCAGAGACCTATGACCGCGCTGACATGGGAAACGTGGCCCGCTGTGTGCGGCACATCATCGACGATCCCAACGATCTCCTCCTGAAACCCGCGGGCATGCAGATGGTGACCCGCAGCCTCATGGCGGAGGACTGGCATCCCCGGGATATCGCAGGGTTCATCCGCTCCAAGTTTGAGAACCCCGTGCACGGCTGGGGCATTGATTGGAAGAACTATGAGGCGGGCACTCGCGCCGACTTTTATGTGAGAATCTTCAGCGGTTTATACGAGACCGGGATTGACCGTCTCGTCGATTTTAATTGTGTCTCCACGAAGGAAAAGGGCTTCTGCAGCCATCCGGCCGACGCGGGAGCCTGCATGGGGCCTGCCTGTGAGAAACTCCAAAACCGACAATGCCGATGAGCGCGAATCCTTCTCCCTGGCCCATTGGCCTGTCCACCGGCTGCTTCTACAAACGCAGCATCTTCGACATCCTGGATGATGTCAGGAAGAGCGACTTCCGCACCATTGAAGTCTGCTCCTTTCCCGCGCATCTGGACTATCACAACTCCGATGCCGTGCAGCGTGCCGGTGACCAGATGCGGGATCTGGGACTACGCCCCTATTCCTTTCACGCGCCCTTCGCGGACCATATTGATATCACTTCCTTCAATCCCCAGATCCGGGAAGCCGCAGTGCAGGAGTTGCTGGTCGCCTCACGGGCTGCGGCCAGGATGAACGTCGAGCACCTCGTCTTGCACCCCGGACCGGAGCGCGCCGGCAAACCACCCTCGCATGAATTCCTGGAACACGTCCACTTCGCTGCAGAAGCGCTGAATCGCGTGGCAGCGGAGTGTTGCAGGCTGAACGTGCAACTCCTGCTGGAGAACATGCTGCCCCATCTGCTCTTCGGCCACATCGGTGACATGATGCACTTGTTAGGTTCCATCCATGAATGCGCCATGGGGGTATGTGTCGATACCGGCCATGCGCTGCTCGCGGGGGAACTCGGCAATGTCATTCCGAAGTTCTCCGGTCACCTGAAGATGCTGCATGTGAATGACAATCGCCGGAACTACGATTCCCACCTGCCTCCCGGCGAAGGCGATATCGACTGGGGCTGGCTGCTCTATGAACTGAAGGTGCATCATTTCCAGGGAGCACTCATCCTGGAGCTCGCAGGCCATGAGGGCGAACCCATCCCCGAGACCATGGCCCGAGCCCAGCGCGCGCGCGACTATCTCATCAGCAAGCTGCCACCATTTGAAACGGTGGCGGCGGCGGCGTGACTTTGATAATTAATCAATTTTAGGCTTCAAGACTTCCGTTTCTATCTCGCGGACAGTGTCGGGGAAGAGAGACAAGGAACCTGCTCGCAAAGTCAGCTGCCAAAGCCGTGTCAAGCCACAGCACTCCAAGACGCTTCGACTCGCAATTGACAGAGGCGAAGGCAAAGCCGTTTGGAGTGCTTCGGGTTCGCTTCGCGGCTACGCAGGACGGAGCTTTGTTAGTATGACGTGATAAAGGCGATCAAGCCTCGGCCCCACCAGTGCATCAAAAAAATGGGCCGCCGAGGCGACCCATTTGTTCCATCGTTAAATGGAAAACTTTTCCCACTGTGGCTTGCGGTCTAGGTACAACCGCGCAGCAGGAACAAGATCAACAGCACAGGAATCGGGATACCAATGAGCCAGAGAAGAACCCAGCCCACCTTGCCGCTCTGCAGCTTCTCCACTGCTGCTTCCTTGAGGAAATCGAGGTTATTTTTCATACTACTGAATCGCGGTAAAACTCATTGGCGGATGTTGCCTGTCAGGCTATTTCGGATAGCCAGCATCAGCCACATCATTCCTCCACCGCTGGCGCCACCTCATCCTTGCGCACCTTGTCCAGCAAACGACGCACTGCGCCAATCGGCACGCTGGCAAAGTCCGGACGGTAGCTCAGCTCATAGCCGATCTCATAGACGGCCTTGTCCAGGATGAAGGCCTCCAGCAGCAGTTTGCGGTCTTCTTCATCGGCTGGAAGGAAAATGGCATCCGCCGTGGCCTTGTAATATTCATCCAGGAAAGCCTGGCACATCGCTTCCGTCCAGCGTCGTGCATAGGATTCGAGGAATGCCGCATCGTCTTCCCGTTCCTTTCGCAAACCCGTGGCAGCCGCATAATCAAAGGAGCGCAGCATGCCGGCCACATCCCGCAAGGGCGAGCGCTTCAGGCGGCGTTCACCAATGGAGGATTTCGGCTCACCTTCAAAGTCGATAACCACGAAGTCCTTACCCGTATTCAGCACTTGCCCGAGGTGATAGTCGCCATGAATGCGAATTTTCTCCGCCACGATCTTGCGTTTCACGAATCGGGAGAACGCATTCAAAAGCTCATCCCGTGATTCGAGAATGGTGGTCGCATCCTGCCGCACCGACTCCGGCAGCGCGCCTGAGGCGAGTTGATGTTTCAGATCCCGCAGGATGCGGCCCGCCGAACCACGCATACCTTGATACAGTGAGCGCTGATAGAGCGTGCCAAACGGCTCCGGCGCGAAGTCTGGATTCGTATCACCCGCTTTCAGCAGCGTGAGATGCATCTGCGCCGTGATATTCGCGAGCTGCTGCACGCGTGGCAGGAAAGTGCCACCGATGAGATCTTCAATGGGCGCATCCTGAATCGCCGGGCTGCGCGCTTCCAGCACGCGATCATAAAATTGCTCGACCTCGTGCAGGGCAAAGTCCCAGCCTGTGCCTTGATTCTGGCTGAAGCCACAGAGCATGGCCATCGCCCCTTCACCCGAGGGATCCGTCAGCGTAAGGGAGCCTGCAAAGCCGGGTACATGATCGAACCCGCCTGTTTCGCGCAAGGCCTGCGTCATTTCCAGATCCGGATGAAGCCCTGTTTCGAACTTGCGGAAGAACTTCAGGAAAAGCGCATTGCCATACAGCACCGAGGTATTGGACTGCTCCAGACTGATCACCTTTGATTGCTTCTGCGCCCGCTTCAGCGTGGCGGCATCCAGGTCCTTGCCCGCAGTGCCGGTGAGGCGCACCGTGCCCTTCTGCTTCACAGAGCCCGTGATGAGGCGCAGCAGCCCGCTGCGGAATTCACTGAGATAGAAAGCATCCGCCAGGAAGCGGTCATCACTGAACCAGGCAATGACGGAGTGCGGCGAGTTCGCGCTCAGTTGGCGCGCCTTGTCCCCTGCCATGATGGCCAGCGGCAGCAGGTAACGCTCCGGCATGCCCTCGGTAAAAATGACTTCCAGCACCAGCACATTCACAGACGCCGGTTCCATGGGCACCTGATGCACGACCTTCATTTCCCGCACCTGTTTATCCTTCCCACCAAACCAGCGGCATTGGGGAAGGTAGGCAGGCAGTATCTTATTCTCTAGCTCACGAATGAGCGCGGGCTTCCACTCGGGCTCGGATTTAAGCTTGGGTGGACTCCAGTCGGGCAGTCCTGTTTGTGTCGGTGTGGCTTTCTGAATGCGGAACCAGCAGAAACCATGCGGCCCCAGGGCCAGCGGCATCGGCGTCTGGCGGATCTCAGGGAACCGCGTATGGCCAAACATCTCCTGCGGCACCATGCCCGCGTATTTCGAAAGGTTCAATTCCACAAACTGCGTGAAGCGGGAAAGATTCGCAGCCACGAGCACGATGTCACCCTCATGCTCACGCACAAACGCCAGCACCTTGGCATTGTCCGGATGAAGGAACTCCAGAGTACCGTGCGAAAAAGCGGTGGACTGCTTCCTCACACCTAACATGCGACGCATCCACCAGAAGAGCGAAGACAAATTCCCCTGCTGGTTTTCCACATTCACGGACTCATAGTGATACTCTGGATCAATGATGATCGGCAGGAAAAGCTGCTGCGGATTACAGCGCGAGAAGCCCGCATTACGGTCCGCATTCCACTGCATGGGCGTACGTACGCCATTACGGTCACCGAGATAAAAGTTATCGCCCATGCCGATCTCATCACCATAATAGATAATAGGCGTGCCGGGCAGCGAGAACAGCAGTGAATTAAGCAGCTCGATCTTGCGGCGGTTGTTGCCTAACAAAGGAGCGAGACGGCGGCGAATGCCAAGATTGATGCGAGCCTTGGGATCCTTTGCGTAAACGCGGTACATGTAGTCGCGCTCCTCATCGGTGACCATCTCTAACGTGAGTTCGTCGTGGTTCCGCAGGAAGATGGCCCACTGGCATCCCTCCGGAATATCTGGCGTCTGATCCATGATGTCGATAATGGGGAAGCGATCCTCCATCTGGAGCGACATGAACATGCGTGGCATCAGGGGAAAGTGGAATTCCATGTGGCATTCATCCCCCGCCCCGAAGTACTGCACCGCATCCTCCGGCCATTGATTGGCCTCGGCGAGGAGCATGCGGCCCGGGAATTTCGTATCGACATGATTGCGCAGTTTGCGAAGGAACTCGTGCGTCTCTCCCAGGTTTTCGCAGTTGGTGCCTTCCCGTTCATAGAGATAGGGTACTGCATCCAAACGCACGCCATCCACACCCATGGCCAGCCAGTAGTCGATGACTTCCAGAAGCGCATCATGCACCGCCGGGTTGTCGAAGTTCAAATCCGGCTGGTGTGAGTAAAAGCGGTGCCAGAAGTAAGCTTTCGCGATGGGATCCCACGTCCAGTTGGAAGTCTCAAAGTCTTTGAAGATGATGCGGGCCTCTTTGTATTTCTTCGGGTTGTCCGACCACACGTAGAAGTCACGCTCCGGAGATCCAGCGGGGGCGTGGCGGGCCTTTTGAAACCAGGCATTCTGGTCGGAAGTATGGTTCAGCACCAGTTCAGTGACGACCCTCAGCCCACGGGCATGTGCTTCCTCCAACAAACTCCGGAAGTCATCGAGCGTCCCATAAGAGGGATTGATCTCATGGTAGTTGGCGATGTCATAGCCGTCATCCCTCAAGGGCGAGGGATAAAAGGGCAGCACCCAAATTGCTGTGACACCCAGATCGACCAGATAATCGAGCCTCTGAATCAGGCCCCGGAAATCACCGATGCCGTCTCCATCGCTATCCTGAAAGGTTTTGATGTGGAGTTGATAAATGACGGCATCTTTATACCAGATGGGAGAAGAGGACGGGGCGCTCATGGGAAGGATTGATGGGAACGAAAGTGTTTACCTGTGCATTCTATCGGCAGGCATGGGAAGCATCATACACGCAAATGGGTCCCCATTTGCGAAGGTGGGGGCGGGCCGTCCATTGCCGGATGCGGTTTGGATGCCCCGAAACGAAGACTCAAATCAGATTCAGTAGAAAACAGAAAAGTGGATGGCATCTGCCAGCGGCTAACAACAATGACCTTACCGAGTAACGCGAACATGGAATGGGAAGAAACTTTCCATGCATTCGCCTCTGCGTCTTCCACTGGCTGCATCCGGCAACTCGAACCCATTTCCTTCAGTCCCTCGAAAGTATGACCTCCCTTCCCCGAGCCACCTACCGCTGGCAGTTTCACAAAGGCTTTACCTTCAATCACGCTCGTGAACTGGTGCCCTATTTGCACAGTCTCGGCGTCAGCCATGTCTATGCATCGCCCTTTTTCCGCGCCAGCCCGGGCAGCACGCATGGGTATGACGTGTGCGACCATAATGAACTCAATCCTGAAGTCGGCACGCGTGAGGAATTCGATGCACTCGTTGCGGAACTGCACCGCCACCAAATGGGATTGATCGTGGATTTTGTGCCAAACCACATGGGCATCAGCGAGCCGGACAATCACTGGTGGATGGATGTGCTCGAAAATGGCCCGGCATCCCCGTTCGCGCCATTTTTCGATATCGAATGGCACCCGCTAAAAAGGGCATTGGAGAACAAGGTTTTGCTCCCAATTCTGGGAGATCAGTATGGCAAGGTGCTGGACTCCGGTGCCTTCAAGCTAAAGCTGGAAGAGGGCGCTTTCACCGTCGAGAGCCCTGGTGCCAGGCTCCCGCTCGCACCGCGCAGCACACGGCCCATCCTGCACCGTGCCACGGAGCTGTTGGAGACGCCTTCAGACGAACTGCTGAGCATCATCACCGCACTGGATCACCTGCCTGCCCGTGTGGAAACGGATGCAGGGAAGATGGCAGAACGGGTGCGGGAGAAGCGCATTGTGCGCGAGCGTTTGAAGCGGCTTTGTGAAACCGATTCTGCAGTGAAAGACGCCCTGGGTAAAGCCATCGCGGACTGGCAAAATGCGGATGACCCGGAAAGTCTGAATCGGTTGGATACGCTGCTGTCGGATCAGCCTTATCGTTTGAGTTATTGGCGGGTTGCGGCCGAAGAGATCAACTACCGGCGCTTCTTCGACGTGAACACCTTGGCGGCGATCCGGGTGGAATTGCCCGAGGTCTTCGATGCCACCCATGTACTGCTGCTGGAGCTATTGAGTTGTGGCGCGGTGGACGGCGTGCGCATTGACCACATCGACGGCCTCGCCAAACCGGGCCTGTATCTCGAACAACTGCGCGCACGCATGAAGGAATGTCTGGGCGATCGTGGACCCGGCTGGCTCCTGGTCGAGAAGATTCTCGGGCCGCATGAGGAGCTTCGGAAGAGCTGGCCCGTGGATGGTACCACGGGTTATGAGTTCGGCAGCGAGATCACGAATTTGCTGGTCAAGCGCTCCAGCGAGCGCGCCATGACGCAGACTTATGAGCGCTTCATCGAAGACCGGGTGGACTACAAGGAAACGGTCTATCAAAGCAAGCGCATGATCATGCAGGTCACCATGGCCAGTGAGGCCAATGTGCTCGGCGTGCTCCTGAGTCGGCTGGCGGAAAGCCATCGCTGGTATCGCGACTTTACGGTCAATGCGCTGACCACCGCTATCCGCGAAGTCATCGCCTGTTTCCCCGTCTACCGTACTTATATGGATGCGGGTGCCACGCCTGAGCCCGACGATGTCACCGTCACCACTCAGGCCATCGCACTGGCGCGGCGCAAGAACCCTGCACTGGAGCACTCGGTGTTCGATTTCATCCGCTTCATCCTCCTGCCCCCGGCTGAGGAGACGCACAAAGTGGACGAGGAGTTGCGGCAATTCTTCGTCCAGAAGTTCCAACAATGCACCGGGCCGATTACGGCAAAGGGCGTGGAGGATACCTCCTTCTATGTCTTCAATCGTCTGGTCGCTTTAAATGAAGTGGGCGGTCACCCTGGAACATTCGGCGCCCCGGCAGATGCTTTCCATCATGCCTGCAAACGGCGCCTCGCCTCCTGGCCGCAGGCCATGCTGGCAACTTCCACGCATGATACCAAACGCTCCGAGGACGTTCGCATGCGTCTTGTTGCCCTCAGCGAAATCCCACAGGAATGGCAGCAATCCGTGCGCCGCTGGCGGAATATGAACCGTAGCGCCAAGCGTGTGGTGGAAGGCTCGCCCGCGCCTGACGCGAATGAAGAGTATCTTATCTACCAGACCATCCTTGGCTCCTGGCCTCTCACACCGATGAATGATGAGGAGCGTGATGTCTATATCAAGAGGCTACAAGCTTACATGACCAAGGCCTTGCATGAGGCCAAGGTGAACAGCAGTTGGATTGACCCGCATACCGCCTGGGATCAGGCCGTTTGTGACTTCATCGAGCGCATCCTCACTCCGGCAAAGAAGAATCGTTTCCCCGATGCCATGAGGCCCCTGGCGGAAGTGATCGCCCGCCTCGGCATGGTGAACTCACTGGCGCAGACCGTATTAAAACTCACCGTCCCCGGCGTGCCGGACTTTTATCAGGGAACGGAGATGTGGGACTTCAGTCTGGTGGATCCCGACAACCGCCGCCCCGTCGACTATGAGGCCCGTCGCACCGCGCTGTCGTCGCTGACAGATGTTGAGCCAGCGTCACTCATGGAACAATGGAGAGATGGCCGCATCAAATTGTTAGTCATCCAGAAGCTCTTGGAGCTGCGCAACCGCATGCCTGCCTTGTTCGCGGAAGGAAGCTATGAACCCGTCGGGATTGATGGTGACAAGTCTGAGCAATGCCTTGCCTTCGAACGAAGCGTCAATGGGACTACTCTGCTTGTGGCTGTCCCGAAACAGACTGCGTCTCAGGGCTTCCCACCTATTGGTGAATGTTGGGGCCAATCTACCCTCCTCAGTGCGCGCGACGGAGGAAAGTGGCGTAACATTATCACAGGGGAAGTTATTGAAAACCTAAGTCTTGCTGAGGTTTTCCGCACTATTCCGGTCGCCGCCCTGATAGCCGAATAAGGGTGGAGAACTATTTTTTGTCTATCGTGCAAACCATGGGTGCAACCCCTGGCGATTCAGTTATATGAAAATCAACCCACTCGCTCCTATTTTCCTTGCAGCGGCCATGGGGGTAGCGACGCTCCACGCACAAAGTGTTTCGATCGCCCCAGGTACAGCTGAAGCCGCGCCCGTAGAGGGCTTTGTTACCTTAAATGGTAAAACTTACGTCGTCCGCGCTGGCAAGGCCAGCCCTCTGCCATCCGACCTCACTTTCCGTATCAGTAAAAGCGGTAAAATTACCGGCTTCGATGGCGTCACTCAAACTATCCCCGAGAACGTTATGGTGACCCTCGACGGGCAGATGGTGAGCGTCCCGAACGGCACCGCTTATTCTTCCGTTCCTTTCGATGAACCCGCTAAAGCGATCATGCGGTCCAACTCGCCCCTCGCTGTTCCTGTAGGCGCTGGCAACTTGGCTGGCGCAGGATCCGCTCCTTCCGGCACGATCGGCGCAACTCCTTCCGGCTCCGCGAGCACCGCCACAACTGGTGAAAACCTCTCCGGCCTTGCCCCCAGCAGAAACCCTTCAACCGCAGGTACTGGCGGCCAAACGGGTAGCGGCACGAATCAAGGCGTGGCCTCAGGCACTGGCTCAGCAGGTGGCA
Organism: Phragmitibacter sp.; assembly: GCA_965284365.1. Lineage (GTDB taxonomy): Bacteria > Verrucomicrobiota > Verrucomicrobiia > Verrucomicrobiales > Verrucomicrobiaceae > Phragmitibacter. The sequence continues at coordinate 5,731,132 of OZ260079.1, forward strand.
CAGCGGCGTCCATGCCGCCCAGCAGCGGATCCGGTGGCCAGACGAATAATCCAAATTCCACACCCGCAGGTGGAAGCCCCGGCTTCAGCACGTCAAACAATACGAACGGCGCAGGGACAAACAACGGCCTCAACGATGTGATTGCCGTTCCGACTGGTACCTCCACCGGAACTGGAACAAACTCAGGAACAGGTGTCGGCATGGCCAACCCAGGAAACACACTTGGCACCGGCACCGCCAATAATACCGGCACTGGGACCAACAGTGGCACAGCGTCAACGTCCGGCACCGGCGCTAACATGAGTTCAAGCACCACCGGCACCGGCACAGGTACCACGAGCAATACCGGCACAGGTACCACGAGCAATACCGGCACAGGTACCACGAGCAATACCGGCACAGGTACCACGAGCAATACCGGCACCGGCACCACGAGCAATACCGGCACCGGCACCACGAGCAATACCGGCACCGGCACCACGAGCAATACTGGCACCGGCACCACGAGCAATACTGGCACCGGCACCACGAGCAATACTGGCACCGGCACCACGAGCAATACTGGCACCGGCACCACGAGCAACACCGGCACAGGCACCGGCACCACGAGCAACACCGGCACAGGCACCGGCACCACGAGCAACACCGGCACCGGCACAGGTACCACGAGCAATACTGGCACCGGCACGTCACGCACGATGACCGGCTCCGAAACTGGCACGACTACCAGCACCGGCACTGGCTCCGGCGGCACCGTTAACGGCAGCACTGGCACGAATGATTCGATCAGCGCCACTCCGAATTCTTCCACGAATACCTCGGGCACCGGCACCGGAACCAACAACCGCATCAGTGCTACGCCCAATACGTCTACGAATTCTTCGGGCACCGGTTCAGTAACCGGATCGGGTACGAATAGCGGAACTACGAACAGCGTCTCCAGTGGCAATGCCTCAAATTCCAGTGCAAACGCTTCCACCCCAAGCTCCGCTGCCTCCAATCCTAGTTCGAATGCCTCCAATTCCAGCTCGAATGCTTCGACTCCCTCATCGGGAACTTCGAACATGAATAACGGAACCGGCACGTCGAGTGGAACCAACAATAACAATTCCACGAACAATACGGGCACAGGGACTTCTGGCACCGCCAGTGGCTCCACGGCGACCGGATCTACCTCGGCTGCAACGAATACCACGAACTCAAATGCTACCAGCACTTCAAATTCTGGAACCGGGGCTTCCCGCACCGGGACCGGGGGCAGTTCCAGTGGCGGCAACATCCTCCGGCACGAACCGCAGTTCAGGTTCGTCCGCCACATCCGGCTCAGGTAGCGGCTCCGGCACTTCCAATCGCAGCAGCGGCAGTGGCCGCGGCGCCAGTTCCTCCTCCGGCGGCGGCGCCAGCAGTGGTGGAACGAATCCTCAATAAAGTATTAAAATAACAGGTGCGCGTGACAAATTAAATTCATCACGCCCCTGTTGCTTTAATCACGAGCATTTGTCAGTGTAGCAATGAGTCAGGGTTGATGTATTAGCAATAACACAAATGCCAACGGCCTCCTGGGATCCCCGGGAGGCCGTTTTTTATTTTGCGAAATCAGGATTGAGGGCTTCAGACCGTCGCCTTACTCCCCCCAGAAAAAATCAATCGGCATCTCCACCGCTTGCTCCAAGCTCCGGTGCACCGGGCACCCGTTGGCCGCGTTCTCCAGCAGTTGCCGATCCGCGTGATCCGCTGGCAGTGGAATCCAGATCTTCACCGGCAGCCGCGCAATCCGCCGGGGTCCTTCGGCCGTCATATGTTTCTCCACATGCACCTTCATCTCGGGCAATTCCAGACCCTTGCGGCGGGCGACAATGCCCATCGTGGTGGCGATACAGGTGGCCAGCGCCGTGGCGACCAGATCCGTCGGAGAAAAAGATTCGCCTTTGCCCATGTTATCCACCGGGGCGTCGGTCACAAGTTCCGTGCCCGAGGGCCCGTGGACGGAGCGGCAGCGCAGATCGCCTTCGTAAGTGACGTTGATTTCAACCATGCCCGGACTTTGGGCGGGGAGAGCAAAACGGTCAAGCACGGCGCTCTACGGCCCTGATTTCGAGGATTTTCCACAATAGGGGCAAGCAATTTCTTTTGTTTCAATTCGAAAAATCATGGTATCCTCAGGGCGGTTTTTTCCTAACCAGCCTCAAAGCCCCCCACCGCATCCGTCCTCGTGCGTCTGACCCGCCTCCGCCTCGCTTTTGCTGTACTCACGGTTGCTGCTCTCACGGCAGCCTTCCTGATGTGGCAATCGTCCCATAACGATGTCTCCACGACCCAGTCTCAGAAGCCTGCCTCCGCTCCGCAGAAAGAGGATACCTTCGTCAGCGCCCTCGACGCCTTCAAGTCATCTGACCAGACCGGGAAAGACAGCAAAGCCAAATCGTCCCAGCCTTCCGTCCAACTCCTCGCACGCCCCACCCTCCCCCGGTTCAACGACTGGACTCAGGCCTATCTCAAAGCCACCCCGGAAGAGCGCGTCACTTTGTTGGAGGAAGGCAAAAAGCTCGCCGAGGAACGTCGCGCCGAATTCAAACAACTCATTGTGGACGACCCCAGGCGCGCCATCGCGGAGGCCGTCCCCATGGTCGTGCGCCAGCAGCTGCCCCCGGAAATCGTGAACCTGCTGGAGAAGCGCGTGAATGCCGTCGGCGTTTTGCGCACCTTCCAGGCCTATCCCGAGGAAGCCCTCCCGGAACTCGAAAAGAATGGCGTCGCGGTGAATCTGCCCACCGGCTCCCTCACCTACCGTGACGCGGAAATGCAGACCGGCGAAACCTACCGAGCTTATGTTTATGGCCGCCGCGCGGAATCGACGGCATGGGTTCCGAATGCCTCCCTTAATGGCGTCGCCATGGATACGGACTTCGCCGTAAGCGAGTCCCCTTCCCGCACGCTGGAAGTCGGTGAAGCCCCTGCCCCTGCCACCGAAAAGCCCGCCGTCACCATTTGCCCCGTGTCGGGGGAACAATCCCTCGATGCAGAAGACATCCCGGAGGTCATCACGGACAACACGCCTGCCGTGGAGACCGCCACGGAGACCGTCTACTTCTGCCAGACCATCCACATTGATACCTACAATCAAACCCTCATCATGGGCGAGGGCGTCACCGGCGGCGCCTTTGGGTTCACCGGCATCCTCCCAGCCTCCCCCACCCCCGCGCTCGGCGTGGTGAAGGTACTCATCATTCCCGTCACCTATGCTGATCAGAATGCCGTCCCCTCCACCGAAGCCGCGCTCTACGCCATGCTGCGTGAGGTCAGCGACTTCTACGCAAAGTCTTCCTTTGGCCGTCTCACTCTTGTCGGCACCGTCACGCCGCCGGTAAAGTTGAAGCACAACGAATCCTACTACATCGCTCGCGACACATCGAACGGCGGCGACATCAATGGCGCCACTCTCACGCACACCGAGGCGCGAGATGAAGCACGGAAAATCGGCTTTGATTCGAATGACTACGACTGCATCGGTGTGCGGCACAATGGCGGCCCGCAGAGCTACGGCGGTCTCGGTGGTGGCAGCAGCGTCTGGGCTCGTTCGGATAGTGCCTCGCTTTGGGCGCATGAGATCGGCCACTGCTTCACGCTCTCTCACGCAAACTATTGGGACACCGCCGGAACCAGCAGCATCGGCGCTGGCTCCAATAACGAATACGGCGACATCTTCGACAACATGGGCAATGGCGGTTTCCCCTCGGGCCAATACAACGCGCAGGCCAAAAACCAGATCAAATGGATGCCGCAAAGCTATGTGGAAAGCGTCGCTCAGAGCGGCATCTATCGCATCTATGCCATGGATCAGGGCACGCTGGATCCCTCGCGCAAATACGCGATGACCGTCCTCAAGGATTCCCAAAAGACTTACTGGGGCGAGGTGCGCTCGCTTCTTGATAGCAGTAATCCCTGGGTGAAAAACGGTATGATCCTCGGCTGGCGATACCCGAACGGCTCCGGCTCGAATATCCAACTCCTCGACACCACTCCCGGCTCGCCTTTCCTCAAGGATGACTCTCCCATCGCCCTCGGCAGCACCTTCTCGGATCGCGAGAGCGGCATTCACCTGACAACCATTGCGTTCAACGACACGCCGCGTTATATCGACGTCGCAGTGAACCTCGGGCAGTTCGCAGGCAATCAACGGCCAGTGATGACTCTCGCCACTTCCGCCGAAACCGTGCCGACCAACGCCGCCGTCACTTTTACGGCCACTGCCACCGATCCTGATGGCGACACTCTGGCCTACTCTTGGCAGGACTTTGGCGATACCTCCATTCGCGCCGTTTATCAAAACGCCCCCGTCATCACGCGCACCTACAGCACCGCTGGCACTTACATCATGACCTGCACCGCCAGCGACATGAAGGGCAACACCACCGTCCAGAACAAGCTGATCACTGTCGGCAACGGCAACTCGCGTTACACCATCAGCGGCCGCGTCACCGCGCAGGGTGTGGGCCTGCAGGATGTCGTGGTCACGGCCAATGGCGCCAATGGCGTGGTCACGGACACCAACGGTTATTTCACCATCGCAAATCTGGTCGCAGGCAACTACACCCTCACCCCGCTTCTCTACGGTTATAGCTTTACGGAGCTTTTTAACAACAGTATCACCGTCGGCCCCAGCTACAGCGGCGCAACCTTTGAAGCCGAAGCTTCGCCGGTCGTCACGATTGCAGCGTCCATTCCCCTGGCCAGTGAACTCAGCCCGGTTACCACCGGTCAACTCCGCATCACCCGCACAGGCGATATCAGTCAAAGCCTGACCGTGAATGTGAACACCGCTTCCGGCAGTGCCACCAAGACCACGGATTACACCATCTCACCGGACTACGTCACTGGCTCCCAGGGCTTCAGCACCTTCACCATTCCAGCCGGCGCTGCAGACCTCGACGTCACCGTGACCCCAGTGGGGGACAGCACGATTGAAGGACCGGAGACCGCGATCTATCAACTCGGCGTCGGCAGCGGTTACCTCATCGGCGCCGCTTCCTCCGCCACAGTGGTGATCAATGACGACGACACCGCCCTGCCCAAGGTCGCCATCGTCGCCACCCGCGCGAATGCGCCTGAAGGCGAAAGCAACACCGCCATCCTCACCGTCTCCCGCACCGGCAGCACTCTGGGTGCGCTCATCGTGAATTATGCAGTGAGCGGCACCGCCACTTCCCTGGCGGATTATCAGGTGCTGACGGGAACCGTCACCATACCCGACGGCCAGTCTTCCGCAGAGATCCTTGTCACGCCGCAAAGCGACTCCATCTCGGAATCCATCGAAACCGTCAAAGTCACGCTTTCTACCAATGCAAGCTACTTCATCGATCCTCTCGCCTCCAATGCCACGGCGAATATCTACGACGACGACACCCAGACCGTGACCGTCGTAGCCACGGATTCGGTCGCCGCCGAAGTGAATCTCACCGCGCCCAATGCCGAGGCGAATACCGCCACTTTCCTTGTTTCCCGCACCGGCAGCACTGCCAGCCCTCTCACCGTCTACTACGCCTTCACCGGCGCATCCGGCATGGTTATGGCCCTCCACGGCGTGGACTTCGAGGCGATGCCCGGATCCGTCACCATCCCTGCTGGCAGTTCGCAGGCGACCATCACCATCTTGCCACGCTATGACGGGCTTGGTGAAGGCACGGAGTCGGTCATCATCGTGCTCGGAGCAGGCGCGACGAATTACACGCTAGGCACTGCCCTCACCGCTCAGGCCACCATCACGGATAACGCCAGCGATCTGCCGTATGTGGACGTGGTCAATATGGGCAGCGCCTCTGAGCCCGGCACCACGGCGAATTTCCGCATCACCGTGCGTGGCGGCTCCGGCACCGGCACGTTGCCGATCAACTTCACCATGGGTGGCAGCGCCACGCTCACCAGCGATTACACCGTCACTGGCACAGGGAACACCAGCACCGGCACCAGCATCACGCTCAACAACGGCGCTGCCGTCACCAAGGACGTCACCATCACGCCAGTCAATGATGGCGCCCAGGAGGATATCGAAAGCGTCACGCTCACGCTCGACTCGACTTCCACCTACCAAACCTTTGCACCCACCAATGCCGCCAGCATGTGGCTGAAGGACGGCTCTATACCCACGGTGTATGTGGATGCACAGGTGGGCACCAGCGGCAGCAGCACCTTTACGGAAGGAGCCACCACCACGCCGGTGAAGTTTTACGTCAGCCGCTCCGGCAGCACCGCTGCCTCCCTGACGGTGAACTATGCCATGAGCGGCACCGCCACCCACGGCGATGACTACACCTCCCTCCCCGGCTCAGTCACCATTCCTGCAGGCTCCATCGGTGCCGATGTAGTGATTGCAGTCACCAATGACACCATCTTTGAAGGTGGTGAAACCATTGTACTCGAGCCCACCGCAGGCCCCTACTCGAAAGGTGGCAACGCCACGATGTACATCACCGACAATGACACCGGCACCCATAACATCGGCTTCGCCGCGCCAACTTCCTCCGGTCTCGAAAGCGTCGCCACGGTGAACATTCCCGTGAACCTGTCCACGGCTTCCTCAAGTGAAGTGAAGGTGGATTACGCGGTGAACTCTACAAATGCCGGCACGAACGTCAGCAATTCCACCCGCGCGCTGCCTATCTGGGTACGAGTGGTGAAGACAGGCGACACCATCACTTACTTTGAGTCGAATGACGGGACGATCTGGACGCAGCGTGGCACTGCAGCCACGGTGACCGGACTTGGCACGAGCTATCAGGCGGGATTGGCCGTTGGCTCGGGCTCATCGACCACCTCCACCGTGGTGACCATGGATAACTTTTCGGTGACGGGTCTCGATCCAGGTGCCACGACGGGCACCATGGCTGGGGTGAACATCGGCAATGCCGGGCCCAGTGGATCGCACACCTTTTCAGGTGGGGTTTATACCGTCACGTCGCCAGGCTTCGGAGTGGGGTCGGGCAGCACGGGAGATAACATCAGGTTTATTTCCATGCCCGTGACGAACTCCGCCAACTGCACAGTCACGGTGCGGTTGCTTTCCCAGACGGTGACCACTGGCAGTCCGCGCATCGGCGTGATGCTCCGCACAACAGCCACGGCCAGTTCAGCGTATGCTGCCAGCCTCCTCAATAGCATTGTAGGCTTCCTCGCCTATAATCGCAACACAACTGGAGCCGCGGCCAACTCGCCTGCCACTCTCAACACCGTAATACTTCCCTATTGGTTCCGTATCGTCCGCGCTGGCGATATCTTTACGACCGCTTTATCCAAGGATGGAGTGACCTGGACAAACCTCGGTACCGCGGCCTCTCAGACTCTCGCGCTCGGACCTAAGGTCCTGGCGGGCATGACCGTCTCTGCCGCAAGCGACGGCACTCTGGCTACGGCCACCTTTGACAATTTCAGCATCACACCGGCTCCCACGGGCTCGCTGCAAGGCCGCACCCTGGGCTTTGTCAATGAACAGGGCTTTGAAGGCGAGAGCGGTGGTCTGTGGACCGTGACCGGCTCTGGCAATGGACTTACCACCAGCAATGATGAAGGCCACTTCGTCGCTACGGAGGTGACCGGAGATTTCACCGTCCGCGGGCGGATCACGTCACTCACAGACGGCGCGACGGGTGCGCAGGCCGGTATCATGATCCGTGAGGGACGCGAGCATTACTCCCGCATGATGCACGCCGGCTTTATTAAGTCTGGCTCCTTTGAGCAGCGTTACCGCCTTTACACCGCAAGCAATGCCTTTGGAAGCACGGTCGACTACACCCTGCCTGCTGGCACACTCACTTTTGCTCCGGGCGACCTGACAAAGAACATCACCTTCGATGTGGTGAACGACACCATCGATGAACCTAACAATGTGGTCACACTACAGCTCACCAATGCCAATGGAGCCGCCATCACTTCCACAGCCACCTACCATTCCTACACCATCGTGGATGATGACGAGCCGCCCGCCACGCCCTATGCAGCCTTCGCCGCGTCTTCGACTTCGGTGACCGAGAACGGGGGGAATGCCTCCATCCAGGTGAGCCTGAGCGCGCCTGCCACCTCGCCTGTCACAGTGGACTACGCCGTCACCGGAGGCACTGCCACGGGCAGCGGCACAGACTATACCGAGGTTTCAGGCACCTTGACATTCCCTGCTGGAGAGACCGTCCAGACCATCACCCTTCCTATCACGGACGATGCCATCATTGATGCGGGTGAGACCATCATCCTCACCCTTTCCAGCTACAACGGCGTGCAGAAAGGGACCATCAGCACCCACACCGTGACCATCACGGACAATGACCTTCCCGTCATGAGCATTGTCGCCAATGATCCGAATGCCGCAGAGGCTGGGCTCAATCCTGGTCAGTTCACCGTCACTCGCACAGGGCCCACCACTGCTGCACTCACTGTCAGTCTGGCGCGATCCGGCACGGCAACGAGCGGTACAGATTACACCGCCATTGCCAATCCTCTCAGCCTCATCATACCCGTGGGCGCATCCAGTGCTGTGGTGAATGTCACCATCCCGTCAAACGACTCCACGAATGAAGGCAACGAGACCGTCATCCTTATGATGAGTCTGAGCCCAGCGTACACCATCGGTACCCCTTCCACCGCCACGGTTACCATTGCCGATGATGACCGCAGTACGGTGACCATTGCCGCGACGGACAGTCAGGCCTCCGAGACGCCGGGCAATCCGGGATTGTTCACCATCACGCGGAGCCCACCGCTCACCACTCCTGTTTCCGTAAGCTACACGGTCTCAGGTACCGCCACCAGCACGACGGACTACACCTCCATCGGCACCATTGTCACCATCCCGCTCAATCAAAGCAGCATCACCATTCCCGTGACCCCTGTGGATGATTCCGAGACGGAAGGCCCCGAGTACGTAACCGTCACACTGTCCAGCGGCTCATACACTATCACTGGTCAGGCCTACGAAAATGTGGTCATCGCGGACAATGACAACGCGCCCGTACTCTTTATCAATAGCCCGGCCAGTCAGGGGCCTCTCGTCGCCAGTGGCAATGGCATCATCCTTTCCGCTACCATCACCGATGATGGCGCGCCAGCGGCTGTCACGCAGCAGTGGACTCAGATTAGTGGCCCGGGAGTGGCCGTCATCGAGTCCCCCACCTCCGCCACCACCGCATTCACCTTCACCCAGCCCGGCACTTACATCCTGCGCATCAGCGCGACTGATACGCAATTCAGCGTGAGTGATCAGGTTACCGTTGTGGTCGGCTCGCAACTGGTCGCTGCGGATTGGATCTCACAGGATCTCGGCCCCGCCTCTGCACGCCGCGGCCAAAGTGTCAGCTACAACGGGCTGTATACCGTGACCGGCACAGGCGCGGGCTATGCCTCCACCGCCAATGACCAGGCTCATGTCATGGTGCGGCAGATCACCGGCAACGGCGCCATCACGGCGCGCCTCACCAGCTTTGTCAGCGGCACGGGCTTGTCTGGACTCACCATTCGCGACTCCATGACCCGCTCCATCAATCGCGCGGTATTGGGCGTTCTCCCCGGAGGGAATTTGCAATTCCGCGCCCGCACCACCGCGAATGCGAATGATGCTCAGATCGCCGCGCAAACAGGACTTTCCTTACCCCTTTGGCTTAAGCTGGAACGCAACTCCAGCACGGGCGAGATCATTGCCTCTTACGCGCCGGATGTCAGTGGCTCAGCCGGAGCGTGGACACAAGTCGGCACCACTTCCCCCACTTTTGTTGATAGTTCGGCTCAATACGGTCTCACCACGACCAACAACAGCACCGCGGGCCTCACCACGGCTTTGTATGATAATGTCACGCTGACCCCCGCCCAGACCGGAGCGGCTCTCCTCGCGGAGGATCAGGGAAACAACATCACCACCCCCGGCAGCAGCAGTGTGGCCAGCGGTGTTTATACCGTGAATGGCGGCAACGGCTTTTACCATGGCTGGCAGTATTACGGGGACATGGTCGTGACCGCTCGGCTCGTCACTTTCACCTCCGGTGCTGGCAGCGCCGCGGGTGGTATTCGCATCGCGGAGAGCATGGAATCCGGCGGCTACCTGCACCTCGGCCGCATGCCTCAGGGAGCTTACAACGGTTACTACTGGACGAACATCGCAGGCGGCAGCGCCGGCGGACTCCCCAGCAGTGTCAACGCCGGCAACTGGATCCGCTTCATTCGCGAGGGCAATCGCATCTCCGCCTACCGCGCCAATGACTCCGGCGGCACGGCCGGCTCCTGGATTCAGATCGGCCAGCCCCAGACCGTCATCATGACCACCCCGGTTTGGGTCGGCCTGTATGTCAACAACAACACCGGCGTCGGGCTGAACACCTGCACGTTCTCGAACTTTACCATCGCCCCGCTTAACAAAGCGCCGATCGTGGATTCCGGTACTGTTGCCGGCACTCCCACCGGATCGGTCGCACTGAATGGCACGGTCACCGATGACAACTTCCCCGAACCCGTGAGCCTCACGACCCTCTGGTCGAAACTCAGCGGCCCCGGCTCCCTCAGCTTCGCCAACAGCAGCGCCATCGATACCACGGCCACCTTCGGCAACAGCGGCAGTTTCACCCTGCGCCTCACTGCCGACGATGGCGCCGCTAAAAGCTTTGAAGACCTCCTCTTCACCGGCACCGGCGACCCCTTCACCCAATGGCAGGATGCTCAATTCACCGGCGGCGCCAGCAACCCCGCTGCCGGTATGACCCTCGACCCAGACTTTGACGGTGTCGTCAATCTCTTCGAATACGCCTTCGGCACCGATCCCGAACTCAGCGCCCCCACCAACGTCGTGCGCGACATCGCCGAGGAAAACAACGAACGATACCTCCGCCTCACCGTCACCAAAAACCCCTCCGCCACCGACGTCACCTACGAGGTCCAAGCCACCAGCGACCCCTCCAATCCAAACTCCTGGACCAGCGTCGACCTGGTCGTCGAAGCCAACACCGCCACCCAACTCCGCGTCCGCGACAACATCCCCCTCGGCCCCGGCCGCCGCTTCCTGCGGGTAAAGGTGTCGAAATAGCAAGCTTGGCATCAGGCTAGGCGATTCATTCTAACCCCAAGACAAAGAGTCGACGGGACGCCCAACAAAGGAGCGCGGCTATCCTAGCCGTGCCCGACGGACGTTGCTACCACCAATCATCAAAGCAAACACCGCCTCACACATACCTTCCCCCTCAAAAGCGCCAAAGGCTCGGCCTCATACCAGCCCAAGGGCAACGCGCAGGGCTTTATCGCTTCAGAAGATTGTGAAATCCTCACCGAGAAAAAGGTGTCTTAGCACCATGCTTGATGCCCCCTGCAGCCCGAGCCCCGGAGGGGCTCTCCGTGAATAGCCAGGGGTTTTAACCCCTGGACTTGTGCAACACGAGCCGTACCCCGGAGGGGTACTCCTATGCGCGATTGATATGATCCTTCCCGACTTGATCGTTCCGGCCCATACACTACTTGTTCCCCCGAGGCATGCCATATAGCGCCGGACATCCTTCGTAGTGGTCACTAGCGTCCACGAACGCCACGGCATTTCCTCTCTGAAGTCTGCTTGCAATTGCCTCGCGAATGCCAACTGCCTTCCTCCCAGGCCCCAGCCACAGACCACCTTCCCCGAACGCCAAAGGCGTTCCGCCCTAAAGCCCAGGGTTGCGCGAAGACGCAACCCTGGGAAAGATCACATCAGCACCACATCCCTGTAAGAGATGCGCCCCGTCGCCCACTCCCCGGCCATGCCTAACAACCACTCGCATCCATCTCCCGGCACGCGCCACCCTCCCCAAGCCCGCATCCGTCCCTTCACACACCGGGACTTTCCCGAATGGCTCCGCATGCGCCGCACTCTCTGGCCAGACCTCCGCGAGGAAGACGAAGCCGCCGAAGCCGAATCCTGGGTTTCCCGCGGCGACACCATCGTCATTGTCGCCGAACGCTTCACCGACAAAGGAACTCTCTGCGGCTTCGCCGAAGCCGCCTCCCGCCCCTACGCCGACGGCTGCATCACCAACCCCGTCGCCTTCCTCGAAGGCTGGTACGTGGACGGCGACATGCGCCGCCGCGGCATCGGCCAGGCCCTCCTCCACGCCGTCGAATCCTGGGCCCGCGCTCAAGGCTTCCAGGAAATGGGCTCCGACGCCCTCATCGACAACCGCGTCTCCCAACGCGCCCACTCCGCCCTCGGCTTCGAAGAAGTCGAACGCGCCGTCCGCTATAGAAAAAAGCTGTAACAGGCAAGCAATAGCGCCTTAACCTAACAATAAGTCGCGGGCACTGTTTTTGGAGTGCGGCGGCAAACGAAGAGCGACGCCGCTTTAGCCTGCCAATCACGCTCTAGCCAACCAACTGAAAACTCCCAGCCCCCAGCCCCAGTCACACCTCCACTGCTTCCACCCAAACCCCGCCCCTTCGCTCCAACCGCGCCCCTCAACCGTTGCGAGCCACCAACCATCCACCATCTTCACCCATACCATACCACCGCCATGCCATGCGCCCCCTCACAACCACCTTCATCCCCTATTCCCCCATCAATCACGCACCACTTTTCCACAATCCTGACTATATAGTCAGGAATAACGCCGATTCCCACACGCTTCACGGCCACTCCACGCCTTTTCGCCCCACTTCAAACACTCAACCGCACTTCACGCCACCTCCCAAAAACTCCCTCCTCCGCCATTGCGTACTACATAGTACGCAATATCGCGTATTCCTTCACGCCCCAGCGCCCCTTCAAGCTTTTCTGCCCCACTTCAACAACTCAACCGCACTAGCCACCCCTTTCGTCACTCCCCGCACACTCACTCCATCTCTTTCAAACCTTCGCGTCTTCGCGCCTTCGCGGTGAACCTAAAACGCCGTTCCTCCCCCCCGTCTTAGCCATCACTCCATCCCGCCTACTTCCCCTTCCCCTCAATCTCAATCTTCGCATGCCGCGCCAGATACACCGCCACGGCATCCGTCAGCGCCCGCGCAAACTCCGCCCGATGCTCCGCAGTATCTCGATTCGAGTACGGCGTCTCCAATTGAACCCCATCCAGACTCGGCCCAGTAGCACCTCTCGACCCATGAGTTTCCGTGCTATACCCTCCGAAAAAATATAAGTCGTCCAGCTCCGGCAAGTTCTTGGGAGACGGCACACAGGGAATACCCCGGGCTTCTAACAATCCGCCCAAACTGTTCGGCCCACGCACCAAATCCGCGAAGCTATCCGGCGACTTCTCTGCCAATAACTTGATGCTGCTTTTTGCGATCAGGTCCGGACCATTCAGCCGCTGATCCGGCAGTCTCAGATCTTTGATCCCCAGCAGATAACCGATCTCCGTGAAAGCCTTCTGATGGCTATGCCCATGGATATCCAGATACAAACCCCCCGGATATTTGGACAGCACCTCCTTTGCCGCTGAGTCGATGAACCCATGATAATCCCGCCATGCGGTCTCCGCAGTCGCGCCCCCTTGGGCCGCCTCGATCACCTCACGATTGCAGTCCAGCTTCACCCTCGCGAGCAGGCACACCGCCAGATGCGGCTTCTTGCCAAAACGTTCCCCCATGGCCTCACGAATCGCCTTTGCCAGTTCCATTGTCCGGGTGTCGCGCTGCAACCGCCCATACTTCCGATCCGGCAACTCCGCCGGCTTCAGCGGCCCACCATGCGGCGCTGAAATCACGATCGGCAACTCCCCCGGCCAATACTGAATGTAAGGCGTGGCCCCCAGCTTCGGTGGATCTGCTGGATCAGTGGAAGACAGCGAATCCGGCGCCGCGCGCTTGGCTTTGGTGGGGGCGGCTACCTTAGGCGTCTCACCGACCAACGTCCCAGACAAGCCAAGGAAACCAACCAACAAAGTTGAGCAGAATAGAACGTTGCGGACAGAAAACATGTGTGAAGCAGCGGATCAGTTTTTGGAGCAACGGTGTTCTAGGCAAGTGTAAAAAGTGGATCTTTTAGCATTTGATTCATTGTGCAAAGGAGTTTGCGCATGACTGCGGTGAGAGCTGTTTTGGGAGCCTTGCCGTCATTGATGAGACGGTTGTAGTAGGGTTTGAGGACAGGGTTGCAACGGCTGGCGCTGACCGCTGCCATGTAGAGGGCGCGTCGTGCTTGAGCACGGCCGCCGCCGATGGTGCGTTTGCCTTTAACGGTGCCGCTATCACGGTTGCGTGGAGCCAGGCCCGCCAAGGCCGCGACCTGCTGCCGATTCATGGTGCCCAGTTCAGGGAGAGCTGCGAGCACGCCGTGAGCGGTCGTGGCACCCACGCCCTGGAGTTGACTAAGGCGTTGGACCTTGTCATGAAGCACGGGGTCGTGAGCACCTAGAGCGCAGATACGGTTGTCCCAATATTCGATCTGTTTTTTTAGGAAGGCGATGGTTTGCTCTGCTTCCTTGATCACCGCAGGGTTGGCATGAGTGTGGAGACGGTTCTTCTCTTTGACCAGTTCGCTCATGAGTTGAGAGCGCCGAACGTTGAAGTCTGTCAGATCGCGTTGGGTTTGGGTCGGTTTGAGCGTGGGAGCAGGCTTGATATCCTGGCCAAAGCGGGTGAGCCAGTGGGCATCGATGGCATCGGTTTTGGCCAGGACACCATGGGCGTCGACCAGGGAGCGTCCCCGTTTTGGATGGATGCGGCTGAAGGTTATGTCGGCATCATGGAGCGAGGCCTCCAGAAGGCGTTCATAGCCGCCGGTGGCTTCGAAGATGACGTGGAAGGATACTTTATCTTTGTGTTTGGTTTTGAGTTTATGCAGGGCTTTGAGCAGACGCTGGTGGCCTTCTCTGGTGTTTGGGACTGAAGCCAGTGCGGGGAGCACGGCCACGTCAATTTGCAGAGAGTCCTTGGCAACGTCGATGCCAAGGTAAATAGTGGGGACGGTGTCTTCAGGGCTCATACTTGTAACATCCGAGCTGCTCCAGGCCGGAGCGCTCATTCAACGGTTCGAGTTCAGAGACAGGCGTTAGGGAACAGGCTCCAAGAGCGCTCTCGACTGTGTCAGCAGTCGGAACAAGTGCGGTTGGTTCTCACTGACGCCACCGTGGTTGAGATGGCCATCTCAACCACGGTGCCAACCCTTAGCCGCGCTTTACAGCGGGGGCAAAGACTTGGCAGATCAGAACATACAAGTGCGGTGGGAAGCGAAGCGCCACACCGCTTTGGCCTGGCCGATAAGGTAAGAAGCAATCATTAATATAAACAGCCACTTCACCAGGGAACAGCAAGGTCACCAGTCATGACGTCCCGCAGGCGATCCGCTTATCACACTTATTCGCCAATGCACAAAAAAACCTGCGCGGAGGAAACTCCCCCCCGCGCAGGTTCATGAACTTTCACTTAAACGATCAGCGCTCTACTCAGTCCGTGTTCCGCTTCGGATCATTCTCGAACTCGTCATCGTCATCACCGCGATAAGGCCGCGGCGGCAGATCATCTTCGAAATCGATTTCGTGATTGCCCGGTGGAGATTTGGGAACCTCCGGCGCTGGAACCTCTGGAGGGCCTACCGCTTCACTGACAATGCTGGACGCAGAACCTGCTTCCGTATTGGTTTCACTAGGAGCAGGCGTGGCATCTCCACTACCATCCGCCTTGTCAGCATCAGTCGCCTCAACCTTGGTGGTGTCCGTGGTCACTGCTGCCGCTGCTGCCGCTGCCGCTGCCGCCGTAACAGCTGCTGGCGTTGTCTTCGGTTTGGTGCCGTCGTCATCGTCATCTCCACGGCTGTCTTCGTTCCAGGGATTGTACTCCTCGTTGTCCCAGTCATCGGCGACTTCCAGACCTTTGGCATCATTGTCCTGATCCTTGTAATACTCAGGATACTGCTCGCGATCCTTCTTCTCCATCCACCAGGCAAGCCAGATGCAGATTTCATACAGCACATACATCGGCACGGCGAGTAGCCCCAGCGTGAGCGCATCCTGCGTGGGAGTCACCACCGCAGCGACCACGCAGATGATGACCGCTGCATAACCACGCGAGCCCTTCATCACTTTATAGTTCAGGATGTCCAGCTTCACCAAAGCCAGCACTACCACTGGCAGCTCAAAGCAAGCACCAAAGATGAGGATGAACTGGCAGACGAACTTCACATACTGCACCCGCTCCCATATTAGCTTGTCCGGCGGCTTGTCACCTGTGACAGCCGCGCTGGACTGATCCATGTCCCGGCTGAACTCATAAAAGAAGGTCAGTGCGCGAGGGCAGACGAGAAAATACGCAAAGAGTACCCCGGTAATGAAGAGACCGCCACCAACACACAAAGCTGGGAACAGCACTTTTTTCTCATTACTGCGCAATCCGGGCAGGACAAACTGCAGGATGAAATAGAAGAGTATCGGGAAAGACACGATGACACCTGCCACCAGACAGATGTTCATGGCCGTCATGAAGGCGCCGGTTACGCCCAGGTTCTGAATGGTTACCTTGTCCCGGATGCCGGCCACCACGAGCGGATGCTCAATGATGGCCATCAGGTCTTTGAAAAAGAAGAACGCAGCAACGGTCACCACCAAGAGCGTGATGGCCATGCGCATGATCATGGAGCGCAGGTCTTCCAAATGATCGAGGAAAGGCTTTTCCTCATCCTGTTTGCCGAGATCTACGGCAACCTTTTCGCGGAAGGTAACAACTTTCTTGAAGAGCCAATTGAGCATGGAAAATGGGGCGGGCGGGAAATTTGGGAGGAACCGTTACATCATGCGGCGACAGTTCGCTCGTGCAATTCAGTAGGAGAAACGTGGGGTCCGGGGCATGTCATAGAATAGATAACTGCCGGACTTCAAGGAAAGGGACACATACAACTACCGCGGGAATAAAAGATCACCTTGTCTCTGATACCTGCTGCAATCAGAGGATACTCAAGGGCCTCGATGAGCGGCTTGTGAAAAAACAGCAGGCTGTAAACGATGACGAAATACACCACCGCCATCTTCTCCAGCATGACGTCAAAATCCCGCCAATGGTTCAACACAGGCCGCACGGCGTGCGGGTCACGCGGATCCACGGAGTACTTTTCACGGAAGGCGGCGAACTTTTGGAAGGGTCGGAGAATGATGGTAACGGGGGCGCTGGTGGAAATGGACATGCTGGCGATACAGGCTGAAGGTGAACAAATCACAGCATGCCAAGGGCGGACATGCGTGCGAAGAGTGCGAGAGTCAATGCGTCTTGAATGACGCAGGAAGCCACCATCTCGCGTAGCTCGTCAGGCGTTACCAGCCTGACTTCGCCAATGTGCTCCCCGCCGATGGGGGTAGGCGGGCGAACAAGTCGCACGGGCCCCACGGCAAAGAGATAAACGTGCTCCGACGTAAAACCTTGCGAACCAAAAAACCAACCCAGCGGCGTCACGGTGGCATTGGGCTCCAGTTCACACCCAGCTTCCTCGTCCAGCTCCCGCTTCAGCGTATCGATAATGGCCTCCTGGGTCTCCTCAGCTTCGTCGATCTGGCCCGCCGGAAATTCCCAAAGGGCGCGCATCACGGGAAGTCGCTCCTGATGGATGAGAACAAAACGGCCATCCTCGGTTTTGGCAGCCACGGCGATGGCGCTTTTCCGGTGGGCGACCGTCCACGTAACCGGCGAGGCCGGGCGGGAGGGCGTGAGGAAGTCGCAAACCTCGATCTGGACGTAGGGCCCCTCGTAAGCCATTTCACCGGGTAGCTTCCGCCAGTCCCCATGGTCGCGGATGTCGCAGAGGGGGAAATCCACCGGCTGATCCGGGTCCTGGCGGGGAGGCGCAGCGGCACCGCGCTTCGACGGCGATGCTTTGGTCGTGGTTTTCCTGGAGCCGGGTTTTTTCTTCACTAGAGGCTGAGATGGTGACGCCAGTGTTCGAGCCTCGACTCAATATTGGCTGGGCTGGGGGCGCCGATGCCCTGGCGGGCGGCAAGGGCATTGTCCATCTGCAACATGGCGAAGACATCCTTCTCAAACACCTGGCTGAACTTCTGATACTCAGCGACCTTGAGCTCGGGGAAGGTCTTCCCGGTCTCCAAGCAGTGGGCCACGAGCTTCCCGATGACCTCATGCGCCTGACGAAAAGGCACGCCTTTTTTCACCAAGTAATCGGCGAGATCCGTGGCCAGAAGCATCGGATCACTGGCGGCGTTGGCCGTGGCAGTGCGGTTCACATCCATGCCACTCACCATTTCCGCGAAGACTTCCAGGGCGAGATTGATGGTATCGATGGAGTCAAAGAGCGGCTCCTTGTCCTCCTGCAAATCCCGGTTGTAGGTCATAGGCAGACCCTTCAGCAGCACGAGGATGCTGGTGAGATTCCCAATAAGCCGGGCGGATTTGCCACGGGTCAGTTCGGCTACATCCGGATTCTTCTTCTGCGGCATGAGACTGCTGCCCGTGGTGTGGGCATCGCTCAGCTTCACAAAAGCGAACTCCGCGCTGGCCCAGAGGATGACGTCCTCACTGAGACGGCTGAGATGCACCCCGAGGAGCGAGATGGCGAAGAGCAGTTCCGCGACGAAATCCCGGTCGCTGACCGCATCCATGGAGTTCTGCGTGACGCCGTCAAACTCAAGCTCATGTGCGACAAAAGTACGATCAATGATGATCGTGCTGCCCGCGAGAGCCCCGGAGCCGAGCGGCATGACATTCAGCCGCAAGCGGCAATCTAGCAGACGAGAGACATCCCGCTCGATCATCTCCACATAAGCCAGCAGATGATGGGCGAAAAGCACGGGCTGGCCGCGCTGGAGATGCGTGTAGCCGGGCATGACGGCCCCCTCCCCCCGTTGCGCACACTCCACGAGCGAGCACTGCAGGCTTTGGGCATGGCGCACAATATGATCAATGGCACTGCGGCAGTAGAGGCGCACATCCGTGGCGATCTGGTCATTCCGGCTGCGGGCCGTGTGAAGTTTCGCGCCAGCGGGGCCAATACGCTCCGTGAGTCTGGCTTCGATATTCATGTGTACGTCCTCAAGCTCCTGGCTCCAGGTGAACTCGCCTGCTTCGATCTCATGCCGGATCTGGAGCAGGCCTTTTTCGATCGCGCTGAACTCTTCCTCCGTGATGATGCCGGCCTTCTTCAGACCTTTCGCATGGGCGATGGAGCCGCGGATGTCATGCTCATAAAGCCGCCAGTCAAAGGAGACGGATTCGCCGTAGCGCTGAACAAGAGCGCTGGTGGGTTCCTGGAAGCGGCCTTTCCACATGGTGATACGTGCTTGCTAGGTGTGAAGAATAAATAATACGGGGCGGGTATCCTAGGCGGGCGCAGGAGTTGCGCAACCGTGGTGTAGTGACGCGTTGAGGGTGGTAGCGGAGCAAGGATTTCTCACCGCGAAGGCGCGAAGGGACTGAAGATTTTGAGCAACTACGAAAAAGTATGGAGTGCGCACAGCGCTACGTGCCGCTCCTAAACTCCGCTCAACCTGAAAAAACCTCATCCCCTTCGCGACTTCGCGGTAAAACGAAAAGGTCGCCTCACCCTTGACGCTCACCTACGCCAAAATCTCTTTCACTACGTGTCCGTGGACATCCGTGAGGCGGAAGTCGCGGCCCTGGAAGCGGTAGGTGAGTTTTTCGTGATCGAAGCCGAGGAGGTGGAGAATGGTGGCGTGGAGGTCATGGACGTGGACCTTGCCTTCGGTGACACCGAAGCCGAGTTCGTCTGTCGCGCCATGGATGGCGCCGGGTTTCACTCCGCCGCCGGCCATCCACATGGTAAAAGCATCCACGTGATGGTCGCGACCGATGGTAGCGCGATTTTCGCCCATGGGGGTGCGGCCGAATTCGCCGCCCCAGATGACAAGCGTGTCCTCCAGGAGGCCGCGTTGTTTGAGATCCAGCACGAGCGCAGCGCTGGCCTGATCGACCTCCTTGCATCGGGCGACGATGGCGTCGCTCAGATTGTTGGCTTTGTCCCCGTGATGATCCCAGTCGGTGTGATAGAGCTGCACAAAGCGGGTGCCACGCTCGATGAGGCGGCGGGCCAGGAGACAGTTCCGCGCATACGAAGGTTCGCTGGCCGTGCAGCCGTACAGTTTCAGCGTGTCTTCGCTCTCCTGTGAAAGTTCCATCAGCTCCGGCGCACTGGTCTGCATGCGGAAGGCGGTCTCATAGGCATTGAGTCGCGTGAGGATTTCGCCGTCGCCGGTAGCGCTGAGGCGGGCGCGATTCAGCCCGGCGAGAGCGCCGTAGAACTTCTGCTCCCGCTCCGGCGTGAAACCTTCCGGGCTGCGCAGATGCAGGATGGGATCGCCCTGACCGCGCAACGGTACGCCCTGGAAACTGGTGGGCAAAAAGCCGCTGTCCCACAATGAAGATCCGCCGCGCGGACCACGGGGGCCGCTTTGCAGCACAACAAATCCCGGCAGATCCTGCGAAGCGGAGCCGAGACCATAAGTGGCCCACGCGCCCAAGGCAGGACGCCCCGGCGCCTGGAAGCCGGTGTTCATGAAGAGCTTCGCTGGACCGTGATTAAAGACATCCGTAGTCATGCCGCGCAGCCAGCAGACTTCGTCCACGATCTTCCGGTGATGTGGAAGAAGTTCGCTCAACTCCATGCCGCTGCCACCGTAGCGCTGGAACTGCCGCGCACTGCCGAGGAGTGTCTCGTTCCCTTTGAGGAAGGCAAATCTTTTGCCTGCCATGAGTGAGGCAGGCGGGGCTTTGCCCGTGAACTCGCGCAGTTTGGGCTTGTCTTCAAACAAGTCCAGCTGCGATGGCCCCCCCGCCATGAAAAGGTAAATGACGCGTTTCGCTTTCGGCAGGAAGTCCGGTGTGCGGGCCGCCATGGGACGGGCGACATCGATACGCACCGCGCCAGAGGCGTCTGCACTGAGCATCTGATTCAGGGCAATCGTTCCAAGGCCCAAGGCACACTGGCCGAAGAAGTGTCGGCGGGTGCTTTGATGCAATGCCGTCGAAGCAGCGGACTGGAGATCGGCAGGATTCATTCGCGGGTGATGAAGTTGTCCGTGTTGAAGAGCGTGCGAGCGGCGGCGACAAGCGCAGCAGCTTCAGCGGGATTAGCGGATGCTTTGGCTAAAGCCGGACCTGCGACCGAACGGGCGGCGAGATGATCTTTGGCAAAGTCTTCGAGTTGCTCGCGTGTATAGTTCAGGAGTAATGCGAGTTCCGCTGTCTCTGGTGGTCGCACGAGAGCAAGACGGAAAGCGCGAGTGAGCCGGGTTTCGAGATCGGCGTCAGGCAACTCGCGTATCACACGGGCAGCGAGACCTTGAGCGAGTTCGATGAATGCGGGATCATTCGCGAGGGTGAGGGATTGCAACGGCGTGTTGCTGCGCGGACGACGCGTGCAGGAGACCTGGAAGTTCGGCGCATCGAATGTGGTGAGCAGCGGGTATGGCGCACTCCGATAAAACATGGTGTACAAGCCACGCCGGAAGCGATCTGTGCCTACGCTGGGTGTCCAGACTTTCCTCGTTTGCGTGAAGACAAAGACGCCATCCGGTTGCGGAGGTCGGACGCTCGGGCCGCCAATGGTGGGACTGAGTAACCCGCTCGCGCAAAGTGCTTCATCGCGCACGATCTCCCCTTCCACACGAAGGCGCTCCTGACGAGCGAGCAGCAGATTACGCGGATCCTTTTCCAGCAAATCACGCCGCGCCAATGATGCCTGACGATACGTCGCGCTGGTGACGATGAGGCGATGCATGGCCTTCATGCTCCAGCCGTTGCGGATGAATTCGCGAGAGAGCCAGTCGAGCATATCCGGATGCGTGGGCGCAGAACCTTGGGTGCCGAAGTCATCCTCTGTCTCCACAAGGCCGCGCCCGAAGTAACGCATCCAGATGCGGTTCACCGTGACACGGGCGGTGAGTGGATTCTCCGGAGAGACCAGCCAGCGGGCGAGGTCGAGCCGGTTCTTAAGTTGTTTGGGCGGTTTGCGGAATGCGGCATTCACGGCGGAGAAGACTCCGGGGTTAAGTGCACCGAGTTGTTTGTCGGGGCGCAGGAAGTCGCCGCGTTGGAAGAGGTAAGTTTCGCGAGGCTGGGCCAGCTCCTCCATGACCATCTGGTCCGCATTGGGGGAATCCATGTCTGGCTTGGCGGCTTTCTTCGGTGCAGCTCCGGCAGCCGATTCGGATTTTGCAAAAGCGGCGCTGATGAGTGTTGTTTGCGCGGCTGAGCGCTTGGCTTTCGATACGCGCAAGGCGGCGAGGAGCGCGTTGGCCGTGTCTGGCTTTAGTGTTGGAGCGGACTCGACGAAGTCGATCGCGAAGCGGCCAATGAGGTAATTCTGATTCAGCTCATGATGAAGGCGGATCTCAAGTGATTCAGCCTGAACGGGCTTTTCCAAAATGAAGACGGCCTCGTGATCGGCATTCATCTTCCCACTCAAGCCTTTGACGGTGTTGATAGCCCAGCCCGTCTGGGGCAGATCATCGATGGCACCCGTGACCGCGTATTTGGGTTGGGCATGATCGGCGTAGGCCTGGGCGATGCTTTGCTCCGTGCCGTTAGCGGTGACCTGGAAATCGGTGAGGACAAAGTTTCCATTGCCAGCCAGACCAGGTCCGCGCTTCGGCAGGGAGTCGTCCGTCAAGACACGCAGCCGAATCGCGGCGACCTGCTTGAGCTTGGTGGAAGCTACGACGCGGTAGGTGTCGTTAAAGCTGCCGCGTCCATCGCTGAGAAGAGAGTTGTCTGGGAGGAGTCGGAAGCTCGCATTACTGGCGGTGTCGTATTCCAGGTAGTGCGCGGGCATCCATTTGACCGGCGTGCGCACATCGGGTGTGGTGGCGGAAGCCAGGCGGGTCATTTCGGCTTTCTCCCAGGTGGCTTGGCGTTCCGCAAGAACCGGGTCAATAGCAGGGGCGGTGATTTTGTCTGGCGGCAACTCGCCCAACAGTTCTCCGCGCACAACCGGCACGGTGGCACCGCGATTGTTTACATCCGATGAAGAATTGAAAAAGGCGTAGAACTGGTAGTACTCTTTGTGCGGAATCGGATCGAACTTGTGGGTATGGCATTGCGCGCAACCGACGGTCAAGCCTAGCCAGACCGAGCCCGTGGTAGCGGTACGATCCATGGCGGCTTCGATACGCATCTGTTCCGGGTCCACCCCGCCCTCTTCATTGATGACGGTGTTGCGGTGAAAGGCAGAGGCGACCTTTTGAGTTTTCGTGGCGTTTGGCAGGAGATCGCCCGCGAGTTGCTCGATCGTGAACCGGTCAAAAGGCATGTCCGCATTCAGCGCGGCGATGACCCAATCACGATACGGCCACATGACGCGGGCGCTGTCGATGGTATAACCATTGGAGTCCGCATACCTCGCCTGATCCAGCCAATGACGGCCCCATCGCTCGCCATAATGCTTGCTGGTGAGGAGACGATCCACGGCATTTTCATAGGCCTTGGGCGATGGGTCGTTGATGAAGGCATCGGCTTCCTCTGGTGAAGGTAACAAGCCGGTGAGGTCAAGCGAGACGCGGCGCAGGAGCGTGGCGCGATCGGCTTCCGGAGATGGCGTGATGTTTTCGGATTCGAGACGAGAGAGGATGAAACGGTCGATCCCGTTTTGGGACCAAATCTCGTCTTGGGTAGCGGGCGGTACAGTCTGGCGCAATGGCTGGAAAGCCCAGTGGCCTTCATAAGGCGCGCCTTGTTCAATCCAGCGGCGCAGGATGTCGATTTCGTTTTTGGTCAGCGCGGGTTTTTTCGCCTCGGGCGGCGGCATGACATCGTCAGGATCATGCGTGAGAATGCGGGTGAGGAGTTCGCTTTGATCGGGCTTCCCCGGGAGAATGGCGTGAACGCCATCACGATTGGCCACGGCGTCCTCTCGGACGTCGAGACGCAGGCCGGCCTCACGGTGTTTTTCATCCGGCCCGTGACAATAGAAGCACGTGGAGAGGATGGGCCGGACGTGGTCGTTGAAGCGGATGGTGGTGCCCTCTGGGACCGTGGAAGCAGAGACCGATTGGGAAGATAGCACCGCGCCGACAATGCCGATCATGACACTGAGCAAGACCGCGGGGCGGCGGGCGGCCAGGGAGAGAAAGGTAAAAGCTTGAGGGCGAGGACGCGTCATCGGGAGATGTTCCGACGAAGAAACGGAATCTCACAAAGAAAATTGCGATGAGATGTACGCACGAAGAGACAAAGGTGGTCGTGGGTGTAGTTCGGGGCGGTGGGATCTCCTTTGTCTGGCCGCTCAGGTAAGCCGCGGGCAGGCGGAAATACAGCCAGGGCAGTGATGCCATGCTCAAATGACTCTAACGCTAACTGCGTATCGCTAGGACGAAGGCGGGGCTGGAAAGAGCCAGGCGGGCTTCCCTTTTTTGGCGAGGCCGTAGACAATGGTATAGGCGGCGATCCATGAGATAGCGCCACCAGCGCCACGGACCCAGGGGGAGGCGCCCTCAGCGGGAGCCAGGGCACCGATGGTCATCATGATGCCGACGAAGAGCACAACAAAGACACCGACCAGCAAGGCGAGGAAACGGCCGCGGTTCACATTAGGCGGGAGAGTATTGCTCATGACAGAGTGGCAGGCGAATGGTTACTGCTCATGGAACAGGAACGGGGGATGCCTGCACCAAATCGCGTGCATTTTGACAACACTTCAAGAGATCGCCACCAATTTCAGTGACATTTTTCCGACTGTCATCACGGGCGCGGGCCTGGCCTTCAAACCAGTTAGCCAACGCGTTCCCGAGCAACTGCAAAGTCAGGGAGGAGTACAGCGTGACTGAGTCACGGCTGGGACAGCCGCGCTCCTCTCTAGTGAGCGTGGCTTTGCAGGACGGGCGTGCTTATTTGATGTTTCTCGACATGCTCCTGGTGCGTGCAGTGGCCGGTGCGAGCGAGGGCATCACAGTTCGCGATGATGCGGATGCTTTTGCCAGCGGCAGTGAAGCCGAGACGCTTGGTGATACAGTCTTCCAACAGCGCAATGTGATCGTCTTCGAACTCGACGACGCGATCGCAGTCCTGGCAGATAAGGTGATTGTGCTCGGGCTTGTCGAGGAAATTGGGGTCGTAATAAGTCTGGTCGCGGCCGAGATCCACCTCGCGGAGGAGCGCACACTCAACGAGCAGGCTGAGCGTGCGATACACGGTGGCGCGGGAGACGGTCCGATCCAGGCGGCGGGCCATTTCGTGCAGTTGCTCGGCATTAAAGTGGTCCTTGGTTCCGAAGGCAGCTTCGATGATAATATCACGCTGCTTCGTACGCCGTAACCCTTTTGAGGTCAGGAAAGATTCGAGGTGTTGCCGAATGGCATCAGTCATATTTAGAATAATTCCAATTTATCGTTGAGAAAGCGCATGCGTCAACCTATACCCGCCCTGCAAAAGGCAATCTGGGACAAATTTTGAGCAAACCAAGGCAAGTTTGAACAAGAAATGTCCATGAGTGAAACTTCGTGAAGAAGCCAAAGTTGCATGGCAAAGGTCGGTAGTGAAAACAATTTTCCGCAGGTTTCCATATGCCTTTAGGCGCACGCTTTCTCCCTTTGGAAAAAGCTCTCTCGCTGCGGCAATGCTAAATGCGGTTTTGCTAACAGGTACGGGCTGCCAACCTCCGGACGCTCCTCAGCCAAAGCCGCTCGATGCCGCATTCATCCGCCTGAGCGCCATCGAAGTAGCCGGGCTACCGGAGGCGGTGCGATTCGAGGCGCCCATGGGAGGCGAGTCCGGCGCGCTTACCTATAATGCGCAGCCGTTTCTCACCACGCGTCATTTGGGAGACGATCTCAACGGCATCGGCGGATGGAATTCCGATTTGGGAGATACAGTGTATGCGAGCAGCACGGGGCAGGTCGTCTATACCGGCACACCCAGCGATGGCTGGGGTCTGATGGTCATCCTGGCACATCGGGTGCGGGAGCCGGACGCGCCGGGGGGTTACGCGGTTTACCAAACGGTCTATGCGCACCTCGAGAGCATCGCCGTAAAGTCTGGCGAAACGTTGGCTCGCGGCGCAAAGCTAGGCACGGTGGGCACTGCCAATGGGAAATATCTCGCGCATTTGCATTTCGAGATCCGAAAGAGCCTTTCGGTCTATCCCGGCATCGGGTATGCGGATGGACCGCTGGACAGGGTCTCCCCTGAAAAGTTCCTGCGGGAGCATGCCGGGAAAGGCGTGCTGATGGAGGCGCCGCATTTCTCCGCTCAGGCGGATCAGTGATAGCCGAAGGCGCAGTGAAACTCTGCCTGGACCGGAGTGCTGCCTTCCCAAGCGGACGCTGCCTCGTGCTAAGTGAGCGAGGCGATTAGACTACTGCTGCCTGGCAGCCAAATTCTCCAGAGCGGCGAAGAGGGCGTGTTCGCGCTGGGCAGCCTCGACATGGTAATAGAGCGGGGTGTCGCGAGAGATTTCGGAACGATTGCGAATGAGGCTTTGAGCATCCTCGATGAGGGCTTCTTCAGAAGTCGGAATCGTCACGGCATTCTCGACCTGGTTGTCGGCTGACACGAGGAGAAACAAGGCGGCGACCGCTAGGACTAATGCAACGATAAAAGCGAGGAACTGCGTCCACGAGGTGCGCCCATTAAGATAAGCGAAAATGGACGGTACGGCGGAGCTTTTGGCTGAGGTCGGAGCTGCGGTGGGAGGCAGGGCGAGATTCATGGCGGCGCGGAGAAGGGTCGAACGACTGAGCTTTGCTGGATTATGGTAATTATAGAAGCGCTGATATTGTTTGCAATAATTATATGCAATTTTCAGAAAAAATTCTTCTATACCCGTGTCGTTCGTGCGATACCCCTCGGCCATTCGCAACTTTGCGGCGGAAAATTAACAGCGTTCGCATGTTTGGAAAGTAATATGTTCGCAAACGTGTGAGAAAAAGTTCCGGTTTGGCCGTGGAACGATGACTGACGCGGATTGTCAGCGCCGTTTCTATCCATCCTGAGAAGACGGCCCGCGCTTTTGCAGAAATGAATGGCGTGGTCGCGGCTCTCTGTTCTCCTATTCACCATGCCTCGCTCCCCTTCCCGCCTCGCCTCGCTGTTCCGTGCTGGTCTTTCCTTTGAGACTCCCCCACCCCGCTTTTGCTCTCGGCTCCGGGTAGCCACGGTTTTCCTGATGATGACTTTGACCCTTTCTGTTTCCGATTCTGTTTTAGCGGCAGACAAGGAATGGCATGAGGTCACGCAATTACCCGAATGTCATAGCATCGGCTGGGTGCGGGCCAATACGCAGGTAAAGGGGCAGAAGAATTGGGACGGTGTGCTGGATGAAGTGAAATGGGGCACACCCTCGCCGCAGCAGGCCGTGGAGCGGAACTGGAACTGGGACCTGACGGATGAAGCCTGGCAACAAGCGGTTGCAGCCAAGGGTGAAGGCAAGAAAGAGGATGTGACTTTTGACCTCTGGGTGCCAGAGGAAGCGAAGATGGTGCGCGGGATCGTGGTCATCTCCGCGCATGGCAGCGGGGAGTATTTGTATCGCCACCCCGAGCTGCGGAAGATCGCGCGGGAGCTGCATCTGGCGGTGTTCAAGTTTCTGGGGAATCCCGTGCAACGCGGATTCTGGCCCAGGAGTTTGCTCTACGGAAAACTCAAGGACTTTGGTCAGAAGGTCGGGCATCCGGAACTGGAGACGGCGCCGCTCTTCACCTATGGGCACTCCAATGGCACGGGCTTCTCCGCAATTTTCCCCGCGACTGTGGCGGAGAACAAACGTGTGTGGGGCTGGGTCTCCATGCGGCCGGGCACGACGTTTCAGGTGTATCAGCCAGGAGCCGCCAGGATTCCGGGACTGGTGATCTTCGGCGAGGATGACGCGTTTCTCGCGAAGCCATCACGCGAGGAGAATCTGGCGGTGGTGCAGACCATGCGGAAGAAGCACGGCGCCGTGTGGTGTTATGCGGTGGAACCGAAGACCGGTCATGGACCGGGCGAGAAAACGTGGCCGCTGGTGTTTTCGTTTTTAAAACACATCTTCGCCGCGCGTGTGGGTGGTGAAGTTGGAGACGGGAAAGGAAAGGATTCTGCGCAGCGCGAGCTAAAAGTGCTGGAGGAGAAGAGCGGGTATCTGGGAGCGAACTGGGACTCGGCCAAAGGTGGTTATCAGGAATTGGCGATCGGTGCGTATGAAAATCCGGGTAGAGAGAAGGCGTCCTGGTCGTGGCTGATCAATGAGGCCTTTGCCAAAGACTGGCAGGCGTTTCAACGGGATGGCGTGGTAGCCAAGTGAGAGCAAAAGAAAAAGGACGCACCGAGTAAGGCGCGTCCTTTGATAGCTGATTGTTAGGTTAGCCGACGATAATTGTCAGTCAGGCTGGCGGTTCTCCGTGCTGGGGCGGTAGCGCTCCAGCCAATGCGCATAAGGCGCTGGCAAAACCCAGGCGGGCTTGTCCACACCGAGCGCCTGAGCGGCGGCGTAAGTCCAGTGAGGATTGGCGAGATGCGCGCGACCGATCAACGCGAGATCGAGTTGTCCTTCCGCGACAGCGGCTTCGGCCACGCGTGGCAAATCGAAACCCCAGGCTGAAGAGACCGGGATGCCTGCCTCTTTCCTCACACGACCGGCTACCGGTCCCAGGAAGCCTGAACCCCAAGGCACCTTGCCGTCTGGAGTGGAAAAGCCAACACTGACACTCAAGAGATCCAGCCCCTCTGCTTTGAGCATGCGAGTCAGCTCAATGGATTCCGAGAGCGTCTCTTCATCATTGCCGTCATACTCAATAACACCGAAGCGGGCGGTCAGGGGCAGACGCTCCGGCCAGACCTTCCGAACGGCTTTCAACGTGTCCAACAAGAAGCGGCAGCGTTTGATGAAGTCGCCGCCGTATTCGTCGGTGCGTTGATTGGCGTTTCGTGAGAAGAAGCTCTGAGCCAGGTAACCATGCGCGAAGTGCAGCTCCAACCACTCGAAGCCCGCGGCAAGTGCCCGCTGAGCGGCGGAAACAAAGTCCTGCTGCACCCGTGCGATGTCTTCATGCGTCATGGCGACCGGGACGCGATTCAACTGACCGCCAAACGCAATGGCTGATGGCCCGAAGATTTTCCAGCCTTCCGGATCTCCTTCAGGAATGTGATCGTCCCCTTCCCAGGGACGGCGCGCGCTGGCCTTTCGTCCGGCGTGCCCGATCTGAATGCCAGGCACCGCCCCGGCGGAACGGATCGATGCGGCGATGGGCGCCAGTTTATCGGCTTGAGCATCGTTCCACAAACCCGTGCAGGCCGGAGTGATGCGACCTTCAGGGGCGACACCGGTAGCCTCGACGATTACCAAGCCGGGACCGCCGCGCGCCAAGGACGTGTAGTGCGCATGATGCCAGTCATTGACCAGGCCGTCCTGCGCCATGTATTGGCACATGGGAGGCACAGCGACTCGATTGCGAAGGGAGATGTCTTTGAGTTGGAACGGTTCGAATAAGGCGGACATGGAATGGGACTGCTGTGATCCTGATGCTAAGGGGTGTGCGTGCGTGCGGTGAGGTTAGGATGTATACGTTCCGGAGTCGTGGTCGGGGCGGAGGTATTTTTTGGAATGCGGTGGCAAAACGAAGTGCGACACCGCTTTGGCAAAGTGCGGGATCCGGGAAAGAACATGGGCTTGAACGAGAGGCGATGATGGTGGAGTCAGAGTGGATGAGCCAATTGGGAGGGACTGCCAAGTCATCTTCCGTTTTTGTCAGCATGTGTCCGGCCATGCTCCTTCTCCAAGATTAATACGCATGTCACCTTGCTCCATCGTCCGGGCCTCTCGTTTGAGTCCCTCGTCTCTTTACCCTCCACAAACCCTGCCAAAGCGGTGTCGCGCTGCGCTTCCCACCGCAGTCCAAAGGGACGCGAGCCTATTTAGATTTTCTCTTGCACCTGTGAAAGTGTAGGATGCAATTATATCGTGTCCGCTCCTGAATCGATTGCCTGGCCGCACGCTCCACCGCACCGTCTTGGTCCGCGAGGAAGTTATTTTGTGACTACAGGAACATATCGACGTTATCATTTTTTTAAAGGGCGCGATCGTCTGGAAGTATTGCATCGCGGCTTACTGCGCGTGGCTCACGACTTCGGGTGGCAGTTGGAAGCCTGGGCGGTATTTTCCAATCACTACCACTTCGTGGCCAAGTCTCCTGATAGCGAAGAGCACGCAGAGAGTCTCAGCCCCATGCTTTCGCTTCTGCACGAACGCACAGCTAAGTGGGTGAACAAAATGGACGAGGCATCTGAACGAAAAGTCTGGCATAACTATCGGGAAACGTATCTGAGCTTCGAGCGGTCCTACTTCGCGAGGCTCGCCTATACCCATCAGAACCCCGTGAAGCACGGCTTGGTGCGCGTTGCCAGTGCTTATCCATGGTGCAGCGCGGGGTGGCTGGAACGCGAAGGGTCTACTGCTTTGATCAAGTCTCTGGAGAGCTTTAAACCCAACGCAGTACAGGTGCCAGATAACTACGCCCCAGACTCCGAATGGTGAGGTATTTTGTGGACTGCGGTGGGAAGCAACGCGCCACACCGCTTTGGCAGGGTGCGGGATCCGGGAAAGAACAATGGACTTAAACGAGAGGCCCGGATGATGGATTGCGGCAGTGTTGAGTCAGGAGCGAAGAGACATGCAATGCCAAAAACACAAAATGCGATGATAAGTCAAAGTCAGTGTATTTGATGACTGGCTACTTCAAATTTTCAAATCCGCGCCTCTCGTTTACCTCGTCTACCAGTCTCGCCTCCTAAACCTTGCCAAAGCGGTGTGGCGCCTTCGGCTTCCCACCGCAGTTGTATGTTCTGAGCAGCTGACTCTTTGTTCCGCTGTGAAGCGCATTTAAAGGGTTGGCACCGAGGATGAGGTGGCCGCCTCATCCTCGGTGGCGTCAGTGAGAACCAACCGCAGTTGAACCGTCTGTTTATACAGCCGTGTTTGTTTTGGAGCCTGTTCCCTCACGCCTGTCACTGAACTCGAACCGTTGATTGAGCGTTCCCTTGCCAGGAACAGCTCGCATTTGCAAGTATGAGACCCAATGACTCTCCCCAGATTATCCACCTAGGCATCGATGTTGCCAAGGACTCTCTGCAAGTGGATAACACCGTGCTGCCAGCCCTGCCTATGGTGCCCAATACCAAGGCCGGTCACCAGCGCCTCATCAAGGCCATCCTCAAACTCAAAACTAAAGCTAAGGCCCTCTCCCAGGTCCACGTCGTCCTGGAAGCCACCGGTGGTTACGAGCGTCCCCTCATGGATGCTCTGCATCAAGCTGCCATCCCAGTCAGCCGTATGAACGCGGCACGGGTGCGCGCCTTTGCCACTGCTACAGGCACTCTGGCCAAAACCGATCCCATTGATGCCAGGATGTTAACCCTCTTTGGCCAAAAGATGGCACCGGCTCCTACGGTGCAGCTTACCGACACCCAGCGTGAGCTGGCGGAGATTACCCAGCGCAGGACCCAACTCATCAAGCTGCTGGTCATGGAGAAGAACCGTCTGCCAACCCACAGCCACCCCATTTTGATTAAGCAGGCTCAAAAAGGTCTGCAGGCTCTTCAAAAACAGATCGATCAACTCGATGCGCTGGTCACAAAGCTCAGCCAACAAAACCCTGATCTGCAGCAAAAAATCCAGCGCCTGTGTCAGCTTAAGGGTGTCTCCACTGTAACGGCTCAAGGCGTCCTGGCGGCCATGCCCGAACTGGGCACTCTCAACCGCAGGCAGGCCGCCTCCCTGGCAGGCCTGGCCCCTCGCAATCGTGACAGTGGCAGCAAAGAGGGCCGCCGTTATATCAGCGGAGGCCGCACCGAAGTGCGCCGCGCTCTCTACATGGCTGCACTCACCGCCAGCCATCACAACCCCATCCTTAAAACTTTTTATCAGCACCTCATCAACGAGGGTAAAGCCCCAAAACTCGCCATCACAGCCGTCATGCGCAAGCTCCTTTCAGTCATGAACCAACTCATCAAAAATCCTGACTTTACTCTTGCATGAAACACCGTTGCTCCAAAAAGACGTGGGCGAGCTAAATTAATACGAAGATGCAGGAGTGGTAAGGCGAACTAGTTCTCCGCTCCTCCCGCTACTTCAACTCAATCAGCAACTGCACCGTCTCTTCATTCGGCAATTCCGTGTCTGAAAAGCGAATGCGGTATTGATTCCCCTTTGACTCAGGCAAGGTTACGGCATGGGCGCTGGAGGCATTGGCGAAAGGGACGAACTTGCCTTTGGCATCGGCTTTCTCCAGTGTGCTGGTGAGACCGAAGGTGGCGAGAGTGAGGTGCTGGCCGGGGCGGGCGCCGAAGGCGATGGTGGCGTTAGGCAGGGTGCGTTCGAAGTCCCAGAATGTGCCGCCGATCTTGCCTTTGCCGAGCTTTAGACGGCCATCGGCAAAGGAGACATCCGGGTTCTGGGTGGGTTCTTCATCCACGCCCTCTTCGCGGCTTCCGCCGGTAGAGCAGCCGGCGGCTTCCCAGCTTTCATACCACTTCTCGAGCGGGAAGGTGTCATCGTTCTGGAAGATCTCGGTGACGAGATTGCAGAGGCGGACTTCATAATACTTCATGACCGCAGCGGAGGCCTCGATCTGGGTCATGGTGCCGCCATCGCCGCGGGCAAAGCGGTCATAATAAAGATTGGCGGCGACGCCTTGAGCATCGCGTGAGAGTTCGGATTCCAGCGTCTCGCGATCGGCCTTCGGATCGGAGGCGACCGAAAGGTCGAGGAACTCTTTCAGGATGCCAATGCCGATCGCTTCGTTGCCTTCGACCATGTCGCGGGTGCTGCCTTCCAGCTTCTTTTCATTGGCTGCGGTCAGAGCTTTCACCTTGTCCGGCAGGGCGAGAGCGCGGCGATGCAGCGCTGATTTTTGGGATGGAGCGACCTTGGTACTCGCGGGAGCCGCGTCTTCACTCCCCTTCCCGGCTGGTTTGAATTTCACCTGGGCGTACACACCGGGAGCCATGAGCGAGAGAGCAAAAGCGAACAGCACGGAAGTGAGGAATGAAGAGCTGGACATGGACGCAGGATGTAGTGCGAAAAGAAGCGAAGTCGAAGTGATTTATGAAAAGAGGAAGTCGAAAAAGTTTGCCGATGATCTCCTTGACGCAAAGGCGCGCGAGATTATCAGGGCCACCATGCGTGTGAAGCTGCTTTTGCCTGTCCTCTTAACGTTTTTCATCAGTCTAAGTTGGGCATTTGCAGGTAAGCATGTGGTCAAGGAAGTGGGAGTCAGCCTGACGCTTCCCGACATTTGGAAGCATATTGCCGAGGATCGCTTTGGCTACCTGATCCGCCGGGAGCCCGAAGATCCTAAGAAACGCGGTCCGCGCATCCGCATCCACAATATGGGCTTTGAAAAAGTGTCTCTGCAGGAGGCCGTAAAGCGTGGGCTCGACAAGATCAACGCCAACAAGCACAAGCAAGGCATTTATAAAGAAACTCTGGAGCGCGCCGAGGAGTTCACTACGGCCAGCGGCATCAAGGGCATCCGCGCCGTCATCGGACCAGGCGAAGACTATCTGGACCGGAATTACTTCATACGGCCGGATGGCACGATCTTTTGCGTGTGTTTGTATAAAGCGTATCAGCGTCCGGACCTGACGGAGGAAGGCAGAGAGGCGATCCAAAAGACGCTGAAGCTGCTGCCGGGTGGTCCTATGCCTGACAAGGAATAGCATTTACCACTAGCGCTTTCTTTTTCCCCACTAAGCCTTCCCCGCTTCACCACCGCCATCCTTCGGCTTCGGCTTCAGTGAAATAGCTGGAGTCACGGAAGGCAGGCGCAGACGCTGACGGGTACGTTTGCCTCCCAATCGCTTACGCGTGCGCTCGCCAGGTTCGGAATCCTGGAAGTCGCCGAAGTTCCGCCGGCGCCAGACGAACCAGAGGGAGAAGAGACTGGCGTAGATGAAATAATAGCCGGGCCGGATGAGGATCATGTGATCGCGGTCGAGGACACCGATGAGACCGGTGATACCACCTGTCAGAAACAGAAGTCCCGTGAGGCACCACGGCCCGGTAAGGGAGCGGCCGCGACCGTGGCGCGTGGTGCGGATGATCATCCAGCCGAGCACGGAGACTAGACAGAAGCCGAGCAGCCACTTCAACCAACAGAGGATGGGCAAAAGCGGGTGAAACTTTGGGTGCGTGGCCTGTAGGATATACAGACTCAGGATGTTTTCGGCCACATCCAGCAGGCTGAGAAAGAACACGCAAATGAGCAGAGCATTCTGCCAGGCGACGGATGGCAGCACTTTAAGCCGGCGGAGCCGCACGATGACCGTCACAAACGCCATGAAATACCCCAGGATGAAAACGAAGTCCCAACGGGTCATGTAACGCAGTTTTTCCACATCCTGTTGGAGGCTGATCGATGCCACCGAAGGGCCGGATTCCGCTGCGGGCACGTTCGTCTTTGCTGGTGCCGGTGCAGCGGGAAGGAGGGTGTGGAATTGTTCCGGCGTGGAGGCCAACTGCCACGCGAGCACCACGTTGTCCAGATTGTGATGGAAGCCAAGCGCGGCGCGCTTGCGCATGGTCTCGCTCCAGGGCGGAGCAGCGAACATCATGCCGCAGGCAATGACAAGCGCCCACACGCCGACAAAAAAGCAGATGGCGGAGTAGCGGTCTTCCTTCATCATGATCCCTGCTGCTGCTTCGCGGGCGGTGTCACGGCAGGCGGTAACTTTACCGGCGTCGGCGTGATGGTTGTTGATGAAGACGGTGATGGTGGCGGACTCACCGAAGCGGAGGAACTGCTCGCGACGGTGCCCATGAGAAAGATGGCCTGACGAAGCGAGAGCGGTACGCCTGCCTGCACCAGGGCCTCAGCGGTCTGCACGGGGCCGATGCGCGGTTGCAGGCTCTCGACACTGCCATCCAGGCTTTCGGCGACCTGCTGCATGATGCCGTCTTTCTCACACTGGCGAAGATGCCAGGAAAGCGGTGGTGAGTGCGGCAAGTATCCAATCGTCTTCGGCGCAGAGGCATGCCATTCCTCTTCATCGATGATCGGACAAAGGCGCATATGGATGACTTCCGTGCGCACGCCGAGAATGGCCAGGCCCTGCCAGCGCTGCTGGAAGATCTGCACCAGTTCATGCGAGAAGGCGCGCTGGACGGAGTCACGAATGCCGATGACCGTTTGCGCAGGAGAAAGGAAATCGAAGAGCGTGCCCTTGGACTTGTGTCCGTCGTCCACAGCGCGGGCGGTGGATGATGGCGGCACGGGGAAGCCACTCATCTGGATGACGACGATACGCTTTGGCAGGGCCGCCGGCGTACTGCCGAGATCTTCAAAGGCCTCGTGCAGCCAAGTGATGGCGCCGACCATGCCGCTGTTATCGAAGTAACCGCCATCCACGACATGGTGAAAGGAACCACCCTTGGGGAAGATATCCCAGTTGTTAGGTCCGGGAATGATCTTTGTCTCTGGCAGTCCGGCGCCGGTGTGCCAGGCGGGCAGCGGGCCTTCGGTATAAATAGGGCGAGCGGGAGGACTGATGGCCGGGAAGGTGGCTGAGAGACGCGCCGCCGTGGCAATGAGCATGTCCGCATTGTACCGGTGAGTGAACTCCACGCTGCCGGCTGTGGCCTTGCCACATGGCACGGTGGAGTAGGCCATGCGCTCGCCGGACTCCACGACCGTGGCATTCATGATGAGCGCCGGACGCAGACCGCGCTCGGCATCGCGCCCCCAGGAGTGCAGCGTGGGATATTGATCCACCTCAGGCGGCAGATTGGGATCGACCGTGAACAGGCCATTCGTCTGTCCCGTCAGCATGAATGAGC
Source organism: Phragmitibacter sp. (assembly GCA_965284365.1). Lineage (GTDB taxonomy): Bacteria > Verrucomicrobiota > Verrucomicrobiia > Verrucomicrobiales > Verrucomicrobiaceae > Phragmitibacter. The sequence goes on from OZ260079.1 coordinate 5,766,806, forward strand.
GCTCCAGCGCCAGACCGCGATCCCGCAACACGCTGGGTCCGAAGGGCAGCGAAAAGACAATGGGCACGGTGGCCTTCAGCACGTCATCCCGTAAGGCGGCAAACGTCACCGCTTCCAGACTGGAGGTCATGGAGCTAACCGTGGCCGCGTGAGAACGATGCGCGAGCGCAGGCAAAGCGAAGCCCGCGCTTCCGGGTACTGGTAGCGCGGCGGCGCTGGACATCATCGCCTTCGGCGGTTCGGGATACGCGCCTATATAGTACATGGCGCCGACGCTTCCGCCTGAGACCCCGCTGACCAATACCACGGAACGATGGAAGCCGGGGATCTGCTGCTCGATGGCCTCCAATGCGGCCACGGGCCAGGCCGCTGCCTGAATGCCCCCCCCTGCAAGGGCAATAACGACGAGCGTATCCGGGCGGCCCTCCTGACGAGCCATTTCCACTGCCTTCTTCAACACCCGGGCGGGCGGGCCGAGTCCATGGCCTTCCTGCCCCAGACGCGAGTCCATGGAATTGACCGCGGAACCCCCGAGCGTGCTGGATTCGGGAACATACTGGCCGCCCTTGCGGATGGCATAAAAGTGATCTCCCTCCCGCCAGAAGGTCATGAAGCCGAGATAAACGATGAGAACCAATGAGAGCGGGATGCGATAGCGATCCAGCACAAAGGTCAGCGTGCTGAAGATGAAGCAACAGACGAGCAACAGGAAATAGACCGCGGAGATGGGCGGGATGGTGCGCTTCACCGTATTCCCCAACACGATGATGATGATATACAGCAGGGTGAGGACGACGGCGTAAACCAATGCGCGCAGGACACCACCCACGAAACGCGGCTTCGCACCGAGGGCGGGCGGCGCCAGGATGCCATCCATACTGCGGCCCTGCTGACGCAGGCTGTCCAACAAACTGGCGAGACCAAAAAAATCTTCAATCTTCAGCGCGACGATGCCACGCTGACTGAGCCATAGCGCTGTGCGGGGCGACACATGCGCGATCTTCCGCATGACGGGCGCCATGAGCGCGGTGCGGGTCCAGGCCCCACCGCCAATAAATAGACTAACGAAGAAGCCAGTCACCGCTCCGGAGATGACGCGGACTTTCAGGTCCTGATCCGCACCCCAACAGGAAACCAGCAGCATCCAGACCGTATTGGCCATGGCTCCGGCAAAGCCCAGCCAGCGCCAGGTATCGAGCGAGGCCGCAGCCGCTTTGCGCGTATCCGGATAGCGCTTGCGCGCGCCTGCGGTAAAGGTTTCCATCACGGAGGTGATGCCTCCCGCCGTTGCCACAAAAATGATCACAGCGGCGAAGCTCTCGATGAATTGATTCACATCGAACGCACCGATGGTGAGGGGCCGCAATGGGCCGAGCCAGCAGAAGAGCGGCAGCAGGCAGAAGATGAGCAGCGTGATGAAGGCCACCCGCACCTGATAAAGATACGTGATCCACGGCAGCAGGCCGCGCGCCACCATCGCCATGGCGCGGATGGGGACGGAAAGCACGACGCCGACCTTCGTCAGCACTCCTGGCTTCCGAGGAGGCTGCGGGTCACCGGAATCTGGCATATCTGCGAGGCTCTGTATGCAGGGGATTAGGGGTTCGGACTCGTTAGCGCAGCGAGAGGGTTTTTTTATGCTTGGTACGGGAGGGTAAGTCAATGGGATTCGGGGAGGAAGACGGAACCGTTCGACGGGCATAGCTCTGGCGCGGAAACCTTCGCAGGCAACAGCACATCGGTCTCCTTCCCGTTTGCAACGCCCTACCAATACCGGGGTTCATCCCTGACATCATGGACATCACCTCCCCCACCCTTCTGAAAGGCAAAGCGGCGCTCTTTATAGTGTTGGGACTGATGGCCGGGGCACTGGTGATCGCTCCTGAGTTCGACTGGCGGAAGGCGGTGTTGCTCGCTCTGTGCATCTGGGCTTTTTGCCGGGCCTACTACTTCTGCTTCTATGTGCTGCAACACTATGTGGACAGGCAATATCAATACGCGGGACTCTGGAGCGCTGTGAGGTACTTGTGGAATAAGAAGTAGAAACAGCACCAGAGGCCACGCAAGGACTGACAAAATTTGGTTGGCAGTCTGGGAGTGGGTTGCGTATAGCTGGCGTCTGACAACTTCCATGCCGACGATCGCTCCTGAAACCAAAGTCCGTGTACTGAGCCCCATGCTGGCGGCGGAAGATGTGCGGGTGACTCTGGACTTCTACACCTCCGTGCTGGGCTTCGCCATTGTGATGGACTCAACCGAATACGCGATCGTGGAGCGGGACGGAGCCACCATCCACTTCATGAAAGCAGCGGATGAATCCGTGATGCAGGCCGTGCGTGGTCATGCGGAGATTTACATCGAGGTCACGAATATTGTCCCGCTCTGGGAACATGTGCAGCAGTTCAAAGGGCAGTATCGCATCAAGGATTTGTATCCGCGAGACTACGGCATGACGGAATTCCACATTGAAGATCCCAACGGCTGCCTGGTGTTCGTGGGAGAAGAAACCAAAACGGCGGGCAGCGGCGTTCAGGCCTGAGACTGTTGCAGCCAGGTCATTTTAATCAAAGCTCCGTCATGCTAACTTGCTATCACGTCTGGTTTAACCTGAAGCCGGATGTGGATGAGGCAGAGGGTCTGGCCGCCGTGGAACTGTTTCTTCAAAGCATCGTGACTGCGAGAGAAGCGCTGCGCTTTTCCCTTTCCCGAAACACGGCTGCACCACCGCGCTCTCGTCTACCCAGGTATCATGCGGTGGTTACTTATGAAAGCGGTGAGGCGCTGAGTGCTTCCATCAAACATCAGGCTCAGCGCGGCATCCACACCGGACCACATGGGGCCATGGTCTCAGTGGTCACTGACTTTCATGTTGAGGTCTTCGCAGAAGTCACGCAGCCACAACTCATGGCCGCCTGCGAGATATAGACTGGTTCTCGAAAAGAAGGTCTAAACAAATTTTCCAAGGTTTGCCCTCAAAGACCGTTATGCCGTTTAGGCACTGCTCATCTGCCTCCAGCTACTCCCTGATGCCATGAAAGCCCGCGGCTTCCTCGACCTCTTTCTTATTGCACTTCTCACACTTCTCGCAGGCGCCTCGGATTTGTGGGCAAAGGCCTATTTCATGCCGGAAAAGGAACTGGTGACGAAGTCCACGGCGATTGCCATCATCGAGCTGGGTGAGCCGAAGAAGGCGGAGGTCAAAGGCGGGCACGAGACTTACCGACAAACGGCTGTGGCAAAGACGGTGCAGGTCCTCAAAGGAGAATTGCCAGCGGAGTTTACTCTGAATGGGCATGAAGACTTCATCTGCGCAAGGTGCGAGCTGAAAGCGGGACGCTATCTTGCGCTGTTGAGCAAAGACCGGGAACTTTGGGTGGGCACTAACTGGCACCTCTCTTTGCGGCCCATCCGGGATAGTGAGATCGAGTGGTTTGAAAAAGCGGACTCTGCTTTTCCACTCACCTATCAGAACCGTGAAACGGTGCTTAAGCGGGTCGCTGCGATCTTGAACGACGCCCCGGTCAAATCAGCGGCGCAATGACGAACGATACAAAAGCTGCTGTCAGTCCAGAAGGGGCTCATCGTGAAACTCCCCACACTGCCAGCACGAAAGGAGGTGGCCCGGCACACTCTCACCGCACTGCGAGCAATGCCAGCGGGACGCGCTGACCACGTAGGCGCCGAGGTAGATGTTCAATAAGCCGACAGCGTTGGCCGCGTCAGTCTCATGCGCCATCTCGAGCACATGCAACCTACGCTCATTCACTTCAGCAGCAATACAGCCGTCGGGAGGTGCAGGTATCGTCAGTCTGCCACTGTCGGTTTCATGCGAAAAGGCCTGTGACGGATGTATCCCCGGAGCGATGTGGAAAAAATTTTCGACAAACTCACCGCCCGGCATCGGCGCGCCGGACACATCGGAGTGAGGCAGGATCGCACACTTGATACCAGCGTCGCTCAACAGACACTGGCAATGACATGCTTGGGAAAAGTCACCATAGATGAACAGCCTTTTCATGACTCATGGGCATATTAGGGTTCCAGGTAGGAGGGATCGTGCGTGACTGATTTGAGTGTTATCCGGGCTCTTGAGTGTGGAGCGGAAGGTGTCGTCAAGAATGAGGAGTGTGTCTAAAGTGAATGGAATTTCCGTTCGGTTACGTGGTTTTTTATAACTACCATATTAAATGGTAAATATGTTTCTTATAGATAACATAATATATGCCTATGACTTTGTACTATCTCCCCTAGTCATTGGACCGGGTGTATCCTCTGTGAAAAAAAATGAAGATACCTCTCTAAAACCGTTGCTTTCCGGGCGGCATTCCATTGATCGCCAATGAGTTGCCGTGGGGCAAATTCCGTCTCGCGAATCGCCAAATTTTTTATGATAATCAATCCCCGTGCTCAGCCACGCTGTGCTCCGGCATGCCTTGCAGCACGCTCTGCAGACGCTTTAGCCGGAAAGCCGATTCGTCTGAGAACGTCGCGCGCATTGGCAGGGAAGCACCTTCGGCCAGTTCCGTATCCATGGCCATGGCCGCGAATCGATCGGACAGCTTTACTTTGATCTTCACCACGGCAGGGCCCTGGGACTGGCCTTCTTTAACCGCGCGTTCCTGACGGTCGATTTGCAATTCCTGAATGCACCAGGCCGGCATGCGCCGCAGGCCTTCAACGGTGAAATTTCCACTCACATCCATGTAGTCCGCAGGATTCACGCGTACGATTTGAGCGAGCATGGCGCGTTTCTCCTCAAGGGTAAGCGGACCCGCGTCCATGGCTTCCGGCGGAGGAGCCATGCCAGCATTATCAGACGAAAGGAGGAGAGGGGTTCGGCTTTTCAAGATAGGCCGAGCGTAGAGCCACCGCGACCGCACTCAAGTGGGCCGAAGCGGTCTTGGCGCCGAGTCCCCTATTTCTTTAGACTCAGCAATCCGGCGAAGATCGCCCCGCTTGCGAGTCCGAGGAAACAGATGAGCACGAAGTTCATCGGGGTATCCGGCAGGCGGCTATGGATGTCCATCCCAAAGATGGTGGCCAGCGCGGTGAGCGGGAGGAAGAACGCGGCGATGAGATTTAGCCGGTGCGCGGTGTTGGCCATCTGCCGGGCAGCAGCGGCCTGCGTTTCCGCCTGGCGTGCCGCGATGAAGTTCAGACCGAACTGCGCATCCTGCAGGAGCAGTTCCGCATTTCGCTCCACCGCTGCGGCCTGGTCACGCAGAGTGATCAGATGCCGGTCTTCATGCACCAGTTCACGCGCCTGTTGCAGGGCGCGATGGAGGCCGCGTGAGGCTCGTAACACCGGCGCTAGTTTTTCCAGGACATTGTGATAATGCGTGGCGGTCGAGGCCTTGGCCTCCTCCTGCTCAAAGCTGGTTACCTTCTCATCATAACCTCGCACGAAGTCCTGCAAGGCGCCGACGCCATTGCCCGTGAGCGTGGTGCGCCACTCGCCATCGGGCGCCCGCCAGAAGAGCGCCGCACGCCGGTCATGCTCATCGGCCTCGGGCGGATGATGCAAAATAATGAGCAGATGATCCTCTTCCAGGATGGCCCGCTGCGGTCCCGCCTCCGTGCCGAGGCGATTGCGAATGGAGTCCGGGACAGCCCAGAGTTTAGGTAGGATGGAGACCTCGGGTTTGTTGGAAAGGGTGGGACGTGCCATGCGCATGCGGTGACTCGATGGAGTATACCGAAACTGCGGGGCGGGCGCAATGGGGATGGTGGGAACCGCCCTCCCCATTCAACTACGAAGCCGCGACGGCACGAAGGTTCAGATATTGACAGTTCAAGTAATACGCAGCCACCCTGGAGCGCATTCGCGCGGGACGCCTCACGGAAAACTCGCTACCGGTCCCACCATATCAGAACGCACAGCACCGTCCTGGCTGATGAGAGGCTTCGGCGCATCCACGCGACCCAGAGGGCGGCATCCGGGGCCTTTGCCATCCAGTCCGAGATCCCCATCCATGGTCTGCGCAAAGGCGCGCAGTTCCTTCACCACATCTTGATGCTCCGCCGCTACGTTTTTCGTTTCGCCAATGTCGTCCTCAAGTTGGTACAACTCGTTTGTTCCCAGATGCAGTTTCCACTCGCGCAGGCGAAGCGCTTCCAGCTTCAAACCTTTGTAGATGAAGTAATGATCGCGCGGAGCTTTGGCGGGATCACCGAGCAGCACTGGCGACACATCCACCCCATCGAGCTTCCGCTGGGCAGGCAACGGCACGCCAGCGAGAGAAGCAAAAGTCGGTAAAATGTCCATCATGCTGGTGATGGCATCTGACTGGGTGCCCGCAGGGATATGCCCCGGCCACCAGGCGATGGTGCAAACCCGCACGCCGCCTTCCCAGGTCTCAGTCTTACCACCGCGCAGGGGGGTGTTTTCCGCGCCCTGCTTCAGCGGGCCACCGTTGTCCGAGGTGAAGATCACGAGAGTCTTCTCATCCAATTTCAGTTCGCGCAGAAGATCCAGGATGCGGCCGGTGCTGTGACTGACTTCCTCCACCCAGGAGTTCTGCAGGCTCGCGCCGGGCCGTTTCCCGCGGAATTCGGGCGAGGGATACATGGGAAAATGCACGGCATTGTGTGGCAGGTATAGAAAGAAAGGCTTCTCTTTATTCTGACGAATGAAATCCAGCGCCTTCTCGGTGTAGCGCGTCGTTAGAGTGGCTTGGTCCTCCCCTTTGATGCGGGCGATGACTTTGTCATTCTCGATCAACGCGAGCGGCGGCTGGGTGGCAGCACCCACGATGCCGGTCTCCGCGTTGGCGTTGGCGCCGTTGTTTTTATTTGGCTGCTGCTTCTTGTTGTTATTATTGTTGCCCTTATTCGGGGCTTTGGGCCCGGGTTTCATGTCACCGGCAGCTTTCTTGATCGCCGCCTGCTGCTTCATCTTTGATTCATCTGAAGTTTCGCCAGGATTGTTCTTCGTGCCGTCGGCAGCGGGGCCCATGTCATTGGAATAAGGCAGACCGTAGTAGTAGTCGAAGCCCTGACGCGTGGGCAGAAACTCAGGTTGATCACCCAGGTGCCATTTCCCGATGCAGGCGGTGGCATAGCCGCCCTGCTTCAACACCTCAGCGATGGTCATCTCGTCCGGACTCAATCCCGCCGCCGCAACGGGGAACAGCACGCCGGGGATCGAGAGCACACGCTTGGGGTAGCAGCCCGTCATCAGTGCGGACCGTGAGGGCGAGCACACGGGCGCGGCATAGTGGCTCATCATCTTGCGGCCTTCTTTCGCCATGCGATCCAGCGCTGGCGTGGGATTCTTCCCGCCGAAGGCACTCGTGTCTGCATAGCCGAGATCATCCACATTGATGATGATGAAGTTTGGCGTCCCCGCTGCGGCAATGGTTGAAGACAGGCTCAAAGCGAAAGCTGCTGCAATACCTGACAAATAAGTGCGGCTAACGACACGGGGAAGTAAAGATCTGGGAGACATGATGCGAAATACGAGGTGAAAGACACGCTCTTATCGGTGGTGGGTGGCATGATCTAGCGGCTATTTTTGGAAATATAGCCAGCCCACGCCCAGCATCCCGGCTCCTCCAAGCAGGATACCGATCACCTTCGATGAGGGCTGGTAATCAGGCCTTTACAACACCCAGCAAGGGCCAAAAAGTGGCTTCATGGCGAAAATACCTGCGAAAAAGGTCATTTCCCTAGGTAAAGAGCGCGAAGAAACTTTGACGTTTTCGCGGTTTTCGTCTTAAACTTCGATTTATGGCAACGAAGAAAGCAACCACTACTACCCGCAAACCGAACGCGGCGCTCATGAAGCCCGTGCAACCCGACGAAGCTCTGGCCGCTGTGGTCGGATCCACCCCTCTTCCCCGTGGCGAACTGACGAAGAAGATCTGGGACTACATCAAGAAGCACAAGCTTCAGGACGAAAAGAAGAAGACCAACATCAACGCTGACGACAAGCTCAAAGTCATCTTCAACGGCAAGAAGCAAGTGACGATGTTCGAGATGACCAAGCTGGTCTCCACGCACATCAAGGCGTCCTAAGCTGCCTTTCTGTTTTTCCGATTTGTTTTAACCCAGCAGGTTTGCGTGCGGTCCCGCTCCATATTATCGGCGGGACCGTGCTGAACCTAACCTTCAGAGGGAGCATGATCTCCCTCTTTTGCGCGGCCTGAATTCCGGATAGTCCGCAAAAATTTCTCGGCGTCTTCACGGTTTACTGACGGGAAGAGTTCCAGAAACTGGTCCTCTGTGTAGCCGTCACGTAGATAGTCCAGTAACGACTGGGCCGGCACGCGGGACCCTGCGAAAACCAGCGTACCTCCCATTACGTTGGGATCGGATTGTAAGGGGCTATGTTCTGGAGTGTCCATAGTGTTAAAGCTAGGCTCTATCAAGGTTGATGTTAGTTGACGGCAGTGGGGGAAAGCCTCAGCGCATCCCTATCTCACACCCCCAGAATCTTCCTCGCCTCCTCCTGCCCAGGCGCAGGTCGGCCAAACTCACTCGTGGTCACACGGGCCAGCGAGACAAGATGCCGCCAGCGATACGCAGGACGCGTGCGGTGGAACTCGTCCCAACACGTTTGATAGTACTTCTCCGCATGCAGCGCGCCGTCTTCACTGACCGCATAACGCAGCAATAACTGGAAGATCGGTTCCGGCGGCAGTCCTAGTTGCCCCCAGCGATGCACCACGGCACTGGCGTGACCTTGCAGATTGCCACGAATGTGGGCCTCCAAATCCGCGAGAAGCACCGCCTGATCCTTCGCGGTCACCGTCCTGAGTTGATAGTCTGAGGGCGAAGGCTTCCATTCCATGAAGGGTTGCAATCCCCTATCCCGCCCGACCTGCCACGCTGCCAGAATCAGACAGGCAAAGACATTCCGCCCCTGGCTCACTTCGGAAAGATTCCGCCAGGCATGCACGGAATCCGTGATGTGCACGCCGATGGAGTCGCCATGCACGCTGCCCGGAGGTTTGCCCGGAGCTTCCCACTCCGGTGGACGTCCCCGATCCCGCAGCACGATCTGATTCGCCGCCAGAGAGATCGCTTCACCCACATCGAGGTGGCAGATCCCTTCCGCCAGAGCCGCCGCAACGGCGCCCGCAGCATCACTGGGAGATCCGCTGAAGATCGTCATGGTGAGCTTCTCCAACTCCGCGTCATCCAGCGTCTTTTTGCCGGGCTCCCGGCCTAGCAGCTTATGCTCGTCGAGCAGCTTGGTGAGTACCCTGGCATGCTCATCCCATTCCGGACGACGACGGCTTTCTGCATCCAGACAATACCGCAGGGACATCCGCAGCATGGTAGTGGCGTGCTCATGTCCTACCACATTCAGCAAATCCCATGCTCGATAGGGCAGCACCGTGCGGTGCACTTCCGTGTCATCCTGCACACATTCCAACAAGGCATTAAAACCAGCGTCCGCGCTTTGCGACATGATGGCGGCAAAGGTTTTCTCGGCCCCCGCCTTGTCCTTGCGTTTGACCGCTTCATGAAGCTGCGCCGCCATGGCGGCTGGAGTCGCGGTCGCGGTGGTTGTTACAGGTGGCAGAGGATGCAGCACTTCGTCACTCCGACCACCGTTCTCCTGAATACGGTTCGTGTTGCGGTAGAGCACTTTGAAGACGGGCAGTGCATTTTGTCCTTGCGGCATGGAATGCGACATTTGCAGCGAAGGCCCCAGCGCCATGAGCGTGTGGAATCCGATATAGTCTTCCCCGCCGAAGGTGCGCGCATTCGCCAGCACGCCAGCCGCGACCAGCCGTTTCAGATCCACGCCTTCCTTAAGCTGGACATGCAGGCCGCTTTGCAATTGGCCGATCGGTGTTTCCTGCATGAAGCGCACCAGAGGCTCCATGGCCCCAAAGTCCAGAGATCGGCCAGCCTCTCCGGCGATGGCGCTGGATGAAATCCCAAACTCGGCAGCGAGCGCGGGACCGATGGTGGCGAGCAGGGTCCCCTTCCCCACCTGTTCCAAAAACTGGCGACGAGACTTCGGTGCATTCATGATGATGAAGATGACCTCCTGGTGATTCAGCAAGCCTCTCAATTTCAGCAACAAAGGTCAACACCCGACTCGGACCCGTCTACAGCGGAGGCTCACGGCATTCATCCCACCGGCCACCAGATTCCTGCACAGGTCCCATCGGCATGCGCAGTTCAGTTCGATTCTACATGTCTTTCTCCTCGGAAATCCATCACGGCCGCATCGGGCGGAGACGTCCTGTGATCGGATCCAGGGTGATCGTATAGAAATTCGGCGGCACCTCGTCGAAATCCACGGAGGATTCCTCCATGAGAGTAAGGAACCAAAGATCACCCGGGGCGAGATCGGTGGAACCATCCGAGCGGAAACGGAAGGCCAGATAACGCTCCTTCTCACCGTCCTCATCTGCTTCTCCTTCCTTGTAGTCCAACTTTGCAAGGGAAGTGAACTTGTCCTTTTGACTCAGGGCGAGCCCCGTCTCGAGATTCAGCCGGACGCCCGTCTTCACCAAATCTTTATCCTCGGCATCGCCAATGGCCGGAGGACGAAACGCCAGCAACTCGACCGTGCGGAGCCGTTCCTGTGACCCGGGCACCGTATGATCCGTCGTTTCCACAAATCGCACTTCCACATCCGTGTCTTCCGTCACGGCCATTTGTTGGGCCTCTATCATTCGGCCCAAAAGTGCGTCCCCGGCCGTGGTGAGGCGGGAGGATTTCAGCATGCCATGAATGGCAGGCGTGGCCGCAGTGAGAAGCAGGGTGACGACCACCATCACCACGATGACTTCCACAAGCGTAAACCCGCCACGCTGGCGATACCTTCCCGTGCGCGGATGAGGGAGCAATGAGTTCATGAGTCGACTGACAATCAAAGTGGATTAACTTGCACGGCCATCCCACTTGGCATTGCGCATCGGGACGGTGGCGGTAAAGACGCGGTAGTTCAGCTTCTGTTCAGTCAGGTAGGTTTTGAGCTTGGTCATCTCCTCCTCCTGCTTGCCGGGATCATCGAAATCTGCGCCAGACTCGCTGACAATATCCACCGGATCGTCACCGATCTGGGATGACCACCGCTCCATGCTGGCTTCATCCACCGCCACCATGGTCACAGCCAGCAGGGGTGGCAGCAGGTGCTGCGTCCCCTGCTGTGCTTCACCCTTACTGTTGATCTTGATGGCATCGACCGAACTCGAGGCGTTATCCGGGTCGAGGGAATTATAAGCATATTTCGGTGCGATCCAGGTGGTATCCCGCTTTAGCGCTTCGGCCGCATCCTTGGTCACCCGGGGAGAGATGAGCACGAGCAGAATGTTGTCCGCGACCGGGCGCGACCCCTCTTCGATGTCTTCCTGATGCCAGGTCTCTGGCTTCGTGTAGATGGTGTTCCCCTGATAGGCGGTCTGTCCGGGTGCGGAAATTTTCTCCGAAGGCGGGCGGTATTCCATCAACCGGTAACGGTATTTCGGTGTGCGTCCGAGCTCGGTCATGAAGGGCGGCGTAACGGCGGCATCATCACTGAACTTCACATAATAGCCGCGCGCATTCAGCAGATTGCTCATGCCGCCGTGACTCAGGCTGTAGCCGAGCGGAGCCTGGAAGAAAATGGCGTGCCCGGGATTCACGGCGGAATCGGTGTCACCATCCAGCAGATCGATGGCGGGACCGGACAGCCACTGCAACTCCGAGTGCCGCACATAGGCAGCGGGCTCCTCCGCCATGCCTGCCCCAGGCGTATTGCTGCCAGTGCTCGTGTAGAAGTAGTCCCAGTACACATTCAGCGTCGACTGCGACACATTGCGGGTGATCAGCTCAAAGGCGAGCCGCGCCTCGCGGAACTGCTCGGACTTGCCTTTCGTCTGCTGCCAGCTCTTCTGCGTCTGATTCATCGCGGATACGCACACCAGCATGAGGATGGCGGTAAGTGCTGTGGAGAGCAGAATCTCCACGAGCGTGAAACCGGGAGAATGGCGCAGAGATGGACGGGGGGTGCGGGAACGCATGGCAGGCCGGGGGAGGCAGCGTAGAATGAAGAGTAACCAGTCGTCGCAGTTAACGTCCGCCCCGGCTGATGAGCGAGGCATACTGGCGATAGCTGCCAGGCTCTGCCTCGTCGAAGTTGAAGGAAGGCGATGAACGGTTCGTCACCTTCACATTCACCCGGCGGAGGTATTCGTTCGACTTGCTGGTGCCGATCGAGTCAGCGGGCAGCGCAATGTCTGACTCCGGCACATCCACCTCGGCGACGTAGGCAAGAAACGGGTCGTCCTTGCTGACTTCCATGGCGAGGTCATCATAATAATACTTCGTGCCGTCCAGATCGCTGATGACATCCTTACCTTTCTCATCCTTCCATTCCGCCTGCGTCAGGGTGGAGAGGATCTGCTGCGTGATGCGCGTCTCTGTGGCCACATCGCCCGCTTTCTTCATGGTGTTTAAACCTTCGGGCACAAGACCAAGAATTGAGGTCAGCCCCATGCCCGCGATGGCCACGGACAGAGCAACTTCTGCAAGGGAAAAACCTTTGGCAGCGAGGCGTCGGGAGAGGAGTGTTGTTTTCATGGGTTAAGTCGTGATAATGATTGGGATGTTTTCGGTTAATCGAGAGTGTTTGTTGGTAAGATCAGAATCCGATTCAGGAGCCGAACTTCTTCGTTTGCAGAATGCGGAACTGGTGAAACTCATCCAGGCTCTGGCTGTTCGCTCCCGTGGCGAAGTCGGGTAGATTCGTCTGTTGAGGATCGAGGTAGCGCTCCACCAGAGTCGAACCGCGATACTCACTGACTGGCTTGTCCGCCTCCTCCATGGTCTCCGGATCCGTCGAGCGCGCCTTGGCGATAACCTGCGTCACGAAGTGCACACGGAACGTGTTGGACCGGGTGGTGACCCGGGGATAAATGTTCGCATAGGGACGCTCACGAGTATTGTCCCCGGTGAGGCGGCGCGTTGACCAGAAGTTGGTCATGCCACTGGCATCCGTGACGCTCGCGCCTTTCGGCACCAAGTGCATTTCGCAGATCTGGCTTGGCGTGATGAAGGCCTCCCCATCGGCGAACTTCTGGTCAAACTGTGCCAGCGTCTTGTCCACATCCACCTTGTAGTGCCAGATCTTGGAGGTATCCGTCCAGTAGGTGCCTGAGGTGCCATTCCACTTCTTGTAGTCGCCCATGTCCGTCTCCGGCACAGCCGTGATGACCTCATTCTCCAGCACCGCATGCAGGCCACTCGCGCGGCGGATGTTGGTGAAGGGGAATATCTGATAGTTCAGGTTCACCTTGCCCGCGGTCGAGAAAGGCTCGCTGATGGCGTAAGGCTCCACCACTGGCATCCAGAAAAATTCCAGGAACAAATGATCGGGCGGATTCACCCCGCCCGGATGACCCGACTGCGGGCGGAAAAGCAACGTGCGCCATGGGTCATTCGCCTTCACGCCAGAGGGCAGTGAGCCAAACATCACCGGCGACGGCATCTGGCGATTCGGCGTGAAGAAATTCTCCCCGCTGGACTGCATCTTCGCCGGAGCGAGGAAGTAGCTCACCGTTTGCGTCTTATCCAAATTACCCTCATCCGGCTTGTTGATAAATGCCCCATCGCGGGACGTCCCCACCGCATTGTCAAAGTCGTAATAGCGATGCGCCAGATCCGAAGCCGTTTGCGTCAAAGGAAAGTCAGGGACGCGGTTGTTCGCATACGTCTTGCCAGTCTCATTGGGCACCATCCGCTTGCTATACTGGTCTGTGCCACCGTAGTCATACCCGGGCATCTGCTGCGGCGTTTGATTGCTGAAGGAATGCGCCAGTCGCCGGCCATTCTTGACCCACATCCGCTGCTTCTCCCACTGATCCGAGGTCACCACCGCCTGAGCTGCCGCGAGCCGGTAATCGCCGTGCTTCAGCACCATGGTCTTGACCACATCGGAACCTTCTCCCACTTCGGCATTCTCTGCTGGACCCAGATTGGTTCCGTCGGGGTAACGTTTGGGCCGGATGGGAATTGGTGCCCCTTTATTGTTAGGAGCCGAGGGAGGGACGTCAGCGTTCTGGTCACGGCTGTCGAATCCATAGATGAAGACGCCTTTGCGCGGTTCGCTGCCACCCTTGCTATCGTCGGCGGCATTACCGTTGGCCAGCTTATACGGCAGTGTGGGCTTGGAACTACTTTCCTTGTCATAACGTCCGCCCACGTTGCTCACCGGAGAGCCCTTGATAGGTTTGGCACTTGTGGGGAATCCCAGCGCGCCGCGTTTGTAAAAGGTCCACCAGAAAGGTGGCTCCACGGCGGGCGGGCCTTCCGCCGCGGCGGCCGGATCATCGTCATCTTCATCCGTGGTCGCGGCAGCCACATCGATGGGATTGCGCACCAGGGTGGGTGGCTTCAGAAAGCGCGCATCATCACCGACGGTGGGAAACTGTATCTTGATCGTCTGCACCAATGCTGGCGGCTTCTCCAACGTCGTATCAGTCACCTGACGTCCGATGTGGCCCGAATGAATCTCTATTTCGATCTCGCCACCGGCGGTCAAAGCCATGCTTCCGTCGCCATTCGTCCCGAGCTTGCCATTCCAGCCGACGTCGATGTCGATAAAGTTGCTCAGCAGGTCATAGTTGAGCACGCACTCTTTGTCATCGCCGCTGCCGGGCTTGATCGTCCAGTTATCGTTGCCCCAGTCATTGTCTGCCGGCATGGATCCGCCCGACGGAAAGGTGCTGCGCGCTGGAGCATCACGATTGCGCAGAAGGCCTTTGACTCCCATGTCATAACCGCCCTTCTGGGTAGTGCCGTTATGCGTGGCACGTCGGCCTGTGTATACCTTGATCTCATCACTGCCAGGGATGGCAGGATTGCCCGGAAATAGCTGCTTCCCGTTCAACTGGAAGGTGCTCAAATTCTTCACCACGATCGTCATCTCCGGCTCGATCAGGGTGAACCCTTCCGCAGGAATGAAGAACTCCAGCAGCATGCGGGCCTGCACCAGTCTGTGCCCTGCCTCCAATGGCTTGTCCTCAGGCAACTGCCAGTTCCAGTTCTTCGGCTGGTAGCCTGGGTGCTCCTTGTCTGGTCCGTAGGGGAAGCCACCAAGAGCAGCGCCTGGATACTTCGACGTATTTTTGGGTATACCTGTAAGCGGATTCGGCGTCGTAGAGCTGAGCGGAGGAAAATTCGAATACCAGCGCCCACCCGCGCCGCTGCTGTAGGCATCGAGAACGGGATCTGCAAAAGAGCTGTTCTTCACCCTTGCGGCACTGCCACCGCCAAATTTCGATTTGCCGGTCGAGTCGAGCGGATTCTTCTTGAGGGTGTTGATGTCCTTGGTGTTTGTATCATCCGTATTGTCAGCGCAGCAGATGAACTGCAATCCCACTTCGGAAATGGTGGGAAAACGCGCAATGCCAAGATGCGTGTTGATATTGGTGGCGGACGGCGTGGTGGCCGAAACAATGAACTTTCCTTCTCCATTCACGGTGCCGCGCGAGGGCGTGACCTGACCATGCCCAGGGTAACTGTAGAGTTCATTGTTATTGCTCGCATCCACGGCTCGGGGATCAGTGAAAGTGGTGAAGCTGTGGACGCGCCCAGTCGAATCCGTCGTGGAATACCCCAGTGGAATGTTCTGCGCCTCGCCAGTCGCTGCTGTTGGGACGGTAAGGTCACGCTCCGCCAGGTAACCATCGTGCAGGTTCACCGAGCGCACATAGTCAAAGACCTCCACGAGGATCTGGGGCAGATCATCGCCATATTTCTTCTTGAAGTCCGCAGATGAACTAAGCGCAAACCCCGGGATTTTACGCTGCAGCAGACCCGTCAGGTAGTTCAGCAGTTCCTGATTCTCCGTGCGGTTGATATCGTCCGTGGGCGAGTCAGCGAAGCCACGCTCAAACATGTAGCGGCGCACGCTCTGGGCCTTCCGCAGCGTGGAGCAAAAGGCGATGACGTTATCAAACGGATTGCGGTAGTTTGCTCCGCGATGGTTGTATGGCCAGATGGCGACCTTCGGCTGCCCAAAAGGATTCGACTCCGGCGAACGGCTGTTCGCCGTCAAGAAGAAGGACGTGCGTTGCAGAGTCTCCGCAGCAGTCGAGGTTAGCGTGCCGAAGTCCTGGTCTTCACGAGCGTCATTGAGTAGGAACTCATCCAAACTCGCATAGAGATGCTCCTTCCTTGAGATGGTAAGATCCACAGGGGCGATGCCGGAGTTTTTATACTCCACCGTCGCACCCTTCGTGCCGCCACTGCCGATCTTTGGGATCAGCGCATAAATGCGCTCTTTGTCTTCAGACGTTTTCTTGCGGTCAGTCAGAGTGGCGTCCAGCGAAGGAATGCTCTTGTCCGGGAAAAGGATCGGGCTCAGCGCCGTCGTGGCAGGATGGCCGGGATACCGCTGAAACTCACCATTCACCGGCTGATATTTCGCCCAGTCCCACTCCCGCTCATGGAAGAAAGTGGGCGGCGCCCAGAAGGTCGGCTCGGAGGCTGTGTTCACATTCACCTTGCTGGATTCATCATCCGTCCAGAAGGCCAGACGCCCCACTATAGGATTGTCCTTGGTGGGCTTCACAGGACCGACAAACTTGTTCTTATCATCCAGCGTGCCGAGCGTGCCGTCCTTGAGCTGATACAGCCACTCCACCGGCATGGGCAGACGCTGATCATCGCCCGGAGTCGTCACCACACCGTCGATCTTGTCCTTATTGACGAACTCATCGGTATACTTGAACCCCCGCACCGCGTCGGCGCCACCCGTCATGGCACGCGGATCGATGATTGGGAATAGCAGATGCGATTCCCCATCCTGCCCCACCCGCGCCACGGGCCGGTTCAGGTCAACATAACGCTGCGTTTCTTCGTTCCACTTCTCAGGCGGTACATCCTCGATGAGCTTGCTCCCGTTGGCACTATTGCCCTTCAGGATCATCTCCGAGCTGGAGTAAAGCTTGTAGGCCGCATTGAGAGATCCCTTCTCTTCATACTGCCGTACGAGCCCCGGCTGCGAGGTCCAGATCTCCACACCATCCTTGCTGCCATCCTGGTTGGCGCCTTTTCGTAGTTGGGCGATCACCACATCCACTGCGGCATCCGCCAGGTGCCGTGCCTGCTGGCCGTGCGAATACTGCCTCGCCCCGCGCAACTCATTCTCAGAAAGCGAAAACAACGCCACCGTCAGCAGCGTCATCAGCCCGAGCATGGCGAGCACCATGAGCAGAGCCATGCCCTTGCGGCGGCGTTTGGATTGGATTGATGAAGGAGAAACGGGAGCGGATTTCATGATGCTGACACCGGCGTGCGCAGGTCAAGGAAGGAGGCGAAGCGAAAAACCGCGTCGTGATGGAGCGACGCAGGAAGAGTTGCTTGGCAGCCGGTAAAGGAAGAGCAGTTCTAAATTGGGGTCTCTTAAATCACGGTCCTTCTCAGCTCAGCGAGCCGACGAACAGATGATGAAAAAGAGAGAATTCGGTCTTTGAGAACCCCGCGCGGTGATGGTGCGCTGTGGCGAGGCGGAATGAATGAAGTTTCGAGTCTGGTGAAACCTCCGAACGGTCCGGTCGGCCAATAAGGTGAATCAGCTTCCCTGTAGGAAGTATGCCTTCACCCCGCCAAAATGCCACAAGATCACTGCCCGTCAACGGCAATCTACATTATTTTAGTGTGAATTCAATTTGCCGCAGCTCAGACACACTTCTCCTGAGTGCTCATCACCCTCCCGTCGGCCGCAACAACACACTCCCGCGCTTACCCGGCTCCAGCGCACATCGCGCCACAAAATGCCTCAATCCCACAAACACCCGATCCGCCTTCTCATCATAAACGACCGATCCCGGATTAAATCCCGCCCACCCGGGATGCGCCAGTAGCACCTCCACTTTCCTATCCAGAGACACCGCGAGAAGCTGATCTTGGGTCACAACACAGAAGCGCCCATCCGGCAGCACCGTCATGGCTCGCGGCAGACCGGGCAACTTCTGAAAATCCACCATTGCCCATCTCTCACCCCCCTGTCCTTTTCCTTGGAACGTCAGCTCCACCAGCGAACGCCGTTCCGGACAAAGAGCAAACCATTGATCACCACTTGCCGTAAGGCTGACGACCGCCACCGTGGAGATCACACGGGATTGCTTCCCATCTGGACCGAACCACGCCAGCACCGGATCTTTCCGCTGCGCCACCAGCCAACCGTCCGAAACTTTGCGCACCTCGTCGGGCATGAGTTCAAGCTCGCGCGACTCGGCCCCACGCTTGCCACCATTCAACATGATGGTGAACTTCGGCAGATTGGCGGCTTTCTCAGGCACAAATCCCGCCACGGCCTTCGCAGCGCCAGAGGCCGTATCGCGCATCACCGTCCACTGCGTCCTGGATGACGCGACACGAGACCAGAATGCTGCACACGCATCTCGATTTTCCCTCGCAGGCATCCTCATGATCTGCCAACCCGTCAGGTCATCTGGCGGCACCGGTTTCTGGTCGCCATCTAAGATCGGCACAAAAGGTGTGAACCCTTCCGCTGGTATTTTCACCAGCGGATTCACCCCTTCAGCAGTCCCAGTCGGACCTGCCGGCAAGGGCAAAGGTACGGGCAAATCGCTCGCCGTCTCCTTTTGCGATTCCGCTCCAGACTTGGTCTTGGCCTTGGTATCAGCCCCATGAACCAGCACCAGACCGGCGCACGAGACCGCCGCAAAAAGCATGAACTTTTTCCCTTTCATCATGGGTTTCCGAGGAGCCTGAGATTTTCATCCGAAGACTACACCCGAAGAAATCCCAAAGCACCATGATTCGGAACTAAGTCCCCCTCCCCTGAGACGCATGCAGCGACAGAGGGGGCAGCATTAGACTTCAGCCTCATGGCAAATATGATTGCAGTTTCTTGCTGGAAAGTAATGACCTCAGCAAAAGGGGTGATGGGGGGCCAACTCGCCCCCCACTGGTCTAAGGATACGCTGATTTAGGGTTTGGAGGCTAGAAGGTGGTTTGGGAAGCCGTTGAAAGTGGATGGAGCAACGACGCAGCTTTGCGCAGGCCGAATATGAAGGGAAGAGCACGCGAAGGGCTGGCTGAGGCCAACCTTAAAGAACCTAGAGTTCCTGCGCCCCTGAACGCATCACAATGCCGTATCTATGAAAATAATCCTCCATTCACTCACGACCGTTCTGCTGTCCGCCGCTGTAACCGTGGCCGACGAGTCCGGCAAAGTTACCTCTCACTCCCAGGGGCTGCACGGCTACATCGGGTTCGGCATCGAAAAGCTGCCGCCCGAAGGTGATTACAGCGCGGGCATGGGGTTCTACTCGGCGGTCTGGCCGCTGGTAGATAAGCCTTTGGCCAATTTCCAGATCGGCCTGCCAAGCACGTGGATTCAGCCAAACAACTCCGACAACAAAGACAAGCCGCTCGCGCCGGAAGGCACGCGGGCCCGCAAGTGGATGGAGCGAGGTCCCACCTGGAGCAGTGTCTTCCAAACCATAGAAGGAGGGCTGGGCTATTGGGCAGGCAGCCACTTCCGCTATGGCCCGCCCAAATTCAGCATGAACGGCACGCCGCAGTGCTACGACTACGAGGTTGCCTCGCCGGGCTGGTCGTTTTTCTATAGCAACGATGCGCTGCCGGATAACCGCCTCGGCGTTGCGCAACTAAGCAATCGTCTCCTCATTCCTCCCGACGCACTACCGTTCCAAGGCAATCCCAACGGCGAGTTTCTCGGCTACACTTGGATGGCGCTGCCCTTCACCGATCCCACTCCAGGTGAGCCGCCCACAGGCGACCAGAGCTGGACCTGCTTCCTCAGCGCCGAGAATTTCAAAGGTCCCATCGCCTTTTATATCCCGGAAACGTGGAGCAAGATCGGCAAGCTTTTTAACTATCCTTTCCTCCACGGACGAGGCCTCGACGCGAGGCCGGGTCTCTCAGGCGGCGGCGCGATTGAGATCAACACGGTGCCGCGCTTCGATGCCCAGGACGCGCAGGGCACTGCCTACTCGAAGCTGCCGAAGCTCCAGTGGCCCGTGGACACCGAAGGCCGCGCCTTCCTCGTGCAAGATGTCACTTACTACTCGAAGGCCGCACTCTACGATGCGTTCAAGTCTTGGCGTGAAGGTGGTCCCGCCCCCTCCGGGCAGTTCGACGCGAAGGGCGCTTTCAAACCCAAGCTCAACACGCGCACTACCCGATACAACCAGGCCGGAAAGAAGATCTCGGGCGTTGAGCATGCCTTCGACACGCGCATCTTCGAGGGCAATGTGTGGGGCCTGCAGTGGTTCACCAACGACGTCGCGGAGAAAGGACTTTTCCCGCAATATTACAAACACGTCGGCGAAGAACGCGTCGCGGTGGCTGCGGCAGAAGTGCCTGCGGAAACCAAACTGCACGCACAGCAATTCAAGCTTGCAGAGACGGGGGCTCCCTACACCTCGCCCACCGTTGGCGCGTGGGCCAAACCCGGCCCGAAACTCGGCCCTTTCACAGCCACGCTCGTGGACGGCTCAGTGGTCACCTACTCTTGGTATCGTTTCGTGGATCAGCCTTCGTTTCAGCAATACAACTGGAGCGCGGAAAAAAAGACAAAGCTGCAAGCTTTCGTTGAAAAGCTTCACGCGAATTGGCCGACGAATCGCGACTACATGGCGCCGCCCACCCGTGGCAAACTAGTTGCCCTTGATACGACCTTGATCGTGGCGCCGCCCCCGGGACTGGAAGTCGGCTACGTCCCGATCGTGACGCATCAGGCAGCACGGTGACGAAAGGGATTCCATAAAGAACCAAGACAAGACGAGAACGTGCGAGGGGCCAAAAGGACAGCCAACCTTCCTGTGGTGTTGACGAAATCCGAGGTGCAGGCCGTCCCGGGTCAGCTATCTCGGATTAGACCCGAAATAGTTGCGGCCAACTCTTGAGCAGAGGCTCATAGACTGCCGCCACAAGCACAATATCCGCCGCTCGTGGCACATCCCACTTAATCAGCGAGCCCTTAGGAGGATGACAGTGTCAGTTCCTGACACTTCGCCCTCTGATGACGCGATAAAGAAGCAGGAGAATGATCGCGCCCACCACTGAGGCAATGAAACCCACGGGCTCACCTTCGTTATACCACCCAAGAGAGCGGCCCAGAAAGCCAGCGAGCATGGCCCCCACGACCCCGATCACCATGGTAATCAGGAAACCACCGGGATCTTTCCCCGGCATCAAAAGTTTTGCGACAGCCCCGACAATAAGGCCAATAATGAGCATCCAGATTAGGTCCATAGTGATAGTTGATTTTATGTTAAGCGAACAGGGTTCGCCATGATTCGCCCCTCGTTGGATGCCCGGCCTTGTTTTGGTGCATTCTCCCTGATTCTGGCTGGAATCCTCGTTGAAGATCCGGCGAAAACGCCTCACACGTTTTTCCACATTATAATGGAACATTCCCCGAATGTCTCAATTACGCGTGCTTTCTCAATAAAGCCTGCTATGGTTGTCGTCCTATGGCAATCAAGAGAGCTGGAAGCTTCAAACGTCGGGTTGTGGATCACGTAACAGACGAACTGGTTAATATCCTCTCAGATGGAGAAAGCTACGAATTTCAGGCCCTCTTTGCGAAGACCTACGCGGCGCTGAAACTCAAGAACGCCGTCAGTGGCGGCGAAGAAATGTTGCGGTTGCGCTGTTACGAAAAGCTCCTTTCCCTGGCAAGCCGTGGCTTGGTGATGAAAACGGGCCGGAATTATCTCGGCCTGAAAGGCCTGGAAGCGGCCACCAGCGTACAGACTATGGCGCGTATGGATGCCCAAATCGCCGTCGTGCGCGAGGCTTCCTAGACCCGCCTGAGATACTTTTAATCTCATTTGAGGCATCAGCCCGTTATGCGCTGGCTGATGCAAAGGCCACGCTGATGGGGTGCCCCCCTCGGTGTGTTGATACTTAAGATGCTGAAAAATCAGCATCACATTCCTGACAGTTGGCCAGCGGTGCAGCACACGCACGGCTAATCGCCCAGCCGGACTGCGTCAAAATTTCTCAAAAGTGAACGGGATTGTGCCGTTTTTTCGCGGACCCACAGCGGCCAATCGTTCATAATGAACGTTTTACGAATGGCATAAACTTTGTTGGGATGCCTTTAGAGGTTCGGCCTGCGTTTCAAGCATCACGAACTCTCCCCCGGCCTACCGAGGCGGACGACTAGGCTTGGGATCGCAAAACTCCGCCGAAAATCCAACCACAGAAAGGAACAGACAATGAACGCTTCAGTCGCTCGCTGGAATCCCTTGCGTGAGCTGGAAGACTTCCAGCATCGCATTCTCAGTGCCTTCCACCCCGGACCCAATCGCCGGCCAAACGGTGACAGCGAGGAGTCTCTTACCGCAGCCGAATGGATGCCCCCCGTGGATATCTCGGAGGATGAAAAAGAATACCTCATCTCAGTTGAGCTTCCAGAGGTCGCCAAGGATGCCGTCAACGTCACCATGGAAAATGGTCTCCTCAGTATTCGAGGGGAACGGTCGTTCACTCGGGATGACAGCACGAAATATCACCGGATGGAGCGCTCCTACGGAAATTTTGCCCGTAGCTTCTCCATCCCTAGTGACGCAGATCATTCGAGCATCCAGGCGAACTTCAAGGATGGCATGCTCTACATAAAGATAGCCAAAAATGAAGCGGCCAAGCCTCGCCAGATCGAGGTGAGGATCGGGTCATAAAATCCAGGCATTCATTCATGTCCGCGGCACATGATGCCGCGGACTTTCTCCAACCCTTAACCTGTTTCACACCATGAAAACACCGTCCCATATGAAATCGCGTGTGTGGCCAGTCGCGCTGCCTTTGACACTTGCCGCCGCAATATTCACCACCATCAGTCTCTCTGGAGCTGCAGGCTCCGAAAGTTCCAAAAAGGGAGACGAAAGCCTGCTTCTGCCCTTGAAAAAGTGGCAGCAACAAATGTCGGACTCTTTCCGCGACACTTTCAAAAACCTCAGTCCCGGTAAAGGGGCCAAGTCCATCGTATCGGCGGATCTCCGTGAACAGGACACGAGCTACACGCTGCGTTTGAGTGTGCCCGGCAGGACCTTGGAAAAGGTGGAGATCAATCTACAGGGCAATGAACTGCGCATTATGGCGCCGGAAGAAGCTAATGCTGGCCGATATGAACAGACCATCGCGCTGCGGAATGTTCCCTCTGATGCCACGCCTCAGGTCGATCGTCAGACAGACAACCATCTGATCATGGTGACCGTTCCCAAAGCAGGAACTCCACCACCGTCGCGTGACAACGTACCGCGGTCATCTTCCGATAACGAAGGCGCCTCGCTACTCCG
Source organism: Phragmitibacter sp. (assembly GCA_965284365.1). Taxonomy (GTDB): domain Bacteria; phylum Verrucomicrobiota; class Verrucomicrobiia; order Verrucomicrobiales; family Verrucomicrobiaceae; genus Phragmitibacter. The sequence goes on from OZ260079.1 coordinate 5,790,055, forward strand.
CCGGGATCAGGAAGTCATGAAGAGCATGGAAGACATGCGCCAAAGAATGGATCGCATTTTTGAGGACTCCTTCAGCATGCTCCGGCCGCTTTCCAATTACAAAGGATGGTTCGATGAGCATCGCTTTGCCTCCACCTATCAGATCAGTTCGGAAGGCAATGATCATATCGTCCGCATCTACCTGCCCGGAAGGACCATGCAGAACGTGACGGTAAATGTCGAAGGTGAAACGCTCCTGGTCGATGCGGAAAGCGAGGACTCCTTCTCCCTGCAGCCTAATCCGGTGCCTATGGCCCCAACAATCCATCGCGCACGTTACACCCAGCGCATCGCCCTTCCCGGTCCGGTGCATGCTCACAAGATGGAGGTCCAGCGCAAAGCCGACATGCTGGTGGTCACTCTCCCAAAAGCCGAATCTCGCTGAGGAGGATGATCGCCCGTGAGGACGAGTGAGTTTCCACGTTTAGCACGGCTCGGGCCCACGCATAAATCAGCCTCTCACCAAACAGCTTAACCCATTCCTTCCATGACTCCTCATCGCACTCAACCATGGCCCATACTGAAACGGCTGACCGCATGTCTGCTTCTTATGGGCCTTCCACCTTTCGCCTTCGGCCGCACAGAGCCACAGTTGAGAGTCGATTCGACAAGCATCAATTCAGCGCGGAAGGAGTCGGTCAGCTATGCCAGTATTGTCAAGAAAGTAACGCCCAGCGTCGTCAACATCTACACGGCAAAAACCATCCGTGAGAACACGCGTCTGACGCTGGAGGACGCTTTTTTCCGGCAGTTTTTCGGGATGCCGGGCGGCTTCCAGAGTGTCCCTCGTGAGCGCCGGGAACAAAGCTTGGGTTCCGGAGTGATCGTCACCGGTGACGGCTATATCCTCACTAACAATCACGTCGTTGAAGCCGCTGACGAAATCCGGGTGGCTCTACCAGATAATAAAACCATCTACAATGCCCAAGTCGTGGGCACCGATCCTCAGACCGATGTAGCCGTCATCAAGGTGGAAGCTCAGAACCTCCCAGCAATCACCGTAACCGATAGCGACGCCCTCGAAGTGGGCGACGTCGTGCTTGCCATCGGCAACCCCTTTGGAGTGGGACAGGCTGTGACTATGGGCATTGTCAGCGCAAAAGGGCGCGGCGGGATGGGCATCGTCGATTATGAAGACTTTATTCAGACGGATGCATCAATCAACCCCGGCAATTCCGGTGGAGCCTTGGTCGATGCCGTCGGCAGGCTGGTCGGCATCAACAGTGCCATCCTAAGCAAAAGTGGCGGCAGCCAGGGCATTGGCTTTGCCATTCCCATGAATCAGGCGCGTTCCGTCATGAAACGCTTGGTGACCGAAGGGCGTGTGACGCGCGGCTATATCGGCTACACTCTCCAGCCTCTGACAGAAGACCTGGCCAAAGCCTTTGGCTTGTCAGACAGCAGCGGCGCTTTGGTGGCAGATGTCACCCCGCGCTCTCCTGCTGCGGAGGCAGGACTCCAACAAGGCGATGTAGTCATTGAATTTGATGGCAAAAAAGTGGTCGACAGCCGGCACTTGCGCCTCCTCGGGGCTGAAACAGCTCCGGGTGTTGAGGTGCCATTCAAAGTCATCCGCAATGGGCAAAGCGTCACCCTGACGCTACGCTTGGGAAGTAGTCCAGTCGAGAGACTGGCACGCGTGAGCGAAAAAACACGCAAGCAAGTGGATGACTCCCCTTCCAAGGTCGCTCCGCTCGCAGGAATCACCATTGAAGATCTGAATGGAAGGACGCGGAGGCAACTCAACTTCCCCTCACAACTTGAAGGCGTCCTAGTGGCGGATGTAGAGCCCGTCGCACCGGCAGCCATCGCCGGCCTTCGAGCCGGAGATGTAATCCTGGAAATTGATCGGCAGCCGGTCAGCAGCACCGATGAAGCCATTGAGGCCGGTGGCAAACTGCATGGTGACAGCGTGTTGCTCCGTGTCTGGAGCAATGGCAGCAGTCAATACCTCATGTCTCACGGATCAAAGCGCGGATAACCCCTAACCGCGCTACCACATCAGCCGTAGGTAAGCTATCAGACTTTGGTGGTTCCATTTTCCAGTGGCAGGTGACTGTGCCCTGTCCGCCGGTTGACGTCGATTTCCTCGACGGACAAGACCATCGCTTTGGTGTACCGCGCGACGACATTGTCTTGTGAGCCCTGGAAGAAATAGACCCACTTTTCACGGTTCACATAACCGTCTGCTTGCACAGACCCCGTCATTCCGAGGCTAAGTCTGACCGAAAACCATTTTGGTCTTTCCATGAGCGAATACTTAAGATTACTTAATAAAATGCAAGCCTAAACGACTCTAATTCACTCATGAGGTTTTTCCTCATCCCAGCGCTCCCGGCGTCTCCTCCTCAATCGGTGACATGCGGCCTCAAGAAGCGGCTTAAGGTTCTTCCATGCCGCAGGAAGAGCGCGCCACCCCACTTGCACCCTGACAAGGTGCTGCCGATAGCTCCCCGATTCCGGTTGCAGGGAGATTGAACCAAACCACTATCACGGACCTCATGACGGACTTTTTCCAAAAGCTCTTCGATACGTCCGGCTTTCCTCCGAGATGGCAATGCGGTGACTGGACGGAAGGTCACGGCTGGCTCCACGTCCTCTCCGACTTGGGTATTTTTGGAGCCTATGCTGCGATCCCTTTATCCATCATCGTCTACACCGTTGTCAAAAAACAGGAGGTCGCCTTCCGCAAACTCTACTGGCTTTTCGCCGCCTTCATCCTCTTCTGCGGCCTCACACACTTGATCGATGCCACGCTGTTCTGGCATCCATGGTACCGCCTCTCAGGCACCATGAAGCTGGCCACCGCCATCGTCTCCTGGTCGACAGTCATTGCCCTCATCCAGATTCTTCCAGTGGCCATGCGTCTGCCCGGCACCGCCCGCCTTGCAGATCAGCTCAGCCGGGAAGTCGATGAGCACCGGCGATCCGAGACTGAGCTTCGCTTAACCGCAAACCGCTTATCACTCGCGATGGAGCATGCAGGGTTGGCCGAGTGGGACTGGCAGGCAGACACGCAAAGCTGGCAGTTTTCAAGTCGTGCTGCCGAAATGCTTGGCCTTCCTCCAGACATCAAAACGGACTGGAAGACCGTCTTAAAAAGAATCCGTGGCATGGATCGTAAGCGGATGCTCACGACCTTCAGAACGGCTTCGCTTCTGGGAAGGGATATTGATGAAGCCTTTGAAATGATCACGTCCGATCATCAAACCCTTTGGCTTTCGTCCAAAGGAAGAGCTATTACCGATAGCGAAGGCAAAGTCACACGCATCATCGGAACGGTCGCGGACATCACCTCCAGGAAAAGCGCCGAACAGGAGCGGGAAAAACTACTGGCCGACGAAAGTGAAGCCCGCGCTTCTGCTGAGCGGGCCAATAAAATGAAGGATGAGTTCCTGGCGACACTTTCGCATGAACTACGCACCCCGCTGAACGCCATTCTGGGCTGGACCACTCTGCTCAAAAACGAGTTGGACGAGGCTGAAGAAGTCAAAAAAGGTCTGGAAGTGATCGAGCGCAACGGTCGGATGCAGGCCCGGCTCATCGAAGACCTCCTGGACATGAACCGTATCGTTACGGGCAAGATGGGGTTGGACAAGCGCACCCTGGATCTACGTGAGGTCGTCAGAGATGCAGTGGAAGCCATCGGCCCATTCATCGAGGCAAAAAGCATCCAACTGGAAAGCTCCCTTGGAGAAGAAATGGCGCCGGTCTATGGAGACCCCGCTCGCCTGCAACAGGTGACATGGAATCTCCTCAGCAATGCCGTGAAGTTCACTCCTGACTTTGGTCGCATCTTGGTGGGGATAGAGAAACTCGACGCTGTCATTCGATTGTCCATTCGCGACACAGGCATCGGCATCGATCCAGAGTTCCTTCCGCTCATCTTCGAAAAATTTCGCCAGGCAGATTCATCCACCACCCGCTCTTATGGAGGGCTCGGTTTGGGGCTTGCCATTGTTCGCAGTTTTGTAGAGATGCACGAAGGAACTGTGCAGGCGTTCAGCGACGGCAAGAACACAGGATCCACTTTCTTGATTGAATTGCCCATCGCGGAGTCCATCCCTCCTCCGATCGAAGCGGCAAGACCATCCCTGAAGGATCCCATCCACCTTCACCTTGCGGGCAGGAAGATCATGGTCGTGGACGACGATCCTGATTCCCTCAGCCTGGTGGAGAATATTCTAACCAAGCACGGCGCCACCGTCTCAGTGGCGTCTTCAGCCCATGATGGCCTTTCCCAACTCACCGCGGGACGTTTTGATGCATTGATCAGCGACCTGAGCATGCCGGGTATGGATGGCTTTGAGTTGATCAAAACCGTGCGCAAGATGTCCGAACCATCGACATCACAAATCCCAGCAACCGCCTTGACCGCCATGGGCAAATCCGATGACAGCCAACGTGCCTTTGATGCTGGCTTCGATGCCTTCCTCGCCAAACCCGTCAGCCCCACCGACTTGGTCGACACCGTGATGCGCATAGCGTCTCGAAACGGTCACCCGACCGCAGAATAACAGCTTTCCTGATTCCCCTGCTCCGACGGACCGGGCTTGAGCCTCGCGGATAAGCCAGCAATGAATCTCAGTCTCAACACAACGACGTTGGGTCCACGTTCGGAAACATGGTTAGTCTTTCGAGGAGATACAAAAGATAGGCGCGTGTAGGCACCCGCAGCGATTACCCGCTGTCCATGAATACGTGCCCCATTCCCCCTCCCGCATCTGGCTATGTTCTTGCCGTGGATGACAACAGCGCCGTTCGTGTTCTCCTTAAGACGGTACTCACCAATGCGGGACTTAGTGTGCAACTGGCAGCCAACGGAGCGGAGGCGTTAGCCCTCTTGTGTGAAGACGATAATCGCATTGAATTAGTGATTCTCGATCTCAACATGCCTGTCATGGCTGGCCCAGAGTTTATTCAAGAACTTGTCAGGCAGAATAAATCGCTGCCCATTCTTCTCTGCAGCGGGTCGGTCACCATGATGGCGGAAGCGGTTGCTCGATCGGACGGCTTGGTAATCGAGCTCATCCAGAAACCGTTCTGCATACACACCTTGACGCAGAAAGTCCTGGAAGCACTCGGCCGCGTTCGGAGCCTGGCCGTTGACGTTGCCGCCTAAGTTCAGTAGGCAGAACCATCACGGTTCGCTTGCGAGGAAGATATACCCGTTACATAGTTACCAACTGACGCCAATACAATCCTTTAAAAATAATATCAACACAATCAGGACTTATTAATAGTTACGTAACGATAGGATACTGATACGCAGAAATGGAACGCGATCAAACAATCGACTACCTAAAAGGTCTGCTCATCATCTTAGTGACGACCGGCCACGTGCTGCAGTTTGTCATTTTGCCGCATGGGGCTCAGTGGTCCGACCCCTTCTTTCAGGCGATCTACTCCTTTCACATGCCGCTCTTCATGGGCTTGAGTGGTTATCTCTGTCACCCGGCTATCATGAGGTCCAGGCTATGGGATATCATGACAGGCAAAGCAAGGTCTTACCTTGTGCCAATTGTCGCCTGGGCTGTCTTATTCAAGTGCTGTGTTTTCATAGCCCTGCACCCCTTTCCCCTAGGCCAGCTTCCGCTTGAAACCGCGCATGAGGCTCTCGGCACATTATGGTTCCTCTGGGCTCTGCTCGCCTCGATCATCCTGACAGCCGCCCTGAAATATACCGGCAGATTTTTCTGGGTTGCTTACAGCCTTTCGCTTGTCGCGGTTCTTCTCCTGCCCGATACCGGAAACCTGGTGATGTTCAAATTCACTTATCCTTTCTTCCAGGTCGGCTTCCTCGTAGCGGCTCGACGGAGTGAGGCAGCCAGGTTCATGCATTGCCGGCCATTGGTATACACCACATTTGTTGCAGCATTGGTATGTTACTTCCTATGGAATGCAGATACGTTTATCTACAGTTCCGGCATGTCTCTTGGCCATGGCAACTGGCATCACGTGGCACTCCGCTTCGCCAGCGGCATCTTTGGCTCCATTTGCGTGTTGGCCATTTCGACCAGAGTTTATGCATTTCTTCCTCAGAGGCTGAAAGTCGCATTACAGGCACTCGGCCGGGACTCGATCTACATCTACATCCTGCAGACTTATGCCTTCGTCTTCGTTGACCGGCTGGCTTCGAATACGCACTTCTCCGGTTCAGTCCTGAGTTATATGATGGCGCTCCTCATTGGGACGTGGGCCGCCGGCGTCTGCTGGCTCCTCGGCCGCCTCATGGTCATGAACCCCATCGTCGCATCGCTGCTGTTCGGGCGGAGCAAGCGCCGTCTGCCTCGCAGGGAGGAACGAACCGTTCCCTCTGGCACAGGTGCTCATGATGGGAAAGCAAACCTGACGACGCCTTTCAACGTTCTGAGATCACTTGGTTAGCAGAGCGCCGCGCACCCTCCGTCCAAAAGCTATTTCCCCTGCGAACCTAGCACCTGCGCGATCAACTCGTAGGCCGCATGGCGAATGTCATCCGGGAAGTCATGACCGCAGTCCGGGTGTGTTACGATTAGCCTGCCCTCTGCCTGATGGAGCGCATAGACGGCCCGGGCAGCGGTGGTCATACGGTCCACGCTGCGCCAGTCGAAATTGTCATCATGCATGGGTGCGCTGGCGTAGAAATGACGAGGGGCAATGCAGGCGATTAGCTCGCCAAAATCAAACGGCACGCGTTCCGGATGACCCAGGTAATCGGCCATCTTCGGCATGTAACGCTGCTGCACCCAACCTTTCAGGTTGCCGCCCTTGTAATCCAGAAAGGAATCAAAACCACAGCTCGAAATCACCACTTTCAGGCGTGCATCGAGGGCCGCAGTGTAGATCCCGTTATGCCCGCCCAATGAGTGACCGATCACGGCAAACCCCACCTGCTTTTTAACAAAAGGCAGCGTTTCGAGCAGATCCAGCGCGCGCATGTTATCCCAGACAGCTTTCATAGTACCACTCGTAAAACCCAGCTTTTCCAGATCAGGCTGATATTGCGCCAGCAGTGGATAGCTCGGAGATATCGTCACGAAACCCCGCTCCGCCAGTTCCGCTGCATATTGGCGGTTCGCCTTGCCACCCAGACCGACAACGACTTGATGGCCAATGCTATTTTCCGTGGGGTGCAGGCAGAGCACCGCAGGAACGGGCGGCCCGTTCAACGCTGCCTTGGGAATGCATAAATAAGCAGGCGTGCGGCCGCCGGGACTGGATGCAAAGCTGATGAGCCGCCGCAGGTAACTACCGCAGTCCACCTCCTCCGCTACCTGCACATCTAGCGGGCAGCGCTGCTCTGGGCCGGGCACTGGACCTGCCACGGATTGGAACGCCACGAGCGCTTCCGCCCGTCGGCCATCCCACTCAGCGGCTGACTGTGCTGTGGTGATTGCACCAAACGCCGTGCGCACTTCCAACAAATGACTGCGGCTAAGACCACGCAACACGGGAACCTCCTGCGCAGACACCGCCGTCAGGTCAGACAGGCACAGCGACACAGAACATAATGGCAGTAGAAGCAGGCGGCGCATGAGTTATCGGATCTTGAAAGGTGTACCAGCCATCTACGGGATGCGGCGGACGATCCTAACAAACGGCAACGATGATTCGCCGCGCGACTGCATGAACTGCATCGGCCCGAACTCACCCATCGCCAAGACGTCTGCACACGCCCATAAAACAAGGTAACCGAAACATCCCTCCATCCCTTTCAAACCTTCGCGCCTTTGCGCCTTCGCGGTGAATTCAAAGCGTCACCCCACCCCGGTCTCAGCCACCAATCCAAGAACCAAGAACATTCTACCTCACCTTACTTCATCCCCCGCCTCACCCTCTCCTTCTTCCGAGCCGCAGCAGCCTCCTCCTGCAAGATTCGCGCAAACCAACTTACCGGCGGTTTCGCATCGACGACGCTCCACCCGATCATGGCGATCACCGGCTCAAATCCCGGTTTTTTAAAAGGGCGGCAAACAAGAGAACGCGGCATCGCCTCCAGCGAACTCTCCGCCACAATCGCCGCTGCACTATACGCTTCCAGAGTAGCCAGCATCGTGGAGACTCCATCCCGTTCCAGCGTCACAAAGCGAGGTTTCACCCCATATGGCTTCAGGATCTCTTTAAGGTGCGGCACATAGTCGGGAAAGCTCTCCGGAGCCAGACCTACAAGAGCAACGTCACACAAGGACTGCGGCGCTATCTGCTTTTGTTTGGCAAGATCATGCCCCGCTGGCATCACCAGCACGAGGTGAATGCGGCGCAGTTCCTCCCAGTGAAAATTGCGAATGGACAAAACAGAAGGTTCCAGCGTGATCACAACGTCCAACTCCCCATTCTCCGCCATGCGTGTCATGTCTTGCGGAAAAAGGTCAGTCAGCTCGATTCGCACACGCGGTTGTTCTGCATGGAACCGCTTCATCGCACGAGGAAGAATATCCGCCGTCACTGAGGGCGCATAGCCGACCTTCAAGACCTCGGAGCGAAGTCCGCCGCGCGCTCGCTGCACGGCCAACTCCGCACGGTTAAGCACCTCGCACGCATCTTTGTAAAAGCGTTTGCCCGATGCCGTCAGTGCTATCGAATTGTTCCTGCGGATGAGGAGCAGCACACCCAGTTCCTCTTCCAGATCCTTCACCTGCCTGCTCAGCGCCGGTTGTGTCAGGTGAAGACTTTGCGCCGCACGATTGAAAGATCCTTGCGTCGCGACCGCGATGAAATACCGGAGATGGCGCAGTTCCATGTCGCAGGATCGCTCATACTAAAAGTATGAACAAGACGAAAAAGAAGGAATTGGAGCTATCCCGCCCAGCCGCATACGTTCCTGTCATGAACACAAACACCACGACCACCCTGCCCGACGCAATCAGCCGTTACTTCGAAGCCTCCAACCGCTTTGACGCTGCCGCTGTCTCGGCCTGTTTCACCACCGACGCCATCGTCCACGACGAGGGCGGAACCCATGTTGGAACCGATGCTATCAAGACCTGGAATGCAGAAGCCAGCGAGAAGTATCAGCCTCACGCCACCGTGATCAGCGCCACGGAGAAGGACGACAAGCAGGCGCTTAAGGTCTGCGTCGCCGGTCAATTCCCTGGAAGCCCAGTTGAGCTTGAATTCGAATTCCTCCTTCGCGACGGAATGATTAAAGAACTCACCATCCAGTAAAACAACCACTGAACCTGCCCCATCGCACACTGATCACCGCTTTACTTCCAACTGCATGAACCGTCTGGGATGCGCCGGATCATACATCTGAAACAAGTCGGTGACGGTCACACTACGGCTATTGCCACTGCCACTTTCAGACACAGTGGCTCCAGACTCGATCAACACGAACGCACCGCCACCCGTGCTGCGGGCAAGATCCGTCCAGGGGCCAGTCGGCGAGTTGGAAGCCTGCACCGTCAACGTCAGATCGGCTCGGTCGAGGTAGCGTGTGAAGCTGAGCTGCAGTGTGCTACCGGAGCTCTGCGAGACCTGCGGGAGAATGCCCACGCCCACCGTATTGCCGACCGGATCTCCGGCGAGTGCGTACTCGATCAGGTTCTTGATTCCATTGCCATTCGGATCAGCACCGTCCGCCGCATCACCAGTGTCCCCTGTCGTCCCGAAATGAGTCCTCTTCCAGCTTTCCTGCGACGTCAGCACCGTGAAGTTCTGCGTCGAAGTTTCCGTATAGTTCCCTACCGCATCATAAATGCGGCCCTTCAAGGTATGGGCTCCTGGAGCAGACGGAGCAGTGAGGTTACGCGACGCCAGGCTGCCTTGCGTGGAAACGATGACATCATCGATGAACACCGCGTAGCTCAGCGGCAGCGAATAGTCGTCAGTCCAACCAGAGAAGGAAACGCTCAGCGAAGCGTTGGCATCGACCGGCGAGGCCGGAGAAAGTGTCAAGATGCCGCCAGTCGGACCCGTGGTATCAGGCAAGGTGGTGAAGGTGAAGTCCGCGCCATTCGACGTGCCGCCTGCGCTGCTGGCTCGCACACGATAATGGTAAGTAGTGTTGGGCGTGAGTCCTGATACGGCTGCGCTCACAGCAGTGATGCTATTGCCTGTGACCGGCGACGGCGCCGCGGCGATCATGCCTCCGTAGTTCATATCAAGACCGTAGTCGAAGACCACCGTGGCGCTGCCCGTAGCCGCATTCACGGTGCCGACGAGCGTGGCTGTACTCTGCGCAATGCCAGTTGCACCCAGCGTGGCTACCACTGGCGTCGGCGGTGCAGCGGCTAACGCCAAGACATGAGAGCCTGCGCTGCCACTAGTGATCTCAGCGAAACGTTCGCCTGTCAGAAGCGTGCTCATGCTCACTTGCACCGGTACCAAGCTCGAGGTGGTGCTGGCATTCCCGAGCTGGCCAGCTCCGTTTAAGCCCCAAGATGCCACCGTGCCATCTGAACAAAGCGCCAAACTATGATGCGCACCAGCCCTGATGGACCTCACACTTTTTCCCGCCAGGAACCCATCGGCATTGACCGCCACTGGCACATTGCTCTGTGCAGTACTATTGTTGCCAAGCTGACCGGAAACATTGTAACCCCACGCCGCTACCGTGCCGTCTGAACACAGGGCCAAGGTATATTGCGATCCCCCAGCAATTGCAATAACGGTTTTTCCAGCCAGCAGCCCAGTGCTGCTTACTGCCGTGGGAACGCCAGTATCGAACTGGCCCCCGTTGCCAAGCTGACCTCCGGTGTTTCTACCCCATGCTGCCACCGTGCCGTCTGAACACAACGCCAAACTATGAAAGCCCCCTGCCGAAACGGCGGTAACCGTTTTGCCCGCTAGAACCCCTGCCGTACTCACCGCCACAGGCAGGGAACTGTTCTGCGTGGTGCTGTTGTTCCCGAGCTGGCCAGAAATGTCATAGCCCCAAGCTGCCACTGTGCCGTCTGAACATAACGCTAGACTGTGAGATAGTCCCGCAGCAATGCCCACAACCGTCTTCCCTGAGAGCACTCCACTGGTGCTTACTGCTACGGGCGCATTGCTCTGTGACGTGTTCCCATTGCCAAGTTGACCGTCTCCATTACCGCCCCACGCCGCGACTGTGCCGTCTGAGCAAAGTGCCATGCTATGCCAAGTTCCTGCAGCGACGCCAATTACTTTCTTACCGGCGAGAGCCCCGCTTGTGTGGACCAACACCGGCACGCTGCTATCTGTAGTACTGTTATTGCCGAGTTGCCCAAGGGCATTAAACCCCCAAGCCGCCACCGTGCCATCCGAGCATAGCGCCACACTATGATACTCTCCCACTGCAACGGATGTGATAGTCTTGCCCGCAAGCACCCCACTGCCGCTCACCGCGACGGGCACGCTGCTATTGGTGGTACTGTTGTTGCCCATCTGGCCTTGGCCATTGTTCCCCCACGCCATCACCCGTGTGTTCGCCCATTGCAGAACCAAATCATTCCCACTACCGCCATAGTAGTTCGCCACGAACTGATAGTTCACCCCACCGTAGCTCAACGTTACGTTTTGCCCCTGCGCCAGATTGCTGAACTGCCCGGTAATAAAGCCCAGCCCCGTGTTCTTCACCAGCATAAGTTCCGCACCCGTTGTGGGCGCGTAGTTGAGGGTCAAGGTTCCCAGGGTCAACCCTGTCAGCACCGGATTCACCGCCGTCCCACCTACGCTGGTGGTATTCGCAAACGTCGGTGCGAAATTCGGGAAACTCAGGCTTAGCGTGACATCATCCGCATAATGGCCGTCAAACTCCGGAGCCACAGTGTTGTTGGTGACATTCTCCTCCGCCATCAAAATCACCCCCAGATATCTGCCTGCGGAGGGTATATCG